>CALNAU010000206.1 GCA_937874275.1 uncultured Clostridia bacterium | reverse complement strand
GCTACGCCCGCCCCTATCTGCAGCGCCTGAACGACACCTACGACGAGACCATCCACTTTGTGCGCGCGATGGAGGACACCGTGGTGTACCTGGATAAACTGGAGAGCAACAAGTCCATCCGCATCCACTCCGATGTGGGCGGCCGGATGCCGCTGCACTGCACCGCCGTGGGCAAGGCCATTCTGGCCTGGCGGGGGGAACAGGGCACGGCGGAGTATGCTGCCCGCACAGGCCTGCCGCCCATGACAGCCCACTCCATTGAGGATGCCGACGGCCTGCGGGAGGAAATGCGCCGCGTACGCGCCCAAGGGTTCAGCATCGATGATGAGGAAAACCAGGACGGGCTGTATTGCATCGGCGTGCCCATCTTTGACAAGGCTGGCGCCGCGCACCACGCCATCAGCATCTCCATGCCAAAATACCGCAAGGACGAGATCGACCTCGCCAAGGCGGTGGAAGATTTGCGGGAAGCGGCGAAGGGGATTGCTGCATTCTTTTGATTGTTCATTAACTGCGCTTATTTGGCCCCGCTCGCATCGCGATGGCGGGGTCTTTCCGTTGCTGCTGTGCGCGTACCCAGTACATTGTCCGCCAAACAGAAAATCAAAATATTTTTTTCAAAAGGGATAGACAGCCGTTAGAAGCATGGTATACTGACATCAATCAGAAATAAGAACGACGTGCTATAATGTAGCACACTAGGAATCGATGCAACGGTCATTTACCCTTCGGATTGAATCGGCGGATGAAGTTCGCGAATTCATCTGCCACCCCGGCCAAAGCATTGTTCAGGCCATGGCGCGCCAAGGCGCCTCTGAGCATCCGGCGGTTGGGTGTCGCAACGGTGGCTGCGGTGTCTGCAAAATGCGCGTCACAGGCGGGGAATACACCCTGGGACGCATGAGCCTGGCAGAGTTAAACGAGCAGGAGCGCCAGCAGCACATCTACCTTGCTTGCCGGGTCTATCCCACAAGCGACTTGAACGCCACATTCATTGGCAGAAAATGACAGGAGGCACAAGATGGCACTTACAGGGATTCTGAGAACTGGATTGGTTCAACTGCGCGTACTGGATTTTGAGGAGAGCCTGGTTCACTATCGCGACCGCCTGGGCCTGAGCGTTGTAGGCAAAATTGGGGAAGATCGTATCATGCTCAAGTCTTTTGACGAGTTTGATCACCACTCGCTGGTGCTTCGCCGGGCGGACAGCCCTGGACTGGACTTCTTCTGCTTCAAGTCTCTGGACAAGCAGACCATTGACAACATCGCCAAGAAGAGCAAGGAAGAGTACGGCTATCCCGTTGATGTGATGACTGGTCATCCCGGCTTTGGCGAGATCACCTTCGTCACCGTGCCCACCGGCCACAAAATCGGCTTCTATTGGGAAGTGGAGCTGGCTGCCGTGCACCCGATGCTGGTCAACCCGCATCCCTGGGACAAGGAACCCCATGGCATGGGCGTTGCCTGTCTGGATCACGCGCTGCTGTGCGGCCCCAATCAGGGCGAAACCGTGCGCTGGTTCACCGATTGTGTGGGCATGAGCATCACCGAGTACATCTCCACGCCTGAGGGCGACGGGCACATCTGCACCTGGCTGAGCGGCAACACCCGTGGGCACGACGTGGCCATTCTGTCTTATCCGGAGCCGGGCAAGATTCACCACCTGTCCTTCCAGCTGCAATCCTGGGATGAGATTGGCCGTGCGGCCGATATCATGGGCCGCTACAACATCTCGGTGGACGCGGGCCCCATGCGGCACGGCATCACCCGTGGTCAAACCATCTACTTCTTTGACCCCTCCGGCAACCGTAACGAGACCTATGCCGGCGGCTATGAGTACTTCCCCGATCACCCCACCCGCCAGTGGAGCGCGGATCATGTCGGTGAGGGCATTTTCTACTACAGCAAGGAGCTCAACGAGCGCTTCCTCTCCGTATTAACCTGATCTCGCTTTTCCCACGTTCTTGAAAGGAGCAACCAATGAGCAGGCCTGAAATTCAAAACAGCGTCCAGACGGGCGCGTATCGCACCAACTATCTGGAGCAAGGCTCCGGCGATCCCCTGATTTTCATCCACGGTTCCGGCCCCGGTGTGTCGGCGTATGCCAACTGGCGCCTGGTGCTGCCCAAGGTGGCGGAGGTGGCGAACTGCTATGCGCCGGATATGCTGGGCTTCGGTTACTCCGACAAGCCCACGGACATCCGCTACAACATGGCACTGTGGACCGATCAGCTGGTCGCCTTCATGGATGCCTTGAAGATTGAAAAGGCCGACCTGGTTGGCAACTCCTTTGGCGGCGGGCTGGCGATTGCCATGGCTGTCAAGCACCCTGACCGTGTGCGCAAAATGGTGCTGATGGGCGCGATGGGCGTGGACTTCCCCATCACCCATGGGCTGGACTCCGTGTGGGGGTATCAGCCATCACCTGAAAACATGCTCAACATGCTGAACCTGTTTTGCTACGACAAAAAGTACGCGAACAAAGAGTTGGCGCAGGTGCGCTACCAGGCCAGCATCGAGCCCGGTTTCCAGGAGGCGTTTGGCATCATGTTCCCGGCACCGCGGCAGAACTCGGTGAAGGACATGGCATCACCGGAGGATAAGATTCGCCAGATTCCCCATGAAACGCTCATTGTGCACGGGCGGGAGGATCAGGTGATTCCGGTGGACAACGCCTATCGGCTAATCAACCTGATTGACAAGGCAGAGCTGCACGTCTTTGGCCAGTGCGGACACTGGACACAGATAGAGCGGGCCGATGACTTTGCCACGCTGGTCAAATCCTTCATCACACGCAAGTAACACCATCCGGTCCGGCCGCCTGGCCGGACCGGACCATATCATACCGGGGCCGGTAAGGAGGGCATCATGAATACTTCAACGCAGACCCAGCGCCTGCGGCAGATTGCTGATGCATTGTATCAGGCGGAGAAAACGGGCATTGCCATCGAGCAAATCAGCAAGCGCTACGATGGCTTGTCCATTGACGATGCTTACGGCGTCCAGATGATCAACCGCGATCGGGCGCTGGCGGAGGGCAAGGTCATCACGGGCAAAAAAATCGGCCTGACGTCGCTTGCCATGCAGCAATCCCTGGGCGTGGACCAACCGGACTTTGGCTTTCTGTACCAGACCATGGAGGTGCAAAACGGGCTGATACCAAAGGGGGCTATCATGCAGCCGCGGCTGGAGGGCGAGCTGGCTTTCATTCTGAAGCGGCCGCTGCGTGGCCAAGTCACGGCGGAGGATGTTCTGGAAGCCACGGATTACGTAGTGCCTGCGCTGGAGATTGTGGGCAGCCGCATCAAGGATTGGAAGCTAACCATCGTGGATACGGTGGCCGATAACGCCTCCTGCGGCATGTATATCCTCAGCGATCAGCGCATAGACCCACGGAAGACCGATTTGAAAGAGATTGACATGACGCTCAGCCGCAACGGCAGCGTTGTCAACAGCGGCAAGGGCTCTGCCGTGCTGGGCGACCCGTCGCAGGCTGTGGCTTGGCTGGCGTATTGCCTGGGCAGGTACGGCGTCACGCTGGACGCTGGCGATATCGTGCTTTCTGGCGCGTTGTCGGCCGCTGTGCCGGCACAGCCCGGCGATGTATTTGCATGCGACTATGGTCCGCATGGCATGCTGAGCGCGCGATTTGAGTAACGCACTTTCTTTGACACACGAGGAGCAGTATCGATGACGAACAAAGTCAAAGTTGGCATCATCGGCCCGGGTAATATCGGGCAGGATTTGATGATCAAAATATCCCGCAGCCCCGTACTGGAGCTGGCCTGCGTGGTGGGCATTGTGGAATCCCCCGGCCTGCAGCGTGCCCGCGACATGGGGGTGGATGCCTCGCCCGACGGGGTGGATTATCTGGTGCAGCATCACGGCAAGGACATTCAGATTGTGTTTGACGCCACCAGTGCTAAGGGCCACGTGGAGAACGCGAAGCGGCTGAGCCCGGCCGGTATATTCACGCTGGATCTGACCCCTGCGGCATTGGGCCCCTACTGTGTGCCGGCCGTCAACCTGGACGAGCGCATGCTGCAGAAGCCTGAGGTAAACATGGTAACCTGCGCAGGTCAGGCGACAACGCCCATGGTGGCGGCCATCAACCGCGTGGCGGATGTCTATTACGCGGAGACGGTTTCCTCCCTGTCCAGCTTCAGCGCAGGGCCCGGCACCCGTGCCAACATTGACGAGTTTACCCAGACCACCCGCACCGCGCTGGAAAAGGTGGGCGGGGCAGACAAGGCGCGCGCACTCATCATCCTCAACCCGGCGGAGCCGCCCATCTACATGAGCAACACCATCTACTGCCGCGTGCGGCATGTGGACATGGAGGCCATTACCAAGGCGGCGGATGAGTGCCTGGACACCATGCGCAGCTATGTGCCCGGATGCCGCTTTCGCATGCGGCCCATCCTGCGCGACCCGGAGGATGACATCGTCATGCTGGCAGTCGAGGTGGAGGGCGCGGGCGATTACCTACCGCCCACCGCGGGCAACCTGGACATCATCAACGCGGCCAGCATCCGCATCGCCGAAGCGAAGGCGCGACAGCTGTTGGAGGGGAAAGCATGAGCAATATCATCATCACCGATACGACCCTGCGCGATGGCAGCCACTCCGTGCGCCATCAGTTCAGCGTGGAGGATACCCGCCGCATCGTAGAAGCCCTGGATGAGGCCCAAATAGATATCATCGAAGTGGGCCATGGCGATGGCCTGGCCGGTTCCACCTGCAACTACGGCTTCTCTGCGGCACCCGAAATTGAGGCGGTACGCGCAGCGGCACAGGCGGCTAAGCGGGCCAAGATTGCTGTATTGCTGCTGCCGGGCATCGGCACGGTGCCGGATTTGGTGCAGGCCAGGGAGGCGGGGGCCGCCGTGGTGCGCGTGGCGACCCATGTGACCGAGGCGGACATCTCCCACGAGCATATCTCCGAGGCCAAGAAAATGGGCTTCTTCGTGGTGGGCTTTTTGATGATGGCGCACCGGGGAAGCGCCGCGCGTGTGCTGGAGGAGGCCAAGAAAATGGAATCCTACGGCGCCGATGTGGTCTATTCCACCGATTCCGCCGGGGCGCTGCTGCCCGACGGCGTGCGCGAGCGCATTGGCATTCTGCGCGAGCGCCTCAGCGTGCCCATTGGCTTCCATTCCCATAACAATTTGGGGCTGGCCATCGGCAACTCCCTGGCGGCCATTCACGCGGGGGCCACTTACATCGACGGCTCCCTGGGCGGCCTTGGCGCGGGGGCGGGCAACACCGCCACCGAGATGCTGGTCGCTGTGCTGGAGCGCGCCGGTCAAAAGAAAAAGGCTGATCTTTTTAAAAGTATCGACGCCTGCGTGCAGGTGCTGCACCCGGTGCTGGAGCGGCATGGCGTGCGCCTGCCTGCCATACAGGATCCTATGATGCTGGGCTTCGCGGGCGTCTATTCCAGTTTCATGCTGCACGCCAAGCGCGCGGCCAAACGCTTTGGGGTAGACTACCGCAGCATCATCATCGAGGCCGGTCGGCGCGAGGCTGTGGGCGGCCAGGAGGATTGGCTGTACGAAATTGCGCGGGAGCTGGCGGCTCAATAACCGCAACCGGCAGTCGAAATCCATGTAAAATCGACGTAAACAGACCCT
>CALNAU010000205.1 GCA_937874275.1 uncultured Clostridia bacterium | reverse complement strand
TCGCTGGCCATCATGATTGTGGTATCGGGCGCGCTGGTTGCCCTGCTCCCGGCGCGCGGCGGCTTTGGCTGGATGATGGCGCTCAGCTGCCTGTTCGCCGCCTTTTTCACGCCCATACAACCGATGATGGATTCCATCATCTTGGAGGACATGCACCGCCAAAGCGCGCCCTTTGGCCCGGTGCGGCTGATGGGCAGCGTGGGCTACGCGGTGACCAACCTGCTGCTGGCCGGCCTGTTTGAAGGGCGCTTTCACCTGGTGCCCTGCGCCACGCTGATTGCCCTGGCCGCGTTGTACGCCAGCGCGCTGGTGTTGCCCAAACTGCGGGGCCACCAGCGCGGGCGGGTGCGCGTGCCCGTCAGCACCATCCTGAAGCTGCCGCACATGAAGCAGCTGCTGTTGCTGGTGATCGCGCTGCAACTGGCGATGGGCTATTTCTACAGCTATTTCACGCTGCACTTCACCGCGCTGCCCGGCGGCACCTCGGGCAACCTGGGGCTGAGCTACTTTATCTCCGCCGTGTGCGAGCTGCCCTTCCTGCTGTTTTCCCACAGGCTGTACCGGCGCTTTGGCGTGGGGCGACTGATGGTGATGTCGGCGGCGCTGATGACGCTGCGCTTTCTGATGACCGGGCTGGCGCCCGATGCCACGTGGCTGCTCATCAGCCAGGTTCTGCACGGCGGCGGCTTCATTGTGATTACCGTGGCCATGGCCATGTACATCAACGACACCGTGCCCGATGAGCTGAAAAGCGGCGGGCAGATGCTGCTGGCCGTGGTGGGATACGGCCTGGCGCGGGTGTTCGGCACCTTTGGCGGCGGCTTCATCGGCCGCTGGACGGGCGGCACGGCAGGCGGCTTTCTGGCGATGGCCGGGCTATGCCTGGTGGCCTTTGTGCTGGCCGCGCCCTACTTTTTAAAAATCGGCCCGCTGGACGGCGTGAAGCGCCCCCAGCCGGAGCCGCAAGGAGATGCCTGATGCAACAAGCGGACTTCCACGCGCTGCAAGCCGCCGCCGACAAGCGGCGCAGCCTGTACGACCTGTCGGACATCTTGCCCATTTCAATGGACGAACTGCGCGGCCTGCTGTCAGAAATTTTGCGCACCACGCCCAGCGGTTTCAACAGCCAGACGGCGCGGTTGGTGCTGCTGCTGGGCGATGAGCACCTGCGCGCGTGGGACATCATCCAAAGCTGCGTGCAGCCCCTCACCGAGCCCACGGCCTTTGAAAAGACGGTGGACAAGATGAACGGCTTCCGCCGCGCGGCGGGCACCATCCTGTTCTTTGAGGATGGGGCCATCCTGCGCGATTTGGAGCAGCGCTTCCCCAAGTTCGCCAACAACGTGCCGCTGTTTTCCGCGCACACCAACGCCATGCACCAGTACGCCGTGTGGATGCAGCTGGCGTCGCTCAACATCGGCGCCAACCTGCAGCACTACAACCCCATCGCCGATGACGCGCTGAAGGCCGCCTTCAACCTGCCCCCGGCGTGGGAACTGCACGCGCAGATGGTGTTCGGTGGCATCCTCTCCCCCGCGTCCAAGCCCCGGGAGCAGAAGCGCCCGGTGGACGAGCGGCTGGTGGTGATTGGGTAAGCGTGAGAATTTGGGCGTTAGCGGTTAGCGGTTAGCGGTTAGCGGTTAGCGGTTAGCGGTTAGCGGTTAGC
>CALNAU010000204.1 GCA_937874275.1 uncultured Clostridia bacterium | reverse complement strand
GTTTCAAACAGGCGCTCTGCCGTACCCAGGTATTGCATCCGGTCATAGCCGGCCTCCCGCATCAGCCGGAGGCCTTCTTCATACCCGGCGTCGATCTGGTGGGCGCTGTGGCAGTCGCTGGACAGAATCACCTCGCCGCCCAGACCACGCCAATGCTTGAGCAGCGTCAGGCTGGGATAGGGCGCTCTTGCCGCGCTGCGCGCCAGCGCGCCGGTGTTGACCTCCATCAGGCGGCAGCCCTCAAAGGCCTCCTCCATGGCGGCAAGCGCCGCCCGCATCACCATCGGCTCGTCCGGGTCATAGAGTTCGCCCTGCCGGTTGTGTTTCATCACCAGGTCAAAGTGCCCAATGATATCGGGACGCGACCGGCGCACATAGCAGCCCAGCAGGGCGTAATAGGCGATGGCCATGGTTCCGCCGTTGCCGCCATAATGGCGGTCGATGCCTGCGCGCAGCTGGCCCAAATCGCCATCCACGCTGAAGGTATCGCCATCCGGGCGCAGGTAGTGCGCTGAGGCAATCACGTAGTCATACATGGCGGGGTCGGCGTTGGAATACGCGTCCCGCTCGATGCCCAGCCACAGGCGAATTTGATTTTCATAGTGCTGCCTGAGGGCGCTGATTTCGCGGATGTAGGCCTCCTCATTCGCCGCGTCCATGCAGTAGCCGGGATCAAAATCCTGCGTGGCATGGCTGGAGATGCCCAGGCTGACAAACCCGCGCTCGATGGCGGCCTGCACCATCTCTTCCGCGGTGGATTTGCCGTCACAGTATTGGCTGTGCACATGAGGGGACGACAGCGGGATATTCACAGCGCCTCAAGGCTGCCGGCCTCGGCCCGGCGCAGGATGTCCAGCACCGGCTGATAGCACAGGGGATTGGCGGCCAATATGCGGGAGGGAAGCCCATAGTTGACAGCATCCCGCTGCGGGTCACACAGGCGGCCGCCGGCCTCCAGCACCAGCAGCGCGCCGCCGGCAAAATCCCACGGAGAGAGCCGCATCTCAAAGAAGGCATCGGTGCGGCCGCAGGCGACCCAGGCCAAATCCAGCGCGGCGGAGCCGGTGCGGCGGATGTCGCCTGCTTCTCGCAAGACGGCATAGGCGGCCTGCATCCCCAGGCGCATCAGCTCCGTCTCGTAGGGGGTGGTGCCCACGGTAATCAGCGCCTGCTCGTAGGAAGTCTCTGATACCTGCACGGGCTGACCGTTCAGCAGGCAGCCGCCGCCTTTTTCGGCGGAGAACATCTCATCGGCAAACGGGTCATATACTGCGGCGTATACGGGGCTGCGGTCGCGCAGCAGCGCCACTGACACGGCGGAGCATCGCCTGCCGCGCATGTAGTTGATGGTGCCGTCAATGGGGTCCACAATCCAGGTGGGGTCGTCGCTCAGGCCTTCATTGTCCTGCTCCTCGGAGAAGAATCGGCTGCCCGGCAGCAAGGCGGCCAGACGTTCACGCAAAAACTCCTGAATTTGCAAATCCCGCTCGGTGACAAAGTTATAATGCCCCTCCTTGCGGTGGATGGCGGCCTCCTGCCTGTCCAGCATCATGCGGCCTGCCTCCCTTGCCACCGTTTCCAAGGCGTTCAGCATGCGGTATTCCTTCCCCGGAGCATCGCTCCGATGTTATTTTCGCAAGCGAATTATAGCATACCTATAGTGGGTATGCTATAATCTGCCGAGTTTCACGGATAAGGAGAGCGCATTGGATAACCTGGCACAGCTGGTTGAGCATGGCATCACCACCACTTACCGAAAGACCATCTGGCGGTACTTTGTCTGCGCGGTGAAGGAGTATCGGCTTATTGCGCCCGGCGACCACATCGCGGCCTGCGTGTCCGGCGGCAAGGATTCCTTCCTGCTGGCCAAGTGCCTGCAATTGCTGTACCGCTATAGCAAAATTCCCTTTGAGCTGTCCTTCCTAGCGATGGACCCCGGCTTTACGCACGACAAGCGCAGCACCATGGAGGAGACGGCCAGGCGCCTGGGCATCCCGCTGACCATATTTGAGACCGATATCTTCGCCAGCATTGAGGACGCGAAAAACTCCCCCTGCCATGTGTGTGCGGCCATGCGACGCGGGCATCTGTACAAGCAGGCGCAGCTGATGGGCTGCAACAAGATTGCCTTGGGCCATCACTACGACGACGTGATTGAAACCACGCTGCTCAGCGTGCTGTATGGCGGCGAGTTCAAGACCATGATGCCCAAACTGCGCAGCCGCAACTATGAGGGGATGGAGCTCATCCGCCCGCTGTTTTTGGTGCGGGAGCACGAAGTGACGGCCTTTGCCGCCCGCTACCAGCTGCCCGTGATGACCTGCGCCTGCCGGGTGACCAGGCAGGAGGATGGCGGCAAGCGCAGCGAGGTGAAGCGCCTCATTCAGGAGATGAAGCGCACCAACCCCAATGTGGAGGGGTGCATCTTCTCCTCGGCTGAAAAGGTCAACCTGGGCGCGGTGCTCGGCTGGCGCGTACGGGATGAGGGGCCCTTTACATCCTTTTTGGATATTTATGAGTAAAATTTCGTTTTTTCTTGGCGGCTATACTTGACAGCCCATTTCCATACCAGTAAACTGACATCGCATCATCAAGGAGGATAGGATGAACCCGAATCAAATAGCTATTTTGGTGGACTCCTGCACAGACGTACCCGAGGAGTACCTTCAGCAGCATGGCATTTACTCTGTGCCCATCACCATCATCTATCAGGATAGAGAATACAAAGACAAGATAGACATCACCGCTCAGGAGGTCTATGACCGGCTGGAGATTGAGGTGCCGCGCACGTCGCTGCCCGATAGCGAGTCGGTGCGCCAGGCGATGCATCAAATTCGCAAGGACGGCTTAACCAACCTGCTGGTGGTCACCATCGCCGGCGCGCTGTCAGGCACCAACAGCATGATGCACATGGTGGCACAGGAGCCGGAGCAGGAGGGCATGGACATCCGCATCATCGACACCAAGTCCATTGGTGCCGGCGCCGGTGTGCAGGCCATCCTGGCGGCCGAACTGGTGGCCGCGGGCGACAGCTTTGACGAGGTGGAGCGCAAGGTGCGCCAGAGCCTGGAAAATTCCAGCATCTATTTCTGTCTGTCCACGCTGGAGTATCTGGCCCGCGGTGGCCGCATCGGCAAGGTATCCGCGGTGCTGGGTTCCCTGCTCAAAATCAAGCCCATCATCACCTGCAATGAGGAAGGCGCCTACGCCATCGCCGCCAAGGTGCGCGGCCGCGCCCAAGCCATTGCCGAGACCATCAACCTGGCGGTTAACGCGGCCAAAAAACACGTGGCCTGCACCGTCGCGGTGGTGCATGGCAACGCGCGCGAGGAAGCCGCCCACGTGATGAACGAGGTCAAGCGCCTGATTCCCAACAGCAAGGTGTTTTACGAAGGCACTGTCAGCCCGGCCCTTGTGGTACACACCGGCCCCGGTCTGATTGGTATCAATGTGCAGGCATTGCCTGCCTGATTCCCCCATAGGTTCATAACGCCCATATTCACCTGTTATTTCCCATCAATAGCATTTCATGGAGGAGGCCCATGTTGAATCCGTCTGAACTTCAAAACGCTACCTTAGCGGAGCTGCGCCAGTTCGCGCGCGACCGCGGCATTTCCTTGGGCAGCCTGCGCACCAAGGCCGATATACTGGAACGCATCCAGCAGGATATTCTGGAGCAGTTGGGCCAGGCTGCCATCCCCGCCGCCGCGCAAGAGAGCGAGCCGCAGGCCGAAGCCCAGGCCGCGTCCCAGCCCGAGCGCCGGGCCATGATTATTGCCGATGACGGCGATGAGCCGCCGGTGATGCGGGTGGGCCGCTCCTCGCCCGGGCCTTCGCCTGCGCCGCCTTCTTCGCGCACCACCACCTCCACCGGCAAAAACAAGCCGGCGTTTACCCTGACGGGTGCCCGTGCGTGGCACAACCCGCAGCCCTTTGCCAACACCCCGCCGCCCAACCGGTACGCGCCGATGACGCCCAACCTGAGCACCTTCCCGGCCCAGGCGGGGGAGGATGCGCCCGTCGCGTCTGTGCGGCCCGCGCCGCGTACCGCGGTGCGCTTTGGGCCGGAGGCAGCCAAGGCGGCAGAGCCGCCCGTGGTACCCGCTGCTGCACCCGCGTCCGCCATTCCCCAGGGCTACAGACCGTCCGCTTTTGCGCAGCCTGCGGCTGCCGGGCGGTATCAGCCACCGGCACCTGCCTATGCGCCGCCAGTGGCAGAGGCGGTACCTGCCGAGGGCGTGCCCTACCGGCGCGAGTATTCGGCGCCCCCGGCCGATGGCCGCGCGTACCGCGGCCCCTCCATGCGGCTGCGCGATGCCCAGCCCCGCGAGCCCGGCGGCGTCAACCCGGCCGTGCCCGAGATGCTGGCCACCGGCGACTGCGGCGATGGCAGCGGCGTGCTGGAAATTCACGGCGACGGCTATGGCTTCCTGCGCGCGGGCAACTTCCTGCCCGGCAAAAATGACGTGTATATTTCCAACGCCCAGATACGCCGCTTCGCCCTGCGCGATGGCGATTTTGTAGAGGGCAAGACCCGCCCCCAGCGGGAGGGTGACCGCTATGCCGCCATGCTGTATATCACCAGCATCAACGGCCAGGAGCCTGAGGAGATTAAAGACCGCCGCGAGTTTGACGAGCTGACGCCCATCTACCCGAACCGCCGCATTCAGCTGTCGTCGGCAGAGCAGCGTGACCCGGTGCTGCGCTTCATCGACCTGTTTGTGCCGGTGGGCTTTGGCCAGCGCGCGCTGATTGTGGCGCCCCCCAAGGCCGGCAAGACCACCATCCTCAAGAAAATCGCCCTGTCCCTGCGTGCCCAGCACCCGGATGTGCATCTGATGACCTTGCTGGTGGATGAGCGCCCGGAGGAAGTGACCGACCTGAAGGAAACCGTGGGCGGCGATGTGTTCTATTCCACCTTTGACGAGCCGGCCGAGAGCCACGCCCGCGTGAGCGAGCTGGTAAGCGAGCGGGCCATGCGCCTGGTGGAGCAGGGCAAGAATGTGGTGGTGCTGATGGACAGCCTGACCCGCATGTCCCGCGCCTTCAACACCCTGGCGCCCAACACCGCGCGCATCATGTCCGGCGGCGTGGCGGCAGGTGCCCTGCATCGGCCCAAGCGCTTTTTCGGCGCTGCGCGCAACCTCAAGGAAGGCGGCTCGCTTACCATCATCGCCACCGTCATTGTGGAGACCGGCAGCCGCATGGACGATGTGATTTATGAGGAATTCAAGGGCACCGGCAACATGGAGCTGACGCTCGACCGCGGCCTGCAGGAGCAGCGCATCTTCCCGGCGGTCAGCATCCTGCGCTCGGGCACCCGTCATGATGAATTGCTGCTGACCGAGGCCGAGGCCGATGTGGCCGCCAAGGTGCGCCGCATGATCGCAGGCTCCAGCGAGCAGGAGGGCATTTCGCTGATTCTCTCCATGATGGAGAAAACAAAGGATAATGAGGATTTTGTCGCGCGCTTTGACCAGTGGGCCAAGATGATGTCCACCGGCCGCGCGGAATAGGAGGCAGCCATGCGCGTGGATATCAGACCCTTCGGGCAGAGCCCGGCCGGGGAGCCGGCCGACCTGATTACGTTGACCAACGAGCGGGGGGAGAGCGTCAGCCTGACCAACTACGGCGGGCACATCGTTTCCGTCATGGTGAGGGACCGCCGGGGCAACCTGGGTGAGGTGTGCCTGGGGCAGGATAGTGCGGAGGATTATGCCCGCCGCGACATCGGGTACATGGGCGGCACCATCGGCCGCTATGGCAACCGCATATCGGGCGCCGCCTTCACCCTCAATGGGGAGGAGTATGCTCTCTACGCCAACGACGGCCGCAACACGCTGCACGGCGGGCAGGAGGGCTTCAACCGTAAGCTGTGGGCCTATGAGGTGGCGGGCAACAGCGTCATCATGCGCTACACTTCGCCCGATATGGAAGAGGGTTTCCCCGGTGAGCTGTCGGTGGAGGTGCGCTTCACCTTCAGCGAGGATGCTGCGCTGCGCATCGACTACCTGGCGCGCACGGACAAGGAAACCCATGTCAACCTCACCAACCACGCCTATTTCAACCTGGGCGACAGCCCGGATATCCTGGGCCACACGCTGTGGGTTGACGCCGACCGGGTCATTGAGGTGGATGGCGAGCTGATTCCCACCGGTATCCTGATGTCGGTGGCGGGCACGCCGTACGACCTGCGCCAGCCCCAGCCCCTGGGCAAGGTGATGCAAAGGGAAGACAATGCCATGTTCACCGCCGCCAAGGGCTTTGACATCGGCTATGTGCTAAACGGTGGCGGCATGCGACAGATTGCCCGCCTGCACGACCCGGACAGCGGCCGTGTGATGACGGTCAGCACCGACCAGCCAGGCGTGCAATGTTACTCCGGTCAGGGGTTCAACTGCGGGGGTCGGGCCGGGCACCACTACTGCGCCTACGCGGGCATCGCGCTGGAGACGCAGCAGCACCCTGACACCTTGCACCAGCCGTCCTTCGGCACCACACTGCTGCGGCCGGGGCAGGAGTATAAGACGTCCACCATCTACGCATTCACAGCAAAATAAGAGCAGATGAAAATTCACCCCCACGGACAATTTCCGCGGAATTTCCGCGGGGGTGTTGTTGTATGGTTTGATATATGCCAAATATAGGTCAGATGCTGTTGATTAGCTCCCCATAGGTCGGGAAGGGCCAGTGTTTCTTTGCCACCCGCAGCTCCGCCGCGTCGCACACGGTGCGCAGCGCGCGCATCTGGGGGAGGAGTGTCTGCTTGCACTTCAGGGCGAGGGTCATCCAGTTGTGGCTTTTCTCCAACGAGCTCAGGACCTCGTCCAGCTTGTCGGCCTCCTGCGCGGCATTGGCCATCAACTCGTCCAGCAGGGTCAGCAGCGGAAGCTCCGCAGGGGCTTTGTTGTTGGCCTGCAGCTGCCTCTTGTGGGTGGCCGCCAGGCCCAATTCGCCGGCATAGGCGGCGATGGCGGGCAAAATTTCCTGGCGGGCGATGTCCAGCATCGTCTGCGCCTCTACGCGCAGCACCTGGCAGTACTGCTCGCTGAGAACCTCCACGCGGCTCTTAATTTCCACCTCGCTGAGCACGCGCTGGCGCTCAAACAGGGTCACGTTCTTCTCGCTGGCCATCAGCGGCAGGCAGTCGGCCACGGTCCTCAGTTCCAGCAGGCCGCGCTTCTTGGCCTCCTTGCGCCAGGCCTCGGCGTAGCTGTTGCCGTTGAAGATGATGCGGCGGTGCTTGGTGATGGTGGCGATGATCAGCTGCTCACAAGCGGCGTGAAAGTCATCCGCCTTTTCCAGTTCGTCGGCGAACTGCATCAGCGCGTCGGCCATCGCTGTGTTGATGGTGATGTTGGCCTCGGCAATGCTCATGGCGCTGCCCACGCTGCGGAACTCAAACTTGTTGCCCGTGAAGGCGAAAGGGCTGGTGCGGTTGCGGTCGGAGATATCGCGCGGAATCTTGGGCAGCACATGCACGCCAATGCTCATGTCCGCGGTGGTTTCCCGCACATAGGTGCGGTGGTTGACCAGCGCGTCCAGCACCTCGGTCAACTCGTCGCCCAGGAAGATGGATACGATGCTGGGCGGCGCCTCGAAGGCACCCAGGCGGCAGTCGTTCCCAGCGCTGGCGACAGATAGGCGCAGCAGGTCCTGGTGCTCGTCCACGGCCTTTAAAATGGCCGCCAGAATGAGTAGAAACTGCGCGTTCTCCTGTGGGGTGGCACCGGGCTCCAACAGGTTGGCGCCTTGGTTGGTAGACAGGCTCCAGTTGTTGTGCTTGCCCGATCCGTTGATGCCCTCAAAGGGCTTTTCGTGTAGCAGGCACACCATGTTGTGTTTGATGGCGGTGCGCTTGAGCACCTCCATCATCATCTGGTTGTGATCGGCCGCGATGTTTACCGTCTCAAAGATGGGGGCCAGCTCGTGCTGTCCGGGCGCTGCCTCATTATGCTCGGTCTTGGCGGGGATGCCCAACATCCACAGCTCCTCATTGAGCTCCTGCATAAAGTCCTGAACACGCCGCGGGATGGTGCCATAGTAGTGGTCGCTGAGTTCCTGCGCTTTGGGCGGACGGGCGCCAAACAGCGTGCGCCCGGTGTATTGCAGGTCTCGCCGCTGGTTATACAGTGCCTTGTCAATCAGAAAATACTCCTGCTCGGCGCCAACACAGGCGGTGACACGCTGGGCGTCAAAGTTGCCAAACAGGCGCAGGATGCGCAGCGCCTGGCGGTTGAGGGCGTCCATGCTGCGCAGCAGGGGCGTCTTTTTGTCCAGTGCCTGGCCGTCGTAGCTGCAAAACGCGGTGGGGATATGCAGCGTATAATCCTTGATGAAGGGGTAGCTGGTGGGGTCCCACGCGGTGTAGCCGCGGGCCTCAAAGGTGGCGCGCAGGCCACCCGAGGGGAAGCTGCTGGCGTCCGATTCGCCGCGGATAAGCTGCTGGGGGCCAAACTCCATAATCAACCGTCCGTGATCTACCGGCGTGATAAAGCTGTCGTGCTTTTCCGCCGTCATGCCCGACAGCGGCTGGAACCAGTGGCTGTAGTGGGTGCAGCCGTGCTCAATCGCCCAATCCTTCATGGCGTTGGCTACGATGGCAGCCACCTCCGGCGGCAGCCTCTTGCCGGTGGCCATGGCCTGCTGGAGGGCCTCGTAGGTTTCGCGCGGCAAGCGGCTGCGCATCACGTCAAAGTTGAATACCCGGCTGCCGAACATTTCCTGGGGTTTCATCGGTGGTCCCTCCTTACAGTAATGTGATCCCGGCGTTGCTGCATAGCGATATGGTTTCGTCGTCCCAGAAGCTGGACTGCACCTCGCCGATGTGCGCCTTGCCCAGCAGCAGCATGCACATACGGCTCTGGCCGATGCCTCCGCCGATGGTGTAGGGCAGCTCGCCCGCCAGCAGCGCGCGGTGGAAGGGCAGCGTGCGCCGCGCCTCGCAGTCCGCCAGTTTCAGCTGATGCGCCAGGCTTTCGGGCGACACGCGCACCCCCATGGAGCTCAGCTCCATCGCGCAGCCCAGCGTCTCATCCCAGAACAGGATGTCGCCGTTGAGCTGCCAGTCGTCATAGTCGGGCGCGCGGCCATCGTGCGGCCGGCCGGAGCGCAGCTTGCCGCCGATTTGCAGCAGCCCTACGGTGCCGTACTGGCGGGTTACCAGGTTCTCGCGCTCCTTGGGGCTGAGGCTGGGGTATTCATCCTCCAGCTCCTGGGTGGTGACAAAGGTGGCTTCGCGCACCAGCTTGGTCTCCAGCCCCGCGTATTTCCACTGCAATAAATCATAGGTGGCGCAGATGGCGGTGACGATGCGCTGGATGGCATCCTTGAGGGTGCCGAGCGTGCGCATCTGGGGGGTGATTACTTTTTCCCAGTCCCACTGATCCACATAGATGGAGTGCAGGTTGTCCAGCACCTCGTCCCGCCGGATGGCGTTCATGTCAGTGTACAGCCCCTCGCCGATGGGAAAGCCGTAGCGCTTGAGCGCCTGCCGCTTCCACTTGGCCAGCGACTGCACCACCTCCACGTAGGAGCCGGTCTGCAAAATGTCAAAGCTGACCGGCCGCTCCACGCCCGACAGGTTGTCGTTGAGGCCGGAGGCCCCCTCCACAAACAAGGGGGCTGAGACGCGCTTGAGGTTGAGCGCCTTGCTGAGAAAATCCTCAAACGTCTTTTTGATGAGGGAGATGGCCTCCTGCGTTTCATACAGGTTGAGGCGCGAGCGGTAGCCGGAGGGAATCAGGGTCATACGTCCTCGCTTTCTGTTCGCGCGGGCCATTGGCCCCGTACAGCGCCGTAGATACACACGTCGCCAAAGCTGCCGTCCCGTCGCTTGACGGCGTGCTTCAGGCGGCCTTCCAAGCGCATCCCTGCCTTGCGCATCACCCGCCCGGAGGCAGGGTTCTCATGGTCGTGCTCCAGTTGGATGCGGTGAAAGCCGATTTCGTCAAACAGATAGGTCATCACGGCGGTCAATGCCTCGGTCATGATGCCCTGCCCCCACCAGGCGCGCCCCAGGCAATAGCCGATGGCTGCGCACTGTGTTTGCTCGTTCCAGCGCACCACAGCGATATCGCCAATCAGCTCGCCCGCAAGCGTGATACCCCAGTGGTAGCAGCGGTCGTTGATGTTGCAGGCCGCCCAATCGCGCACAATCTTGTGGGTGACCTCGATATCCCCATGCGGCGCCCAGGTGAGGTATCGGCAGACCTCCTCATCGTTGGCCCAGTTGCGGAACATCATCTCGCCATCCTGCTCGGTGTAGGGGCGAAGCAGCAATCGTTCGGTGCGCAGCACCTGTGTGCCCTTGTGGGTCAGCATACCTTCACCTTCACCACGGCTTTGCGCGTGGTGCCCTGCCCAAGGCCGGGGCGATGCGCGTCCTGCGGGAAATACAGGCCAAATTGGCCTTTTTGCAGCGCGCATACCAAGCCGGGCGTGGCATCGTGGCTCAGCTGGATGTCGCCCTTCTGCGCATCCCAGGGGGAGAAGCCGTGCAGGGCATCAGCGTCCGCCCAGGCAATGCTTTCGCCGTCGCGCAGCGCGATTTGGATATCGGCATACAGCCGATGCTTCTCCCACACCGGGTTGTCGCCCAGCATCGGGGTGGAGAGCACCACATACACCGCGTCGCCCGCGATGTCGGTGCGGCCATCGGGCAGCGTGTCCAAATCCCGGGACAGCACGAAGTCTATCGCTGTGTCCAGGTTTGGGTGGATGCCGCGGTAGCGGCCGATATGCTGCAGGCTGTCCAGAATCACATTCACCCCTCCTCGCCCATATCCACTGCGCGCCCAAGCGCTGCAAGATATGCGCAATAGGATAGTCAGTTTTGCCATCGCAGTCAAGGAAAACGCAAGCAAAACACAAAGCGCGCGGCGTATGGACGGGGCGTGTCGGCGGATGACAAGCCGAAGGCGGCTGTGGTATAATCCCAAGGATGAAGGCGTGTTTCGTGCGCCTTCAGGGAAAGGGCATCATGAAGCCTAACAAGCAGACCGTCAAGCAAATCCTCAACGCGCTGTTGATTGCCGGCACCTTCGCGATGGTGCTGTATTTCGCCTTTCAATCGGGCGACATCACCAAGACGGGCGAGGCCTTGCGTTCGGTTAACCCCTGGTGGCTGCTGGGCGGCTTGGGCTGCTTTACGATGTACGTACTGTTTGAGGGGGGCATTTTGCAGCTGTACTTCCGCCTGCAGGGGGCGCGTGTGCGCGTGGCCGACTCCATGCGCTGCGGGCTGATTGGCATGTATTACTCGGCCATCACCCCGGCGGCCACCGGTGGTCAGCCCATGCAGGTGTTCTCCATGAAAAAGCGCGGGGTATCACCCGGCTTGACCGGCTCCGCGCTGGCGGTCAAGTTCTTCTGCTGGCAGTGCGCGCTGCTGCTGTCGGGGGCAGTTGCCTGGGCACTGAATACCCGGCTGGTGGCCGATACCCTGCAACAGGGCATCTGGATGCTGCGGCTTGGTTTCTTCCTTAACGGCATCGCGGTGGCGGGCGTCATTCTGTTGGCCGTCAGCCGCAACACCGTGCGCGCCATTATCATCTTTCTGGTCAACCTGGCGCATAAACTGAAGCTCATCAAGGACAGGGAGCGCACGTCCTCCAAATGGGATGCCGCGCTGCAGGAGTTTCATGCCAGCGTGGACCTGATGACGCAAAAGCCGCTGTGGTTCTTCACGCTGTTCCTGCTGTCGGTGGTGCAGGTAATTTCCTACCTCAGCGCCACGTACTTTGTTTACCGGGGCTTCGGGCTGAACACGGTTGGCTATCCGCACATCCTCACCATTCAGCTAAGCTTGTACATCGCGGCCTCCTTTACGCCGCTGCCCGGCGCCTCGGGCGCGCAGGAGGGCGGGTTCTACCTGTTCTTCCGCGGCATCTTCCCGCAGGCGGTGATTCTGCCGGCGCTGCTGGTATGGCGTTTCCTCACCTACTATCTGTCCATCATCGTGGGCTTTATCGCTGTGGTGACCGATGGGGGCGGCTCCGGCCGCCGCAAGCGGGCGAAGAAGCCCCACACCGCGCAGGAGGCGGAGGTCATGGAAGACACACCGCCCCATTTGACCCAGCTCAAGGAGGGCTTACAGACGTGAAACGGTTGCTTGCGCTTTGCCTGTTGTTGTGCCTGCTGGTGCCCGCCGGGTTGGCGGCTACCAAGGCGCCGCTGCCCAAGGAGCTGAGCAGCAATGTGGGCCGCAGCTTTGTATACGCGCCTACCAAGCGTGGCACCTGGCAGAGCAGCGACCCCCATGTCGCGGTGGTGACCGGACAGGGCATCATCAACTTTGTCGGCGCAGGTGATGCCGTCATCACGCATACCGATACCAAGGGCAAGGAAAACACATTGTCTGTCACCGTGGCGCCGGGCGGTGAGATGCCGGCCGTCATCCAACAGGGCATCGACTTGGCGCTAAATGAGTGGAGCGAGGCCGCGGGGCAGCCATTCCCGCGCTCCAACAAATACACCTTCTGGCTGCGCAACGCCAAGAGCACCTTCGGCTGGTGCGGCGCCTTTGCCAACTATTGTCTGGACGAGGTGGGCATTCCCATGGAGCGGCGCAGCGCCTCCACCCTGCAGGAGGATGGCCGCCCCTACGCGGCGTACGAGGCAGCGGTGCCCAAGATTTGGGAGAGCTTCACCAAGATGGACCGCATCGCCTACATCCCTCAGCCGGGGTATGAGGTGATTTACGGCAAGCGCGGCAGCACGCCCTATGTGCACCTGGGCCTGGTGACCGCCGTGACCGACCTGGGGGGCGGCAAGTATCTGCTGGAGACGGTGGAGGGCAACATGGATAACCGCATCCTCCGCTACAGCTACATCTATGATGCCATGGCCGAGGACAAGGAGCGCAATTACACGGCCCTGCCGATGGAGCAGCAGACCCAGCCCGATGTATTCAAGTACGAGCCCCACAACAAGGGGGCCTGGTATATCACCTGCTTTGGCCAAACGTGGTATTAATCACGCGCTCGCGCACAAACGCTTTGTTAGACTCGTCTTTTTCCCCTTCGCGTCTCCCTCAGTCAGCGTAGCGTCGCTGCGCCCCCTTCGTTCAGCTTAGCGTAGGCAAAAAAATCCTTCGTCTACCTTTGCGTTTGCTCAATTGTGCGTGATGGTTGGATTTGGCAGGCCTATGTCGTTTAGAATCGCTTCCCTGTGCCGCATGAAATGGCTGAGGAACTGAACCCCAGGCAGCTGTTCATACCGTACCTCTTCAATGCCGCCCGCTGATACATCCAGCAGGGCGGCATTTGGGTAGGCCGCCAACACGGGGGAGTGGGTGGCCATAATCACCTGTCCATTGCCTGCTACCGCGCGGCCTATGAGCGCCATCAGGCTCAGCTGGTTGGCATAGGACAGCGCGCCTTCGGGCTCGTCCAGCAGATAAAGGCCGCCCTGTACCAGCCGCCCGCCAAAGAAGCTGAGAAACCCTTCACCGTGGGAGGATGTAAGCAGCTCGCGCTCGTACTGATCCGTCATCTCGCCCAGGGTGCGGGCGTGGGGCATCTGGGCCAGCGACCGTGCCAGGGCCGAGCGGCCCTGATAGCCCTCATCTATCTCATCCAGGGCCTGCCTGGCCTCTGTCATCATGGCGCGCCGCTGGTCCAGGTAGCGCGAGAAATCCTCCGCCGTGAAATAGAAGCTGCGCTTTGGCCGCTGCGCCATCACAAAGCGGAAGTGCCGCGCCGCCTGCCCAAACAGGCGCGTCTTGTCCGCGTGCACGCCGGATTCGCCGATGGCCTGCGCGCCCGTCCCCGCGGCCAGCAATTCCATCAATGTGGTTTTACCGCTGCCGTTTTCGCCGCACAAAATGGTGACCGAGCTGGTCAGCGCAAGCCGCTCCAGCCCTCGCAATACGCCTGATGCCAGCGGATAGCCCGCCCCGGCATGTGTGCCGGAACGCTTATGCACCTCGCGCAGATAAATCACGGCTCATCCTCCCCGCTGTTGTAACGCCGCAGCCGCTGCGCGTCGGCGATTTCCAGCGCCCGGCTGCCGGCCTGATGCTCCAGGTGGTGGGTCAACTCATGTTTGAGCACACGGTCAATTTCCTGCCTGGCAGCGGCTTCATCGTTCATCTCCGGGTAGACGCGAACAAAGGAGCCGTAATACAGCACGATGCCCCGTCCCATCACCGGGTGTACATGGTACTCGCCCAGTATATACAGCGGCCTGTCAGGCGGTGATTGACGGTTGCGCTTGTGCCTGTCGGCCACGCCGATGCCCAGGTTGAGCGAGCGGAACACGGCTTCCGGCAGCAGCGCGGCCTGCTCATCCAGGATGGCGGTGAAGCGGTCGATATCAATCAAGGCAGCGGCTCCTTCGCATGGATTGGGGTGGGTGCGTTGCTTGTTTGCTATGCAGGCCTATGGTAGAATAGATTGCCAAGAACCGCAAGGGGGAAAAGCGTGCGCCACTATACGGAATACCAGGATTTGAGCTGCGTACATATCAACCGGTTGCCCAACCGCACCACGCTGGTGCCCTACCCGGACCGGGACAGCGCCATGGCTGGCGACCGTG
>CALNAU010000203.1 GCA_937874275.1 uncultured Clostridia bacterium | reverse complement strand
ACGCCCGTCATGACGGCGTAGGTCAGCAGCGGCATGCGCCGGAAGGCGCGCGCCAGCAGCGGAAACAGCACATAAAACTGCACCTCCACCGCCAGCGTCCACAGCACGCCATTGAGCGGCGAGCGCAGGTAGCTGTAGGGGAACCAGTTGTGGGTAAAGGTGATGTGCGCCAGGATATCGCCCGTGGCCTGGCCGGGGGTTGCGTACAGGCGCTGGGGCAAAATGATTACCAGCAGCACCACCGCCAGGTTGAGCAGGTAGGTGGGCACAATGCGCCAGAAGCGCTTGACATAAAACGGCAGCACAGCCGGTGCCGGGCGCGCGGCCTCTCGCGCCGCGGCATGAGGCAGGTAGCACAAAAAGCCCGACAACAGCAGCATGCCATCCACCCACATGTAGCCGGAGCGCAGCAGGGGATCCATGCTGACATGGTGACCGAACAGCGTAAACTGCGGCGTCAGCCAGCTGAGCTGCCACAGATGAAAGATGGCTACAAAAAAGACCATCAGGAACCGCGCGCCATGCAGCGCCGGAATGTCGCCGCCGTCCTTCAGCTCCGTCTGATCCTTATAGCGTGTTATCAGCCGCTGCATCTCAGGGGACTTCCACCTTGCTCATCTTGTAGGTGGTGCGGGGTGACTCGCGCCGCAGGTTGAAGGTATCCTCGTTGAGCACCAGGATGATGTAGCGATCGGTTAGCTCATCCTGCCGGTCGCCAATGGTGACCAGGTTGTTGCGCACGGCGAAATACAGCTCCCGCCCGTCAATCGCGCAGGTGCCGTCCTCGCGGAAGGTCATGCTGGTGCCCTGCACGCTCTCCCAGCTGCCCAGCACCATGAAGGGCCTGCGGGTGAGGCGGTAGCTGGTCACATCCTTATAATCCAGTATTTTGCGGTAGTAGGGCAGCGCCTCGTAGGATTTGCCGTCCATGTGCAGCTGGTTGGCGTAGCGGTATACCGCATCCTGGTACATCTCCTGCACATCGCGGTATTTCTCGCCCGGGTTCTCCCGGTCCAGCGGCTCCAGCGCCTCCAGCGCGGCCCTGTAATCCTTGTCCTTGAGGGCATCCTCGGCCACGCGGTAGGCATCGGCGTAATACAGGTCGTAGCATTCCTCAGCCTGGGCATCCGCGTCCTCATAGCCGCGTATCAGCGAAAACTGCTCGGCCGCCTGGCGGTAGTCACCCGCAGCCTTCAGCTGGCTGGCCAGCTGATAGGCGGTGCGGTGCAGCAGGTCGGTCACATCCTTGTAGCCCTCAATCTGCTTGAGCAGCGGGGTGGCGCCGGCCTGATCGCCCGCGGTCAGCAAAGCCTGGGCCTGCTGGTAGATGCTCTCCTGGCGCTGCTGGTCGGCATCCTCATAGCTGCCCGCCGCCTCAAAGGCCGCGGCGGCCGCGGCGTAATGCTGCGCCTCCAGCGCCTGCTGGCCGCGCAGGTAATGGGCCTGGCCCAGGTAGTTGGCGCTGCTGGCGTAGTCCCCCAGCGCGGCAAAGGCCTCGGCCGCGGCATCATATTCCCCGGCCTCCAGCTGCTCGATGGCGCGGCTGTAGCGGGCGCGGCTCAGCTCCTCCGCGCTGTTCTCATACTCGCCCAAGGCGCTGAAAATCTCAACCGCCTGCGCATAATCCTTGTTGTTGGCCGCACGGATGCCCAGCTCATACCGGGTTTGCGTGGCCAGCTGGGCAGCATCGCTGTAGTCCCCGGCCTGCTCATAGCGGCGCAGGGCCTGCTCCAGCTCGCCCGCTTCCTTGTGCTGCCCGGCCAGCAGGTAGGCGGCCTCCCGCAGGGCGGGCAGGGCGGCGGCCACAGACGGCGCCTGCTCCAGCAGGTTGATGGCCTGCTCGTACTCGCCCGCGCGCATGTGCTGCGCGCCGATTTCAAAGGCGCACTCCTCGGCCAATCTGGCGGCATCCTCGTAGGAGAGGATTTTGAGCAGCTTCTCCCGCGCCTCCTCAAACTTGCCCTCCTCCATCAGCAGGCGGGCCGGCTCGTACAGGCAGCTGGCCGCCTTGCGGGAGGAATCCAGGTAGTCACCGGCCAGCAGATATTTTTCGGCGGCCTGGTCAAACTCCTTTGCGTCAAAAAGCTGGTCGCCCCAGCGGTAGTGCACCTCCTGCAGCTTGCCCTCCGCCTGGTGGCGGTCGGCCATCTGGTTGAGCAACTCCTCGGCCTGGGCGTACTCCTCCTGCTCCAGGTGCTGCAGGGCGGGCAGGTACAGGCAGTCCTCCGCCTTCTGGGCGCTGTCGCGGTAGTCGCCCAATGCCTGATACTTCTCGCGCGCGGCGGCGTAGTTGAGGGATTCCATCAGGCTGCTGGCCCACTCGTAACGCGCCAGCAGCGCCTGTTCGGCCGCGCTGCCCCAGGCGCCCAGCTCGCCATACAGCTGGATGGCCTGCTCGTAGGCCCCCTCCTGGCGCAGCAATTCGGCGCGCGCGTAGCGCATGGCATTGGCCTGGTTGGCGCTGTCGCGGTAGTCGCCCAGGGTGGTGTAGATATCCTGCGCGGCCTTGTAGCCCGTCAGGGTGCCCGCGCGGGCGGTATCCCCAGCGCGCAGGTAGTCGCTCTCCAGCGCCAGCGAGGCGCTGTCGCCGTAGTCTTCCAGCGCCAGGTAAAGCTCCTTGGCCTGGGCATATTCCTTTTGCCGCAGCAGCTCGCCCGCGCGGTGATAGTTGTAGGCGGGGATGCCGTGGAACCACACGCCATAGGCCCCGGCCGTCAGCACCGTCAGCGTAATGAGACCTGCGGTGGCGCGGCGGCGGCGCTTTTTGCGGCGCAGCTCCTGCTCCTCCCGCTCCCGCTGCATGCGGCCCGCTTCCTCGCGGGCATGGCGGGCCTTTTCCTCCATGGCGCTCTCGCGCTCAAACAGGATGACCTCGATGGCCGCCTTGTTGTAGCGGGTAAATACCTCGCGCTTGTCGCGCTGACAGCGCGCGCACTCGCCGGCGCTGGCCGGGTTGGCCCGGCCGCACACGCACAGCCACACCGCGCCCTGATCGCTGGGGTAGCCCTGGGCGTCATCCCCGGCCACATGGCGCAGCACGTCCAGCTGCTTGCCGACAGGCAGGCGGTTGTCCTCATACTCGGTCAGGTCGCCTGCGCCGCGCCGCCACACCGTGCCGTCGATGAACCACACCTTTTCGATGATGAAGTCCATGCGCGCGGCGCGCTCGCCATCCTCCACATCCACAATCATCTCAAAGGCGGAGCGCGCCTCGCCCTCCAGCCCCGTCACCCGCTCCACCTGGCGGCTGAGACGCTCGCCCTGCGCGTCATAGCACAAAAAGGCCGCCTGTATGCTGGTGACCATTTTGTCGGACAGGTTAAACAATTGCAGCGCAACCACCGGATACGCACTGGTGGGCATCCGGAAGTGCCAGAGTTCAACCGGGCAGCTTAAATCTATCCGCACTTGCGCTCCTTTGGGGCCGGGCTATGCTGTTGGGGCACCCGGCCACTCAGTACGACGCGCCCATCTCCACCAGTACGCCATCCAGGAAGGAAGCCGTCAGCCGGACGTTGGCATCGTCATAGACCATCACATAGTTGAGCTGCGCGCTGTTGTCGCCCGCGTCCAGGCGGCCATAGGGGGCCTCCTGCTTGTCGGCCTCGCCGTACAAGGCGCCGGTTTCGGCGGGGATTTCCGCCGGGTGTTGGAAGCGGCTGATGGCGGCACTCAGCGGGGTGCCTACGCGCAGGCCGCGCGGGCCTTCCACGCCGGCTGCCGTCACGGTGATGCGGTCGGCACGCTTGAACACACCATCCGCACCGTATACGAAGGCAATCTCGATGCCGTCCCACTGCATCACGCGCAGCTCTTCACCGTTGGAATCCTTCACTTTTTCCTCGTGCACCACTTCGCCCAGCACGCTCTGCGCAGTCTCGGGCGTCATGTCAAAGAAATCAAGCCTGGCAAAGCTCAGGTCCTCGCGCTGCAGGGGCTGCGGGTCCTTGGTGTCGTAGGCGAAGTAGTGCGTTTCCTCCTGCAGGTTGGCGATGGCCGTCACGGCGTCCTGCGCCTCCTCCGGGGTCAGCGCCTCGCCGCCGCCAAAGTAGCGCATCGCCACCACCGAGCCCATGTCAAGCACATACTGCAGGCCCATGCGCGTGTAGCCGCCCTCGGTGGGCTGGTAGATGGTGTGCTCCACCAGCCTGACATCCTGCCCATCGCGGGTTACCACGCCCATGCCCACGGCATCGGGCAGCGCGCCAGAAATATACAGCACCGCACCCGTCATGGTGCCGGCCAAAACCTGGTTGTCATTGGGGTAGGCGGCCAGCACCTCGTCCAGCGTGTCGGTCACGCCCAGCCCGCGCGGGCCGATGAGGCCCTCCTCGTGGATGGAATCCATGGTGATGGCGGCCTCGGTCAGCACCGTATCGGGGCTGAGGTCTTCGCTGGAGGGGTACAGCACATAGCCGATGCCATCGGCCATGATGCCTTCCTCGCCCTGGGTGACCGTGAGGCCCTCCCGGATGCCCCGCTCCAACAGGGCAGAGGCAAAAGCATGAAGCTCATCAACGCTCAGCGGCTGTGCGGCCTCCGTTTGCCCGGCCAGGGCGGGCAGTGCCACCATCATCAGGGCCAGCAGGAGGGGGAGTAAACGTTTCATAGGATTCCTTCCTTTCATCCCCGGCCCTGCCCCGCGGGGGAGGCAGTGCCGGCTGTTTCACCAAATCGCTTTTTTTCGCCAAAGCCCATGCTCAAGGCGCCTGTCGGGCACGCGTTGACACAATCGCCGCAGCGCACGCACTCGGCCTGGTTTTGCCGATGCTCCGGGTCCAGGCACATCAGGCACGCCTTGCGGCAGCGCCCGCAGTGGATGCACAGGCTGTCCTCCATGCGCAGCCGGTACAGCGCCACCGGGTTGAGCATCCCATAGATAGCGCCCAGCGGGCACAGGTACTTGCAAAACGGGCGATAGGTCGCCACGCTGAGCAGAATGACCAAGGCCAGCACCGTCATCTTCCAGTTGAACAGCGCGCCCGTCCGGTACACCGGCTCGGCCGCGATGCCGGGCAGCGCCGTGGTGCCCTGCAAAATGGGTTGCCCCGCCGGCAAGCCGGGCAAGGCTTGGGGCTGCAAGGGGCCCGCAGGCAGCGCCGCGTCTGTCGGCGTCTGGGGGCCCTTGCCCGACAGCAGCACCAAAGGCACCGCGCCCTCCAGGGTGCCGGCCGGGCACACATACTTGCAGAAGGTGGGCGAGCCCGCGCCTGCGTCGTTCACCAGCAGCATGGGCAGGGCGATGACCAGCACCACCAGCAGCGCGTACTTTACATAGCGCAGCGCCGCATCCCCCCGGAAGCGGTTGCGCTTCCACGGGAAGGGGATTTTGTACAGCCACTCCTGAATCATGCCAAACGGGCACAGGAAGCCGCACACAAAGCGCCCCAGCGTTGCCCCCACCAACAGCAGGAAACCCATCACATACAGCGACAGGTGAAACGCCCGGCTGCCAATCACAGCCTGCAGGGCGCCGATGGGGCAGCTGAGCACCGCACCGGGGCACGAGTAGCAGTTGAGCCCGGGATGGCACAGGTGCTTGAGGTTGCCCTGGTAGATTTTGCCGGCGGCAAACCCGGTCACAAAGCTGTTTGTCAGCGCCGCGAACAGGAGCTGTATCAGCCCCCGTCCGCGGATGCGCTGCTTTGCTGCCTTAGCCAATGCCAATACACTCCAGGCAAATCATGATGGCCTTCCGAAACACCGTGTCCACCTCGCCCCGGGCTGCGCCCAGGGCGATGAGCAGGACGCCCGCCAGGCTCAGCGGGATCCACAGGCGGGATTTTTTCGCGTTACGCACCGGGGTTGTCCGTGGGCTGGCCGCCCGGCTGCGGGGTGGGGTTCTCTTCAATGACGGCCAGCACCTGGTCCATCAGGGAGGCCCAGCTCGCCTTGTCGCGGGAGCCGATCACGCTGTGAATCAGGTAGCCGTTCTCGTCGATGAACAGCGTGGTGGGGATGGACTGAACGGGAATCTGGTACATGATGGCCAGCATCAGGTCGTTGGGAATCAGGGAGGGGTAGGTGATGCCCTTGCTCTCGTACAGGGCACGGGCGCCCTCCAGCTCTTTCTGGTCGACGGCAATGCCACCATCCTGCGTGAAGTTGGCCGCGCTGCTCATCACGCCCACGATGAGCATCTTGTCCTTGTATTCCTCGCTGAGCTCGTTGAGGTCGGGCATCTCCATCACACAGGGGCCGCACCAGCTGGCCCAGAAGTTGAGCATCAGCGGCTTGCCCGCCAACTGTGATACGTCAAAGGGCTGCTCGTTCATGTCCAGGATTTCCATCTTCAGGAAGGGGTTGTCATAGGCGGGCGCTTCGGCCGCCTCGGCCGGGGATTCAGCGGTTTTTTCAGCCGTTTCGGTGGTCGTTTCTTCGGTCGTGGCTTCGGTAGCCTCGGGGGCCGCCTGTTCGGTCGCGGCGGGCGCCTGGGTGGCTTCCGCCAGCGTCAGCGCGGGAAATGCCTGCGTCAACATCAGCAGGCTGAGCATCATGGTGAGTATCCGTTTGCGGGTCATAGTACCTCCCTGCGGTCCTTTGCGATGACCGCGTACAGTTGTTTAGCCTTGGGGACGGGCTGTTCCCCGATGTGCAGGGCGTTCAGCAGCGCGCGCGCCGCCTGTTCGCCCCGGGCCTTGTCGTTGGCGTGGATGTGCGCAAGCAAGTCGCCTTCCTGCACCGCGTCGCCGATGCGCTTGAACAGCACCAGGCCCACCGCGGGGTCGATGACATCCTCCTTGCGCAGGCGTCCCGCCCCCAGGCTCTGGGCAATCAGCCCGACCTGCGTCGCGTCCACCTGATGAAGATACCCACTTTTGTCCGCCTTGACCGCGATCTGATGCACGGCCTGGGGCAGCAGCCCCGTATCCTGCGTCACAGCGCCGTTGCCCGACTGCGCCTCAATCATCTCCTGCAGCTTGCGCAGCCCGGCCCCGCTGCGCAGCGCCTCCAGCAGCATATCGCGGCCCGCCTGGGCATCCTGAGCGATACCGGCCAGCAACAGCATCTGTTCGCCCAGCAGCAGCGATACATCCAACAGCGGGCCCTGCACACGCCCGGCCAGCACGTCGATGGCCTCCTTGACCTCCAGCGCGTTGCCCACGTGGCTACCGAGCGGCTCCTCCATGCCGGTCACCAGCGCGGTTACGCGCCGCCCGGCCTGATAGCCGATATCCACCATGGCGTCGCCCAGCTGTAGGGCATCGTCCAGCGTTTTCATCAGCGCGCCGTCGCCCACCTTGATATCCAGCACAATGCCCTGGGCGCCGGTGGCCAGCTTCTTGGACATGATGGAGGACGCGATCAGCGGGATGGAATCCACCGTGGCCGTCACATCCCGCAGGGCGTACAGGCGCTTGTCCGCCGGGGCCAGTTCGCCCGACTGGGCGGCCACGCAGCAGCCGATGCGGCGCACGATGGCGACAATCTCCTCCTCGGGCAGCTCGGTGCGCATGCCGGGGATACTCTCCATTTTATCGACGGTGCCGCCGGTATGGCCCAGGCCGCGCCCGCTCATCTTGATCACCTTGGCGCCGCAGGCCGCCACCAGCGGCACCAGCACCAAGGTGGTGGTATCGCCCACGCCGCCGGTGGAGTGCTTGTCCACCGGCACGCCGCCCACATCCGGCTCCATCATGTCGCCGGTGCGCGCCATGGCCATGGTCAGCTCGGCCGTCTCCTGGGCGTTCATGCCGTTGATGCGGATGGCCATCAACAGCGCCGCCAGCTGATAATCAGGCGTGGCAGGGTCTGCCGCCGCCCGGGCAAAGGCAGTTACTTCCTCTTTGCTCAGGGCGTGGCCCAGCTTTTTCTGTTCAATGACGCGGATGAGGTCCATGCGCCCTCCTCAGCCTTTGTTTCCGTATGCAGTATAGCACAAAGGGCACAGGGGGTAAACAAGTTGAAGTGATTAGACACAGGATTGTAACATATCGCCCACCCGGTTAAGACGCTTTCGTCCCTTGCAAAAGGCAAGGCATCTGTCGTATAATGCCCCCAACGCGTCAGAGGGAAACTGTGGCTGCGCGAAACCTCAAGAGAGCCGGGGGCGGGTGAGACCCGGCGGCGGAGGCAGCCGTTCCACTTCCCAAGCGGCCGGTGATGAGCCGGAGGGGCAGGCCCCATACAGCCGTTTGAGAGGTCATACATTTGTATGGCAACTTGGGTGGCAACGCGGAGCCTTCCGTCCCATGTGGGGCAGGAGGCTATTATTTTTGATTTACGCTAAGGAGGCATCCCCATGATTGACATCAACCTGATCCGCAACAACCCCGACCTGGTGCGCGAAAACATGAAGAAAAAGTACCAGGAGCACAAGCTGAGCCTGGTGGACGAGGTGCTGGAGCTGGACCGCCTCAACCGGGAGGCCATCGGCCGGGCCGACTGGCTGCGCAGCCAGCGCAACAGCATCTCCAAGCAGATTGGCGCCATGATGAAGCAGGGGCAGAAGGCCGAGGCCGAAGCCGCCAAGCAGCAGGTGAAGGACATGCAGGACGAGCTGCTGGCGCTGGAGCAAAAGGAAGGCGAGTACGCGCAGCAGATTCGCGACAAGATGATGCAAATCCCGCAAATCATCGACGCCAGCGTGCCCCTGGGCAAAAATGACCAGGAGAATGTGGAGATTCAGCGCTACGGTGAGCCGGTGGTGCCGGCGTGGGACATCCCCTACCATGTGGACATCATGGAGCGCCTCAGCGGCATCGACCTGGATAGCGCACGCAAAACCAGCGGCAACGGCTTCTATTACCTGATGGGCGATATTGCCCGCCTGCACAGCGCGGTGCTCAGCTACGCGCGGGATTTTATGATTGACCGCGGCTTCACCTACTGCATCCCGCCGTATATGATTCGCGCCGAGGTGGTCACCGGGGTGATGAGCTTTGCTGAGATGGAAAACATGATGTACAAAATTGAGGGCGAGGACCTCTACCTCATCGGCACCAGCGAGCACAGCATGATTGGCAAGTTCATCGACAACATCCTGGATGAGGCGGCGCTGCCCCAGACCCTCACCAGCTACTCCCCCTGCTTCCGCAAGGAGGTGGGCGCCCACGGCATTGAGGAGCGCGGCGTGTACCGCATCCACCAGTTTGAGAAGCAGGAGATGATTGTGGTGTGCAAGCCGGAGGACAGCATGCACTGGTACGACCAGCTGTGGCAAAACACCGTGGACTTTTTCCGCACGCTGGACATCCCAGTGCGCACGCTGGAGTGCTGCTCGGGCGACCTGGCCGATTTAAAGGTCAAGAGCTGCGATGTGGAAGCCTGGAGCCCCCGCCAGCAGAAATACTTTGAGGTGGGCAGCTGCTCCAACCTGGGCGACGCACAGGCCCGCCGCCTGCGTATCCGCTACAAGGATGAGAACGGCCGCAACCAGATTGCCCACACCCTCAACAACACCGTGGTGGCCCCGCCGCGCATGCTGATTGCCTTCCTGGAGAACAACCTGCAGGAAGACGGCACCGTGCGCATCCCCCAAGCCCTGCGCCCCTACATGGGCGGCAAGGAGATTATCGGTTCACCCGCTTCAAAAGCGTGATGACACGCGCATGCCATTCAAGATAACGAAAGCGGCCGGATTAGTCGGCCGCTTTTTCGAACAATCCCGGATAGGCCAGACGCGCCAGCGCCTCGGCGCTTTGTACAATGCAGTGAGACTGGCTCAGCCACAGCGGATGAATGTTGCGGGTGATGACTGCAGGTACAGACGATAGCGCCTGTTCCTCCGTCAGGGCGTCAATCATCCGGTTCACCTCGTCCTGGCTCACCGTCAGGATGGTACCATCCGTATCATACCCGACAGGCGGAACCGCGATAAGGCCGGGATTCCACGCCCTCAGCTGGTTGCCGGAGATGACGGCCAGCCCCTCCGCCGCGCCGGGCACATCCATAGCCAATACGCCCGCAGCACCCGCAACCAGCGCAAATTCCTCCGCGAAACTGTAGCAGTACAATTCACCGGCCATGCGTTCAAACCCATCCCGGCAATGTGCGGCGCGCACGCGCTGCTCCTCCGGTATACGGGATACAACCGCAGCAATGGATGCCAGCCCGGTTTGCATCTCCGCCGCCATGCGGGCTGCTTTTTGCGGCGCGGCCACCGCTTCCCCTACAGTTATCAGGACCTGGGTGATGTCCTCGATGGTCTTTGGGTATTGCAGCCGCAAAACAGCAATGCCCGCCTCTTCCAGCTCCGGGTAAGGCTCCGCCAGGACAATGAGGTCCGGCTTCAGCGCCAGTATGTCCGCAGGGTCGGACGCTGTCCATAGACTGCCAGGAATGCCCTTTGCCAGGGCCATCGCGGGTGAGACGTTCTCTGCGTGCTCCACATAGGGATATCCTACATACACGACACGGTCCGGCCCCACCATCTCCAGCAGCATCTCTTGGGCAAATAACGGAAACACAACGATGCGCTGCGGCACCCTCCGGCTTTCATCGGCTATGGAAACCGCACCGGTCATGCAACACAACAATAGCGCCGCCAGCAGGAGAGTCCGCCAGCGGCGCCTGTCGCGCGTTTTGTTGGCAGGGCGATGCCTGCGTACATTCGGGTGATAAAAACGCGCCATGCCTCACGGCACCTTTAGAAACCCGCTCATCACATAGCCAGTCTTGCCGCCATGGCGCACGCGGCTCCAGGTGCCGCCCTTCTCCAGCAGCTCCACCACCGTGCCCGAGGCCAGGTAACCGATGATGTTGCTCTTGCCGGCCTTGGACATGCTGCTGCGCAGGTTAAGGCTGCGCCCGGGCTGGGTCGCCACCACGGCCTGGCCCGCCGCGGGCTGGGGAAGTTTGCTTGGCGGGTTGGAGGGGAAGGAAAGGAAGCCCGTCATCACATAGCCGACCTTGCCGTCATAGCGCACCTTGGTCCACGGGTCGCCCTTGGCCAGCACGGTCAGCTTGGCGCCCGAGGGAATCAGCGCCATGACATTGGACTTGTCCCGGTCGCTCCGGCTGCTGCGCAGGTAGAGGATGCGGTCACGCTGGGTGGCAACGGTGGCGCTGGTATCGCCGCCTGTGGGGCCGGCGTATCCCAGCGCCTTGCCGGAATACAGCTTGCCCAACGTAACCGGGCCCGCGATGCCATCCTGGCGGATGGCGTTGCGCTGCTGGAAGGCATGCACAGCCCCCACGGTCTTGGGCCCATACACGCCATCGGCGCGAAGGGAGTACCCCAGGCCGTCCAGGGCCTGCTGCATGCGGCGCACGGCGTCGCCCCGGTCACCGGGGCGCAGAATCTGCCCCTCTGCCGCCTGCGCCAGGGGCGCCGCCAGCAGCAACAGGCAGACCAGCGCCGCCAGCGCGCGAATGGGTAGCATACGCTTGGTCATTGGTCTCGCCCTCCTTTGATGTTTTTGGCCATTGTATCACAACCGACGCCGCAATACAGCGGCGCCGGCGGGTCTTCAGAATTCTTTACATTTTGCGGTACTGCGTGAATATGTGGCTGGGGCGCAGCGCGCGGGCCAGCTGCTCAGCCATTTCCCGGGGCATGCCCTCGGCCGCCGCGGCGCTGACAAAGCTATGCCGAAAGGCGCGGTAGCCTCGTGTTACCCGAAACAGCAGGCCTGGGGCCATGCCCACCAGCCGCAGCACCGCCCCGGCCGCCCGCAGCTTGTACGGCATCAGCGCTCGTCCTGCGGGCCGTCATCCTCCTGGTCTTGCCTTGGCCGATTGGGGGTAAAGTTGAAGCTGAAGCCCTTGGGCTGGTCGCCATCCCGCTCGCCGGGCTGGTGGCTGTTGCCCTGGGACATCACGTTTTTCAGGCTGAAGGAAAACTCCTTGGTCATCTCCAGCGCCGCCTCCTGCGGGATGCCGGCTGCCACCAGCTCCTTGTAATAGGCGCCGACCGACTGCCCCATGGACGCCCCCGCCTCCTTGGTGTAGAAGCTGTTCATCACACCGGTAATCAGCTTGGGAATTTTGTCGCCCACCGTCTCCAGAATCTCGCTGATGTTTTGGGCGTCGCTCTTGTTGTCATTTGTGCTCATGGTATCTCCTTTCATTCCAACCGGGTTTGATTAAATCATTTTGCCGGCCAGCCGCAGGCTGCTGCCCACCGTGCGCAGGGCGCTTTTCAGCATGTCCGCACCGCGCAGCAGGCTGTCGGATACGGGCACCTCCACCGGCCGCGGCGCCATTCTGGGCGGCGGTATTTCCCAGCTTTGGGTGACCTCCCGCAGCCGCAGGCAAAACAGCAATTCCTCCGTCAGCCGCGCGTCATCCTTCAGCGCGCGGGCGATGGCCATGGCCTCCTGCGGCGGCAGCGTCCCCTGGGCAAAGCGGGGCATCCTGTCCAGCATCTCTTCCTGTGTCATGGGGCTTCCTCCATTTCCGCGCGCAGGCGCCTACGCAGCGTGTGCAGCCTGCTTTTCACCGTGCCTTCGGGCACTTCCAGAATATCTGCCGCCTCGCGCTGGCTGAACCCCTGCCCGTAGATGAGGTACAGCAGCGTGCGCTCCTCCTCCCGCAGGCTGTTGATGGCCTGCTCAAGGTCCATGCGGGTCACAGCACCCTCCTCAAAGCCGGCGTCCCGGCCTTCCTGCTCTGCCTCCTGCGTCTGGTCACGGTACTTGCCGCGCAGGGCGTCCAGGCACTTGTGGCGGGCGATGCTGTACAGCCAGGTCTTGATGCCCGATTCCTGCCGGAATGCCGCATACCCCCGCCACGCGGCCAGCAGCGTCTCCTGATAGATGTCCTCCGGGTCCTGCGGCGCATGGCATCGGATGAAGGCGAACAGGCCCCTGGTGTAGGGAGCGACCGCTGTCTCAAACAGGTTTTGCATGTTCAACGCGCCCATACGCCCTCCTTCCACCCCTTTAGTCGCGCGCCGGCCGGAAAGGTTCACTCGTTTTACAAAAAAGGGACAGCCCGCGCGTCCCTCGTCAGAAGAAGCCAATCATTCGCTCTGTCGGTTGCGCCGGCGCAGCACCACAGCCCCACCCAGGGCAAACATCCCCATCACACCAAGCAGCAACGACATGGAGAGCCTGGTATCGCCGGTCTTGGGCATGGGCATCACGTTGGTAAAGATGAGCTCCCCGGCATAGGGGATGCCATCCTTCTCCACCCGCACGATCGCATTCAGTTTACCACCATCAGGCACGGTTGTAATCATAACCCTATAAACCGTTTTGTCATAGGTTACGTTGGCATCCGTGCCGGCCTTTTCCCTGATGGTGCAGGTGTAGTTTTGCACAGGCAAGCTGAAGGTACGGTTTGGGAACACAATGCTGCCATCCGCCGCGTTGCCTGCCTCTGCCAGCGCTTTGCCCTGCGCGTCTCTGAGTTCAAAAACAAACTGCCCGGCGCTGAGCACGCCGTTCTTCAGCACCTTTCGGGCCGCCAGCGGCACCTCCAGCGTGGGGTAGGCGGGCGCCGGCGGTGGCACCGGCTGCCACTGCGCGTACAAAATGGTATCGGCTGTGAGTTGGATGACAGCACCCGGCGGATAAGCCGTGCCGGAGCCATCCGCGGCGGTGTTCCACCCCACGAAGGTATACCCGCTCCTTGAAAACCCAAGGTCAGCGCTCCCCTTGAGCAGCACATCGGTCTGCTGCTCATGCGTCTCATGGACAGGGTCGCCGGTGCCGCCATTGGGCTCATATGTCAGCTGCGCGTCCGGCAGGACCGGCCGCCACTGCGCGTACACCGTCATATCTTCCAGCACATCGGTCCTGTGCGTGAACAGGGTGCCGCTGCCATCCCGCTGTGTATTCCATCCAAGGAAGCGGTAGACGGTGCCATCCGCGTCTGTATACGCAGGGTTGTCAGGCATCAGACTGCCCACAAACAGGATGGCTCCCTCCTCCTCCTTGGCCACCACGTCCGGCGCTACAATCTGCTCCGCAGGGTCCCCGTAGGCCACCGTATTTTTGTCAAAGGTCACCTGGGGGAACACAAAGCCGATGGTGATCTGATTGGAGGGGGTGCTTTTAATGAGCACATAGCTCGCACTTCCAAAAAGTTGGTGCGCTACCCTCCCGTCCACCTTGCCTTCCAGTGTTGTTGTCAGATTTGTCTCTGCGAGATTGCGCACCAGTGTCTTTGGCAGGACGAAACTGCCATTGGCAGGAAATGTCATTTGCATCGGTTGTGTGTATTCTGTCGCCGATAGAGCCCGCACCGCAATATCCATCTCTTCGCTTAATGACCCCCGGTTTTTCGGTTCGGCTATCACGGTAACGCTCTTGATGGGTCTGTCTGTGGGCAAACCGCTGATATCAAATCTGTCGTATGCTAACGTCGCTTCGCGGATTTGCGTTGCCAATTCAGTCGTACCAGTCTCAGTGGTAGCATACGCGCCTTTGATGCGGAAAGCATAGCTCTGAAAAACGATGTCGCGCAGGGTTTCGGAGGCCATGGCCCCATCAGGCAGCTCAAAAGTCATATTCACCGTGGATTGATTTAGCTGCCCCATTCTATTGCTCTTCACGATGAAGGAAACCCCTTTGTTCATGCCAAAGGTTGCCTCCATCGGCAAACTGAAATCAATCGGTCGTTAG
>CALNAU010000202.1 GCA_937874275.1 uncultured Clostridia bacterium | reverse complement strand
AATGTGTTGATTTTTAATTGTGTAAATTATTAATGTATTAATAAATGTTGCATAATTGTGTTTGAAGGAGCCCTGCCCGGTTATATTCCATGTAGAAAGACATGGAAGACATGTCGCATACCGAGAACCCAACAACCAATTGAGCGCATCAATAGTACCCTATCACAATATCTGCCAACAGAACCAAACCGATTCAACCAAACCGACAACCCCACGGAACAGAAAGAGAGGAACCACATGGCTGAGAAGGTAGTTGCCGGACTGTACAAAACTGAGAACGAAGTGATTTCCGCCGTACGCAGACTGCACGAAATGGGCTATACCAACGACGAGATATCTGTATTGGCCAAGAACCCGGAGCGCTTTGACAAACTGGAGCGGATGACCGACATCTCGGCGGAGACCCCCAAGGCAGCGGCGGGCGGCGCCACGGCAGGCGCGGTCACGGGCGGCATTCTGGGCGGCCTGGGCGCGCTGCTGGTGGAACTGGGCGTGCTGGCCATACCGGGGGTAGGCCCCTTCCTGGCGGCGGGCCCCATCGCGGCCACGCTGGGCGGCATTGTGGCCGGCGGCGCGGTTGGCGGCATTGTGGGCGCTTTGGTTGGCCTGGGTGTTGACAGGGGCGACGCAGAGCACTATGAGGCCGCCCTCAACAACGGCGACCTGCTGGTTCTGGTCAAGGCGGACGACGACCGCTACACCCGCGTGAACGACATCTTCCGTTACCCCGAGGATGAGTATTACCGCCACTATGAGCGCGTGCCCGTCCATCCGGCCGACATGGTGGCCGATGAGCGCATGGTGGATCCCACGCCGGTTGCGCCGCTTGACCCGCCCGACCTGGACAAGGGGCTGGACTCCACAAGACGTTTACTGGATGTGGATGGCGACGGCCGCGTAATTGACCCCCATCCCTTTAACCACAACCGCTAACCTTCTTAAGAACAACGGCCCCGCACAATGCGGGGCCGTTCACGCCGTCAAAAAACCTTTGGTTTCTTGACGGGAAGGAACGATGGGCCATCCGCCTCTCACTCCGTTCCCGGGCGGCGGATGGCAAGGAAACCCTGGCTCTGCCAGGCCTTCCGCCCCACCGCGCATGTCGCTGGGGCGGATTTCCATCAGAGGGCTCCACCCTCCGATACCTCCGTGATTCTACTTCTTTGACAGTCCAAACGTCCCCGCTCAATGCGGGGCCGTTATCTAATGCTTTTGCGTCATCGCCCTCTCAGCCCAGCAACAGTTCGGTTAGAAAATGCCCAGCAGTACCAGCACCGGGGCCAGCACAATGGCGGGCATCATGTCGGCTATCTTGAGCTTGGTGATGCCAAGCAGGTTGAGGCCCAGCGCCAGAATCAGCAGCGAGCCCGCGCAGGTCATCTCCGCGATGGCGGCATCGCTGAGCAGCGGCTTGAGCACGCCGGCGAACAGCGCGATGGCCCCCTGAAACACCAGCACAAAGGCCGCCGACAGCATCACACCCAAGCCCAGGCTGACCGACAGCATGGCGGCGGCAATCAAGTCCAGCACCGACTTGGCAAACAGCATGCTGTGGTCACCCATACCGGCGTTGAGGGAGCCCACCACCGTCATCGCCCCCACACAGAACAGCAGGCTGGCCGTCACAAACCCCTCGCCGATGGAGCCGCTGCCCTCCAATTGGCCGGGCTTGCCGCGGTTGATGGCCCGCTCGGCCCACTTGCCCAGGCGGTTGATGGCGCCGTCAATATCCAGCACCGTGCCCAGCGCCGTGCCCAGCACCAGCGCGATGATGGTAATCAGCGCGTTGCGCCCGGCCAACGCGCCGGAAAAACCCAGGTACAGCGTGCACAGGCCGATGGCAGACATGACCGCGCGGGTGATTTTCTCCGGGATGCCCCGGCGGAACACCAACCCCAGGCCGCTGCCCACGATGACCGCCAATGTGTTGACCAATACGCCCAGCATGTGCCACCCTCCCGTCCATAGTGCTGCAGAAAATCCCCGCAAGCAAAGCTTGCGGGGATTGTATCACATCGGCCGGGCTGTCCGTCAATTGTCGGCGACAATTTCCATCAGTTTGTTGCTGCGGGCGATGAAGTCCTTCAGCTCGTCCTTTTCCAATGGGCGGCTGCTCATCTTGGCCAGGTCAAACAGCTGCTGCTGCATCAGGTGCTTGATGTCCCCCTCCTCCATGGCGGCGACGCGCTGCACGGTGGGGTTGCGGCGGTTGAGCACCAGCGTATACTTCTCCGGCATCATGAAGCTTTGGCCGTAGACTACGCTCATTTCCTTGAAGCGGCGCATCTGCTCATCCTCGGTCAGCATGGCGGACAGGGCCGGGTCGGCAAAGGCCTCCAGCTTGACCTCCAAATCCTTGATATCAAGCGCCTCGCGGAAGCTCTGCTGCATGGCGCTTTGGTCCAACTCCTTGCCTTCCTCGCTCTCTTCCACCAGGCCCGCGGTGTCGCTGTCCACGCGCACGAAGCTCAGCTCGGTGCCGTCTGCGTTTTCCAGGAAGCTCATGAAGTTGATGTCAATCAGGCTGTCCATCACGATGACGTCGATGCCGCGCGCGGTGTACATGGCGATGCCCGCCGCCTGGCGGCCCTCATCGGTGGTGTAGTAGGCCTTTTTGTCGGTCTTCTCGCTGTTGCGCGCCTTGTACTCGGCGATGGTCAGGTATTCGCCCGCGGTGGTCTTGAAAATCAGGCTGTCCTTCACCATGTCAAAGAACTTCTGGTCGCGCACGCAGCCGTACTTGATGAAGGGGTGGATGTCCTCCCAGTATTTCTGATAGGTCTCCCGTTCGGTGTTGAACAGGCCGTTGAGGCGGTCGGCCACCTTTTTGGTGATGTGGCTGGACAGCTTGCGCACATAGCCGTCGTTTTGCAGGAAGGAACGGCTGACGTTGAGCGGCAGGTCCGGGCAGTCGATGACGCCCTTTAACAGCATCAGGAACTCCGGAATCACTTCCTTGATGTTGTCGGCCACAAACACCTGGCGGTTGAAGAGCTTGATCTCCCCCTCCTGGCCGGCCATGTCCCGCCGGATGCGCGGGAAGTAGAGGATGCCCTTGAGGTTGAAGGGATAATCCACATTCAGGTGCACCCAGAACAGCGGCTCCTCAAAGGTTTTGAACAGCTTGCGGTAGGTTTCCTTGTACTCTTCCTCGGTGCAGTCCTTGGGGTTCTTCAGCCACAGGGGGCTGACATCGTTGATGGGTTCAGGTGCCTTTGGCGCCTCGTCCTCCGCCTTGTCCTTCTTCTTATCCTTCTTGTCGGCCTTGGCCTTTTCGACGGCCTCGGCTGCCTTTTGATCTGCCTCCACATCCACCAGGTAGATGGGGGCGGACATGTAGCCGCAGTAGCGCTCCAACACCTCGCGGGTGCGCCAGCCGTCCAGGAATTCCTTTTCCTCGTCCAGAATCTTGAGGGTAATCAGCGTGCCGCGGGTGGCGCGGTCGCCGGTTTCCATTTCATAGCTCATGCCGTCGGCGCTTTGCCAGCGCACGGGCTGGGCCCCCTCCTGCCAGGAGAGGGTATCGATGGTGACCAGCTCGGCCGCCATGAACGCCGAGTAAAAGCCCAGGCCGAAGTGGCCGATGATGCCCGACTGGTCGCCGGAGGTGTAGGTCTTCAAAAACTCCTCCGCGCTGGAGAAAGCCACCTGGTTGATATACTGGTCCACCTCGTCGGCGGTCATGCCGATGCCGTTGTCCTCAAAGGAGATGGTGCCGGCCTGCTTGTCCACGGTGACGGTAACGCGCAGGTCTTCCTCCGCGCCCTTGCCCATCATCTTGTACTTGCTGATGGCGTCCACACCGTTGCTTACCAGCTCGCGAATAAAAATATCCTTGTCCGAATACAGCCAGCGCTTGATCACCGGCATGATATTCTGTGCGTCGATGGAAATATTGCCCTGTTTGAGCACCTGTTTGTCTGTCATGCTTGCCTCCCGGGGGTTTCCCCTGTGTAATCCCCCTTAGTATAGCATCGCAGCCCATGAAAGGCAAGGAATTTTTAGCACTCTCTCGCGATGAGTGCCAATTGTTGACAGGATACACGACAACATGTCTGCCTGTTGACATCCAAAGGGCAGTTTGTTAAGATGCTCACGGATATACAAAATAAAAACATTGCTCATTTGAGAGGATACATCAATGGATGCGGAGCAACAGCGCCTGAAGAAGGCGGTCGGCCCGG
>CALNAU010000201.1 GCA_937874275.1 uncultured Clostridia bacterium | reverse complement strand
CGACCCTCAAAATCTCTGCTTAACAAACTGTCCGAAAAAGTGTTGACGAGCCCTATTACAATCAAAGCAATCCAAAATCGACACCCTCAAGGAATACAAAAAATCCCTCATCTACGAATGCGTTACCGGCAAGCGGGAAGTTGTGTAAGGAGGCAAGACCATGGCCCCTGTACTGAACGAGAAGCGGTTTGAAAGCGACATCGAGGACTACCTGCTCACCAAGGGCGGCTATTACCGGGGTGAACAACAGTTTTACCTGAAGGGCAAGGCGGTGGACCTATCCGTGATGGTCGCCTTTATCAGCAATACCCAGCACAAGGAATGGGAGCGCTACCAGCGCACCTACCTGGGCGATGCTGAAAAGATGCTGTACAAACGCTTTCAGGAAGAAGTAGAGAGTAAAGGCCTGGTGAGCGTGCTGCGCAAGGGCATCAAGGACCGGGGCATCACCCTTCGCTTTGCCTACTTTGCCCCGGCCTCCGCCCTCAACCCGGACCTGATGGACAAGTACCATCAAAATATACTCATGTGCCACCGCCAGTTCGCCTACTCCCAGGATCACCACAACACGGTGGACATGGTGCTCACCCTCAACGGCATACCTATTGCCGCGCTGGAGCTGAAAAACCAGTTCACCGGCCAGAGCGTGGAAGACGGCAAGCTGCAGTTTATGCGCAACCGGGACCCCAAGGAACTGATCTTTCAGTTCAACAAGCGCGTGCTGGTCTACTTTGTGGCGGACCTGACCGAGGTATGGATGACCACGAGGCTGAATAAGGACAAGACGCTCTTTCTGCCCTTCAACCAGGGCAGCCGGGGGGCCGGCGAAGTCGGGGGCGCGGGAAACCCGGCCAACCCTGCAGGCTACGCAACCTCCTACCTGTGGGAGAAGGTGCTGCAGCGGGACGCGCTGCTGGCCATCCTGCAGCGCTATATCAGCGTGGAAAAGGGCAGCGGAAGCGACAGGAAGAAAGACAAGCTGATCTTCCCCCGCTACCACCAATTAGATGTGGTGGAGAAGCTGGTGGAGGACGCGCGGCAAAACGGCAGCGGCAGGAATTACCTGATCCAGCACAGCGCGGGCAGCGGCAAGAGCAACAGCATTGCCTGGCTGTGCTACCGGCTGGCCACCCTGCACGACAGCGAGGACAAGGAGCTATATAACAGCGTATTCGTGGTGACGGACAGGCGCGTGCTCAACCGGCAGCTGCAGGAGACGGTGCTGGGCTTTGAGCACAAGGACGGGCTGGTTACCACCATCACCGATAAGAACCCCTCAGCAGACCTGCGGGATGCCATCAACGACGGCAAGAAGATCATCATCACCACCCTGCACCGCTTCCCCATCATCTGCGAACAGGTTGAGGGGCAAAAGGGCAAGCGCTTTGCCGTCATCGTGGATGAGGCGCACTCCTCCCAATCCGGCACAAGCGCCAGAAAGCTGAAGGAGACACTGGCCGATACCGAGGAAGCCCTGCGGGAGTATGCCCATATAGAGGGACTGGAAGAGGACGCGGCCCCTGACGGCGAGGACCTGCTGGTGCAGGCGCTGATAAGGCAGGGCAAGCATGGCAACCTCTCCTTCTTCGGCTTTACCGCGACGCCCAAGCCCAAGACGCTTGAAACTTTCGGTATAAAGCAGGCCGACGGGCAGTTCCGCGCTTTTCATATCTATTCCATGCGGCAGGCCATCGAGGAAGGCTTTATCCATGATGTGCTGCGCTATTACACCACCATGGAAAACAGCTATGCCGTCATCAAGAGCATCCCCGAGAACCCCGAGATGCCGGAACCGCCGACGGTGCAGGCCATCAAGCGCTATCAGCACGGGCATGAGGATACCATCGCGCGAAAGACAGAAGTGATCGTGGAGAAGTTCCGCGAGGTGACGCTGAGCAAGATGGAGGGCAAGGCCAAGGCCATGGTGGTCACCGCCAGCCGCGCGCACGCCGTGAAGTACTTCCAGGCCATTAAAAGGTATATCGCAAGCAAGGGGTATCAGGATGTGAAGCCGCTGGTCGCCTTCTCCGGCGAGATCACCATCGGCGGGGAGAAGTATACCGAGCCGATGCTCAACAGCGCGGATGGGCGGCATATCAGCGAAAGCCAGCTGCCTGGGTACTTCGCGGGCGATGATTACAACATGCTGGTGGTTGCCGAAAAATACCAGACCGGCTTTGACGAGCCCAGGCTGCACAGCATGTTTGTGGATAAAGGCCTCAAGGGCGTCAAAGCGGTGCAGACACTTTCCCGCCTCAACCGGGTGGCAACAGGCAAGGTGGATACCTATGTGCTGGATTTCGTCAACCAGGCGGATGATATCCGCAAATCCTTCCTGCCCTTTTATGAGGATACGATGCTGAAGGAAAGCATTGACCCCAACATGGTCTACACGTTTCAGGACAGGCTGGACAAGTACTGCCTGTTTAATGGCGAGGATATAGAGAAGTTCTGCGAGGTCTACCTGAAGAAAGGGCCGCAGACGGCTGCTGATATGGGCAGGCTGGCCAGCATCCTCAAGCCAGCCGTTGACAATTACAACGCCATGTCAGAGGACAAGCGCTTTGAGGTGCGGGATACGGTGCGGCATTTTAACCGAGCCTATTCCTATGTTGTGCAGATCGTCCGCATGTTTGACAAGGACCTGCACCGCTATTACCTGTTCACGGAGTATCTGTGGCGGCTGATACCATCCGAAGCCAAGCCTATCATCAACCTGAGCGGGAAGATCACGCTGGAAAAGAACAGGCTGACGGAAACCTTCTCCGGCAGCATCGAGATACCCGGCGGCGGCGCTGTGTTCCCGCCCCAGGCTGTCACGCCGCCCGCGGTGAAGGTTGACAAGAAGGAACTGCTGGAAAACATCATCGAGAAGATCAACCTGATGTACGAGGGCAAGTTCACGGAAGCGGACCGCGTGATCATCGAAACCATCTATGACCGGATGGCCGCCAGCAATAAACGCCTGGCCAAGTTTGCCAAGACCAATGACGCGGAAATGTTCACCAAGAGCATCTTCCCCGAAGAGTTCAGCAAGGTAGCGCAGGCCTGCTACGTCGAGCAGCAGTCATCCTTCCAGAAGCTGTTTCAGGATAAGTCCTTCTACGATAACGTGATGGAGCAGATGGCGCGGATGATGTACCAGGGGATGAGGAACAGCCCGAGGGCGTAGGAGAGGGCTGAGCGGGTGGGGATAGCTTGCGATGTTGATCTTTATATCTACAATTTATTAATAGCTAAAAATATTCATGAAGCGTGCATCTAATCATCTCTTTGCGATGAAAAACTTATATGAAAGCGAATGAATGTGCAGGCTGAAAACATCTTAAACTATTAATCACTATTCGATTCGATTTGGTCTGCCCCCAGTCTTTGTACCAACCAGTGAGTTAGTAAAGACCGTTTCCTGGCACCCGCATTCCTTCATAGGCTTGGCCACATCGTAACACAGGATGCCGAGGCGCTCAAGGGCGCGCGCAGCGCGTTCATGGTGAACCACAGGTTCGCCACCCTTGAACGGTGAGGCAGGCTGTGTTTTGCTCCTCAAGCCGTCAGAAGGATACTCTGCGGGGCCGGTGGGCGTCCGCCCAAACTGCTA
>CALNAU010000200.1 GCA_937874275.1 uncultured Clostridia bacterium | reverse complement strand
AGGCCATCAGCAAAAAGGCGGTGGCCGAGCGCCTGAAGCAGCGCTACAAAACCAACTGGATGGCGGAGACCGGCGCGGAATACGCCATTCACGTGGCCATCCACCAAAACCAGGTGCGGGTCACGCTGGATGCCAGCGGCGACGCCCTCAACCGCCGCGGCTACCGCACCTGGAACGGCGAAGCCCCCCTGCGGGAGACCCTGGCCGCGGCCCTGGTGGCCCTTTCCCGCTGGCGGCCCGGCCAGCCGCTGCACGACCCCTGCTGCGGCACGGGCACCATCCTGATTGAGGCGGCCTTTCGCCAGGCCAACCGCGCCCCCGGGCTGACCCGCCCCTTTGCCATGGAGCAATGGCACTTCGCGGATACTGCCCAATGCCGCCGCATCCGGGCGGAGGCCAAGGGCCTGTTTGACCCCAGGCAGGTGCGGGACATCAGCGGCAGCGATGTGGACCCCCAGGCCTTGACACTGTTTGAAAAGCACCTGCGGCAGGCGGGGCTGCAGGGGCGCATCCGCATGTTTGAGAAAGATTTGCGCGACCTGCCCCCTTTTCCGCCGGATACCTGCGTGATCACCAACCCGCCCTACGGCGAGCGCCTGGGCGGCAAAAAGGAGGCCGAAACCCTGTATCGGCAGATGCGCAAGCTGGAGACACAGTCCGCCGCCAGCCGCGTGTGCGTGCTGACGTCCAACCCCGCCTTTGAGCGGCTGTACGGCAAGCGGGCCACCAAAAAACGCCGCCTGTACAACGGGCGGCTGGAGTGCGAGTACCTCATATTCTAACTGCTTCGGAGGGTAATATGTGGCTGGAGACCCCACGGCTGGTGCTGCGCGAGATGACAGTGGATGATTTTGGCGCGCTGTACGACATCCTGTCAGACGCCCATACCATGGCGCACTACCCGGCACCCTTTGACGAGGCCAAAGTGCGGCGCTGGATTGCCTGGAACCGGGACAATTATGCTACCTTCGGCTTCGGGCTGTGGGCGGTCACCCTCAAGGAAGACGGCCGCGTGATTGGTGACTGCGGGCTGACGATGCAGCACATCAACGGCGTCATCAAGCCGGAAATCGGCTACCACATCCACCGGGTTGAGCAGTGCCGCGGCTACGCCAGCTAGGCCGCCGCAAAATGCATCGACTACACCTTCGAGCACACGCCCTTTGGGCGCGTGTATGCCTATATGAAGCACACCAACACCGCCTCCATGCGGGTGGCCGAGCACATCGGCATGCAGTTGGCGGACACCTATCAGGACCCTATCAACACCCAGACAAATGTATACGCCCTGACCCGCGAAGCGTGGGCCGGGCGTATGAACACATAAATATCCTGTGCGTGCCTATTCCCGAACGGTCTCCGGCTCCTCAAAGTCGGGGTCTGCCGTAGGCATCTGATCGCAGGCCATCAGCCAGGCATCCTCGCCATTGTCCTCATAATATCGCTTGCGCACGCTGACCTTGATGAAACCCAGGGAGGTGTACAGCGCCTGCGCCGCGTGATTGCTGGCGCGCACCTCAAGCGTCAGGTAGGTGGCGCCCAGGTTGGCTGCGTACTGCATCAGCGCCGCGGTGACCAGCCGGCCATACCCCTTGCCCTGGTGGGCCCCACTGACGGCGATATTGGTCACATGGCCCTGGTCGATGATGACATGCACACCGGCAAAGCCTACCACCTCGCCCGCTTCCTCTATCACGAGGTAGCGGGCGACCTTGTTTTCGGTCAGCTCATGGCGAAAATCATCCGCCGTCCAGGGGCGCGGAAATGCCTCCGCCTCAATGGCGGCTACACGCTCCACATCTTCCGGAATCATCCTGCGCACAAGCGCTTCAGCCATGCTGTTTTTCCCTTTCCCGCTCGGCCTGCGGCTGGCGCAGGTACAGCGGCTTCAAGTCGTCCGGGGCCAGATGCACCGCGCGGTCGCTGCCTGCGATAAGAGCCGCGGCACCGGGCCTTAACAGGTTGAGGTGCGGCGGCGCGAAGGACGCGCGGCTGCCAAGCGTTTCCTCTATCATTTGCCGACAGGGGGATACCCCATCGCCGATAAACAGGAATTGTTCGCCCATGGGCTCAATGACTTTCAGGTATTCCGCCACCTTGAGGGCGGCATCGTCCATCAGGCGCTCACCATGCATAAAGGCCGCGCCATACACCTGCTGCACCCTGGCATCCCGAATGGGGCATACAACCCGCGGGCTTTCCGCCACGCCCAGGGCCAGCGCCTCCAACGCGTTGACGGCCACGCAGGGTTTATCCAGCGCGTAAGCCATGGCCTGCACCGCGGCCACGGCGATGCGCACCCCGGTGAAGGAGCCGGGCCCCACCACGGCGGCCAAAAGGTCCACCTCAGGCATGGTGACCCCGGCGCAGCGCAGCCCCTCCTCCACCATGGGCATGAGGTTGACTGAATGGGTCAGCCGGTTGACCACCGTGGCCTCGTAGCACAGCAGTCCATCCCGCAGCAGGGCAACGCCCGCCGAGGGGCCGGAGGTATCCAGCGCCAGTACAATCATGGTTCCTCCCCGGCGGCACAGCCTATGGCCGCCCAATCCAGCGCCCGAAAGGCGCCATGAGGCACAAACACAATCTCCCGCTGTTCGCCATCCAGAGGCTTTAGCCGGATGTCCAGACAATCCGCCGGCAGCAGACCGGGCGCACGCTCGTGCCACTCGATGGCCGACACGCTGTGCTCGTCCAGGATTTCATCCAGGCCGGACTCCAGCAGCTCATCCTCGCCGCTGACGCGGTACCAGTCGAAGTGATTGAAGGGCAAGCGCCCCTCCTCGTAGCGGTTGAGGATGGTGAAGCTGGGGCTGGGCACCGGGCCGCCGATGCCCAGCCCGCGGGCGATGCCGCGGCACAGCTCGCTCTTGCCGGCACCCAGGTCGCCCGTCATCAGCAGCACGTCACCAGGACGCAGCTGTGCGGCCAGCAGCATGCCGGCTTGACGGGTTTCCTGGGCAGAGTGGGTTATCAGGCTGCGCACTTTCTCTCGATTTCCTTTAATAGGGCGCTCAGGCGCTTGTACAGAATAAACACCAGCACCGCGTTGATGGTCCCCTTGATGAGGTTGAAGGGCACGATGGCCTGGATGAGGTAGCTGGTCATGGGGAAGTCAAACAGTTTGTCCCCCAGCAGGGCGGGCACCAGAATGTAACGGTTGGTCAGCACGCCCATCACCACCATGCAGGCGATGCCCACGATGGTGCCGATGACAGCGCCCTTCATGGTGCGGTTCTTGCGGTACATCAGCGAGGGCGGCAGCAGGAAGCTGAGCCCCACCAGAATGTTGGCCAGCTGACCCACACCGCCGGTGGTGGTGCCCAGCAGGTGGACGGCATTGGTGACCACCAGGGCCATCACGGCGGCCACCGGCCCCAGGGTAAAGCCCAGCAGCAGCAGCGGCACAAAGGAAAAATCCAGCTTCAGCCATGGCGCAAAGGGCAGGGGAATCGGAATCTCCGGGAAAAAGTTCAGCACGATGGCGATTGCTGTCATGAGGGCGGAGTAAGCCAGGAACGCGGTGTTACGGGTGGGTTTCTTCATGGGGTTGTACCTCCTACAAAATATCGCCCCCAAGCAATCAGGGGCGACACAAGCAGAATGCACAATGGCTGCAATCTTCTCTCATCCAGACTATACTGTCGGCCATGGAATCTCACCATGTCAGCCTTTCGGCTCGCGGGCTTTACCGCCGGTGGGGACTTTCACCCCGCCCTGAAGTTGCTTGGTATTCGGTTCCCAATTACTATAGCACCGGGTTTTCGGGCTGTCAACCGGTCACAAGACGCGCGCCGCCCCCTCCGGCCGCACGTCCAGCACATAGCAGCAGCCATGGCCAAACACAGCGTTCATCTTGCCCACAAACTGCTCCAACTTGTTGTTGGGCACAAAGTTGAGCGTGGTGCCGGCAAAGCCGCCGCCATGCACGCGGCAGGCGCCGTGGCCATCCAGCTGCTCCTGCGCGATGGCCAGCGCCAGCGCCAGCGGCTGGTCGTGGTCGGACGCGGCGATGTTTTGCAGCCACTGCCAGCTGCTGCGGCCGGACGCGTTGACCTGGTCAAAGAACAGCTGCAGGTCGTGCGCGCGCAACGCCGCCACCGCCTGCCCCACGCGCTGATTCTCGGCGTAGTAGTGCATGGCGCGCAGCACGGCGCGGTCGCCCAGGTTGGCTCGCAATTGGGCCATCTGGCTGTCAAACTGCGCTTGCGACACGCCACGCAGGGTATCAGCCCCCAGCTGATGCGCCACGGTCGTCATTTCCTCCCGGATGGCGGCGTACTGGGGCGTGAGGTCGTCATGGCTGCCGCCAGGGCCGACCACCACCAGCGCGTAGCCCGCCTGGTCAAAGTCGAAGCCCAGAGGGTCAATCACCGGCTGCTCGCCCTCAAAGTCAATGGCGGTCATGCCGCCCACGCTGGAGGCCATCTGGTCCATCAGGCCGGAAGGCTTGCCAAAGTGCACGTTCTCCGCGTACTGCGAGATTTGCGCGCGGGCGACGGCATCCACCCGGCAGTCGTTGTACAGGGCGTCCAGCGCGCAGCACACCATCACCTCAAAGGCGGCAGAGCTGGACAGCCCGCTGCCCCCCAACACCTGGGAGGTGACCGTGGCATCAAAGCCGCCTACCCGGTACCCGCGTCGGCGCAGGCCATCGGCCACGCCGCGGATGAGGGCGGCAGTGGTCTCCCGTTCCTGCGGGTGGGGGGCCAGGTCGCTCAAATCCATGGTGATGGCCGGGTACCCCTCGCTGTGCAGGTTGACCACCATGTCCTCCCGCGGCGATACGGCGGCCAGCGTGTCCAGGTTGATGGCTGCGGCCAGCACACGCCCGCGGTTGTGGTC
>CALNAU010000199.1 GCA_937874275.1 uncultured Clostridia bacterium | reverse complement strand
GTGAACGTCAACTCCTCCACCACCTCCACGCAGCTGCGTGAAGAGGGCTTCCGTGCCGCGTTTGAAGGCACCAAGTTCGAAATTCTGGAGACCCAGTACGGCGAGGGCCAGGTAGCCGCCTCCCAGACAATCGCTGAAAACTACATCACGCAGGGGGTGGTGGGCATCTTCGGCGCCAACGAAGGCAGCACCACCGGCACCGGCAACGCCATCAAGGAGTCCGGCAAGGACGTCGTGGGCGTTGGCTTTGACCAGTCCGACGCCATCCTGCAGCTGGTTGACGAAGGCGCGCTGCTGGCCACCATGGCCCAGAACCCCTACGTCATGGGCTATCAGGGCGTGCTGAGCGCCGTGAGCGTCCTGCAGGGCAAAGAGATTGTCGGCGACAAGAACTACGACACCGGCGTCACCGTGGTCGACAAGGCCTACATCGCGGAGAAGGGCCTGCTGGCCAAGTAATTCCCCATCACAACCGGGGGTCCCGGATTGGTTCCGGGGCCCCTTTCTTTCCGTATTTCTTGAGAGGAACGACGTGGAACAGATCAAACCCAAGGGCTCCATGCTGCCTGTGCGGGCTGTGCTATTGGATTTTGACGGCACGATATCCACCCTGCGCCATGGCTGGGAGCGGGTGATGCAGCCCCTGATGACCGAGTTTCTGGGCGCGGACAGCGGCCCCATGGTGCAGCGCTATATTGACGAGTCGACTGGCATCCAGACCATCCACCAGATGAAGTGGCTGGCAGCCCAGGTGAAAGCCCGCGGCGGCCAGGCGCTTGACCCGTGGGATTACAAGGCGGAGTACAACTGCCGCCTGATGCTGGAAGTAGAGGAAAAGCGCAGAGGTATCCTGAACGGGCAGGTTCACCCGGATAGGTACCTCATTGGCGGCGCCAAGGAGTTCCTGGCGGCGCTGCGGGCATTGGGCGTGGCGCTGCACGTTGCCAGCGGCACCGATCACCCGGATGTGGTGCGTGAGGCGGAGCTGCTGGGTGTAGCCGGGCTGGTGGACAGCATCGCCGGCGCCCCCGTGGGGGAGGAAAGTTGCTCCAAGGAGCAGGTGCTTCGACGCTTGGCGCAGGAGAAGGGCTTGCGGGGCGGCGAGGTGTGCGTCATTGGTGACGGCAAGGTGGAGATTGCCCTGGGGGCGGAGTTGGGCGCGCGTACAATCGGCCTGGCGACCGACGAGGAACACCGGCAGGGTGTCAATCCCCACAAGCGTGACAAGCTGATTCGCGCCGGGGCGGAGGCCATTGCCGGTGACTTTTTCGATTTGCCCGCGATGATGGCCTGGATGAACCTGGGAGGGGAACACAGTGGATTATGAGCAGCTGAGCCTGGATGGCGTGCGCATGCAATCGGCCCGGGAGCGGGTCAACCTGGTGCGCATCGATACCCTGATGAACCCGGGGGAGTCAGTGGACGCCTGGGACGCGGAGGGTTTTGACGAGCTGGCGGAGCGCGTGGTGCGGGCGCGGCGCAATGGTCGGCCTGTCATTTGCTCCATCGGCGCGCACGTCATCAAGTGCGGCCTGTCGCGCTATCTGATTGCCCTGATGCGCGCGGGCATCATCACGCATTTGGCCGGCAACGGCGCCTGCTCCATCCATGATTTTGAGCTGTCCTGGCTGGGCGGCACATCGGAGGATGTGCCCACCGCCATCGAGGACGGCAGCTTTGGCATGTGGGAGGAGACCGGCCGCTGGATGAATGAAGCCATCAACCGCGGCGCGGCCCAGGGGCAAGGCTATGGGGAGGCGCTGGCCGTGGCGATGGGGGAGCAGCCGGAGCGCTACCCCCACCGGGATGACTGTGTGCTGTATCAGGCCCGGCGGCTAGGGGTGCCTGCCACCTATCACATCGCGCTGGGCACGGACATCATTCACCAGCACCCGGTGTGCGACTTTGGCGCCATCGGGCGCGCAAGCCAGGTGGATTTTCTGCGGCTGTGCCACGGCGTATCGCAGATGGATGGCGGGGTGTTCCTCAACTTCGGGTCGGCGGTCATCGGGCCGGAGGTGTTCTTGAAGGCGCTGTCCATCGCCCGCAACCTGGGGTACCCAACCTTTGACATCACCACCGCCAACTTCGACCTCAAGCCCCTGGGCGATTTTCGTGTCAAGGTGGACGATGACAACCCGGACTATTACTACCGCCCGCGCAAAAACATCGTCAACCGCCCGGTCAGCCGGGGCGGCAAGGGCTGGCACTTTGAGGGCGACCACCGGCAGACCATCCCCGCGCTGTATCAGCGCCTGCGGCAGAAGGGATGGGCCCTGCCATGACGCTGCAAGAGCTGTTTGAGCGCATTGGGCAATTGCGGGCCGCGGTGATTGGTGACCATTGCCTGGATGTCTACTGGCACGCGGATATGCGGCTGAGTGAATTATCCCGCGAGACGCCGCACCACCCCCTGCCGGTGGTGCGGGAGCGAATGTCGCCCGGCGCTGCGGCCAACCAGGCCGCCTGCCTGGCGGCGCTCGCCCCGCGCGCCGTATTGGCGCTGGGTACTTTGGGGCCCGATTGGCGGGGCGATGTGCTGCGCCAACAGCTTCAATCCCTGGGGGTCGATGTCGGCGGCATGGTGGCATACGAGCAGCTGGTCACCAACGCCTACATCAAACCGCTGCGGATGGGGATATCGGACACTATATATGAAGATCCCCGCATCGACTTTGAGAACCGCGAGGCCTTGCCCGCGCAGGCCGAGGCCGCGCTTCTGGCCGCGCTGGAGGCTGCGGCCCCGGCGCTGGATTTGCTGCTGGTGTGCGACCAGTTGGCTTACGGGTGCATCACCCCCGCCGTGCGCGAGCGCATTGGCCAATTGGGCGAACAGGGGCTGACCGTGCTGGTGGACAGCCGCAGCCGCATCAATGCCTTTCGCCATGTGCTGCTCAAGCCCAATGAGATGGAGGCGTTGCGTGCCACCGGCCAGGCGGATGCCGCGGCGGCCGCGCGGCAGTTGGCGGGATTAACCGGCCGGCCCGCGCTGGTCACGCTGGGGGAGCGCGGGTGCGTGGTGTCCGACGGTCATTCGGAAACAATGTTTGAGGCCATGCCCGTGCCCCCGCCTGTGGATACGGTTGGCGCGGGGGACGCGTTTGCCGCGGCCTTTGGCCTGGCCTACGCCGCCGGGGCGGAATTGGCGCTGGCTGTGCGCTTTGCCGCCACCGCATCGGCGGTGACCGTCAAAAAGATTGGCTGCACCGGCAGCGCATCACGAGAGGAGATACAAGCCATATGGTAAACGAGTATTGGGGTCTGGATATCGGCGGCACCAAGACCGCCTTTCTGCGTGGCGATGCGCAGGGGCGCGTGCTTTCGCGCCGGGAGGTCCCCACGCAGGACTATCCGCATTGGCAGGATCTGCTGGAGGAAATGGTGCCCGCCAAGGGCAGCCCGCTGGCCATCGGCGTCAGCTGCGGCAGCCCGCTGGACAGCGAGCGGGGGATGATTCTTTCCCCGCCCAACCTGCCCGGCTGGGACGAGGTGCCCATCACCGACTGGCTGCGCGACCGCCTGGGGGTACCCGCCTACCTGGAGAATGATGCCAACGCCTGCGCGCTGGCCGAGTGGCGCTATGGCGCGGGGCAGGGCGTGCGCAGCATGATTTACCTCACCTTCGGCACAGGCTTTGGCGCGGGGCTTATCCTGGATGGCCGCCTCTACCGCGGCCAGCACGGCATGGCGGGCGAGATTGGCCATGTGCGCTATGCGCGCAGCGGTCCGGTGGGGTATGGCAAGGCCGGTTCCTACGAGGGCTTTTGTTCGGGCGGGGGCCTGGCCCAGATGGCCGGCATGAGCGCCAAGGAAACGGCGGCCCGCGCCGATGCCGGGGACAAGGAGGCCATCGCCGTGCTGCGCCGCAGCGCGCGCGCGTTGGGCAGCGCCTGCGCGCTGCTGATCGACCTGTTTAACCCTCAGCGCATCGTCATCGGCAGCGTGTTCGCCCGGGCCGAGCGCTGGTTCCGCCCGGAGATGGAGCGCGTCATTGCCAAAGAGGCCTTGCCCAGCTCCGTGGCCGGCTGCCAGGTGGTGGCGGCCAAGTTGGGCGATAGTGTGGGCGATATCGCTGCGCTGTCGGTGGCCATTGACGGTTTGGAGGGGGAGGGCAGCCATGCGTAACTCGGTAGAGCAGGCATCGGCGCTGTTGATTCAGTGCTTTCAAAATGGGGGAAAGCTGCTTTTGTGCGGCAACGGGGGCAGTGCGGCGGATTGCGCGCACATCGCGGGCGAGCTGTGCAAAGGGTTTCTGCTGGCGCGCGCGCCGGAGCAGGACTTTGTGGATGCCGTGGGCGAGCCCTGGGCGGCCCGCCTGCAGCGCGGCCTGCCGGCCATTGACATGACGTCCGCCAATGCGCTGATGACCGCCATCGTCAACGACATCGGCGGTGAGGATATCTTCGCCCAGCAGGTCATGGCCTATGGCAAGCCTGGGGATGTGCTGATGGGGCTATCCACCTCGGGCAACGCGGAGAATGTGCGCCGCGCCATGCTGGTGGCCCGCGCGCGTGGGCTTTCCACCATCGCCATGACGGGGGAAAGCGGCGGCAAGCTGGCCGATATCGCGGACCTGTTGCTGAATGTACAGCAGCAATCGACCCACCTGGTGCAGCAGCAGCACATGGAGATATACCATCAGTTGTGCATTCTGGTGG
>CALNAU010000198.1 GCA_937874275.1 uncultured Clostridia bacterium | reverse complement strand
GCCAGGCAGACCGGCGGCGTAATATCCGCCACAATGCCAAAGTAGAAGGTGAACATGTGGGCGGGCAGCTTCACATAGCCGGCGCCAAGAGCGCCCAGCCCGGCCACCAGTTCGGGCAGCGAGGCACCCATGGCCTTCATCACCACCGGCGCCATGACCGACGAGGTGATGATGTAGTTGGCCGTGGTGGGCACGCCCATGCCCAGGATGATGGAGGTTATCATGGTGAAGAACAGCAGCAGCAACAGGTTACCGCCGGCGATTTGGGTAAAGCCGTCGCCGATGCGGGCGCCGATGCCGGTCACCGTGATGATGCCGGACACAATGCCGGATGTGGCGCAGGCCAGCGCTACGCTGAGCACGTTGCGGGCACCGGTTTCCAGGCATTGAAAATAGTCTCTGCCCTGCAAGCCGGTGCGTTGCGCCATGATGGTGTTGATGTCCTTTTTGCCGGGCACCAACAGGTCGAACAGTGTTTTGATGTATCCGATCACCGCGGCCACCACAATGCCGATGAGGGCGGCGTACGCCGGGGTGAGCGAGGTGCCTACCAGCACGTAGATGATGACCATCAGCGGCAGGATCAGATGGCCGCGTTCGGTCATGATTTTGCGCAACTTGGGCATTTTGTCCTTGGGCATGCCGCGCAGGTTGTGCTTCTTGCTCTCCAGGTCAACAATCAGCAGGATGCCGGAGAAGTACAGGATGGCGGGGATTACGGCTGCCTTTACGATATCGCCGTAGGGCAGGCCCACCGAATCCACCATCAGGAAGGCAGCGGCGCCCATGACGGGCGGCATAATCTGTCCGCCGGTAGAGGCCGCGGCTTCGACCGCGCCGGCAAACTGCGAGCGGTAGCCAATCTTTTTCATCATGGGGATGGTGAACGAGCCCGTGCCTACCGTGTTGGCCACGGAGGAGCCGGACACCGTGCCCATCAGCGCGGAGGAAATAACAGCCACCTTGGCGGGGCCGCCGCGGGAGCCGCCGGCGATGGCATTGGCGATGTCAATGAATACTTCGCCCACGCCGGTTTTTTCCAGAAACGCGCCAAAGAGCATAAATAAGAATATGAAGGTGGTACATGCCCCGATGGCGGCGCCGAAGACGCCCTCCTGGTCGTACCACAGGTGCTCCACGATGCGCTTCCACGAGTTGTTGGATTTCAGGAATCCGGGCATGTATTGCCCGAAGAGCGCGATGAGGATAAAGACGCCCGCGATGATGACGATGGGCAGACCCACCACGCGCCGGGTGCCTTCCAGCAGCAGAATCAAGCCGATGATGGCGATGATGCGCTCATAATCCTGCAGGCGCAGGCGGGCGTTGAGGTTGCGCATGTTGACAACCTGGTACATGCACACCGCGAAGGCCAGCACCGCCAATGCAACATCATACCAAGGAATGGTGTCCTTGCGCATGGACTTCTTGGCCGGATACAGCAGATAAGCCAGCAGCATAACCAGGCCCAAATGCAAAGGACGGATATAGGGCAGCGGATTGAACGTGTGGTACAGCTGAATCAAAGAAAAAACGATGGCGATGATGGAGATGATGGTTGCCCGATAATCGGCCAGCCTGCGGTAGGTGCTCTCGCGGTCATACTTGAGCATGATTTCGTCAAGCTCTTGCTGCATGCCCGCGTCAACACTCCCGGCCGCCGTTACAGGCTGATCCTGAAATACAGGGTCTTGCTGATGGTTATCTGTCATGTGCACAGCTCCTTCGTTACGAAAAAGAGGCGCCCGGACACCGGACGCCTCCATTCGGACGCGTTATTTCAGTTGGGAAGCCTCGGGAATTTCCACACCGATTTCGGCATAGTATTTGGCAGCGCCGGGGTGAATGGGGCAGGGGATGCCTTCCACGGCAAACTTGGGATCCAGCTCCAGCGCCTTGGCGTGGGTGAGCTCGCCCTTCTTCTCAAACAGGGTCTTGGTCAGGTTGTATACGACTTCCTCATCCATGTCCTTGGAGACAATCAGCACCGCGGTGATGGACGGAATCTTGACATCTTCAGGCGTGCCCTTGTAGGTGTTGCCGGGCACGGTGACATCGATGTAGAAGGGGTACTTGCCCTTCAGGGCGGCGTCCTGGGTCTCATCCATGCTCAACAGGCGGACCGGGCGCTTGATGTCAGCGGAAATGATGCCGGTGTTGGGCACGCCGGCCACCACGAAGAAGGCGTCCAGCTGCATGTTCTGGAAGGAGTCGCTGGAGTCGCCGAAGTTCTGGTCGTAGCGCTGGATGTCATCCAGGCTCAGGCCTGCGGCTTCCAACACCTGCTCGGCGTTGATGGCGGTACCTGAACCGGGGGCGCCGATGGATACGCGCTTGCCCTTCAGGTCAGCCACGTTCTTGATGTCGGAATCGGCAGCAACACCCAGCTGCACAGCCTCGGGATAGAGCGCCGCGATGGCATAGAAGCCGTCAAACTTTTCACCCTGGAAGTGTTTGGGGTCCGCGTTGTAGGCATAGGAAATGGTGTCGTTCTGCGACCAGCCCAGCTGGAACTCGCCGTCGGTGATTTTGACGATGTTTTCCTTGGAGGCGCCGGTCGGCTGAGCGGCCACTTCGAAGCCCTCAACATTCTTGTTCCACAGGGTGGCGATTTCGGAACCAAAGGCGTAATAGGTGCCGCTGGTGCCGCCGGTGCCCATGGTGAGCACTTCCACAGCGGAGGCGGGCAGGGCAGTCAGCAGACACAGGGCGAAGACCAGAGCGAGGATCCTTTTCATGATGTCGAATTCTCCTTTCGATTTGGGGTCGTATTCAGATTTCCGCTTTGAGTTGCGGTTATTTTACCAGATGAGACATGACCTGTCAAATAGACGATATAAAAACATGCAAAAATTGTATAGTTACAGGAATGTCCGCATCAAATCCACGGCTTCATCCCCGCCCGAGGAGAGCAGCGTCAGGCTGCCCGGCTGCCCGCTGTCATTGAGCAGTTGCAGTTCCCCCAGGCGCTCCGCCAACTCGCGGGCCACGCGCGGGCTGTCGTCGATGAGCGCGGCACCGCGGAAAAAGGGGGCGATGGCCTCCTTCAGGAAGGGATAGTGCGTGCAGCCCAGCACC
>CALNAU010000197.1 GCA_937874275.1 uncultured Clostridia bacterium | reverse complement strand
AGCGCACCGCCCTTTCGAGCGGTGCGCGTATGAGTTAGGTTCCGTTATGCTTAGCTGATGCTTAGTACATCCCACCCATGCCGCCGCCGGGGGCGGGGGCTGCCGGTTCGGGCGCGGGGATGTCGGTGATCAGGCTCTCGGTGGTCAGCATCATGGCGGCGACGCTGGCGGCGTTCTGCAGCGCGCTGCGGGCTACCTTGGTCGGGTCGATGATGCCGCGGTCGATCATGTCCACATACTCACCCTTGAGCACATCGTAGCCGTAGCCGGTCTTGCTGCTGCGGGCGATGGTGTCGATGATGATGCTGCCTTCGATGCCGCCGTTGGCAGCGATCTGGCGGATGGGCTCTTCCATGGCGCGCAGGATGATGTTGATGCCGGTCTTGGCGTCACCAGCGTGCTTGCCAAGCAGGTCGCGCACCTTCTGGGTGGCGTTGAGCAGCGCTACGCCGCCGCCGGGCACGATGCCCTCTTCCACGGCTGCGCGGGTGGCGGCCAGGGCGTCTTCGATGCGCATCTTGCGCTCTTTCATCTCCACTTCGGTGGCCGCGCCAACCTGAATGACGGCAACGCCGCCGGACAGCTTGGCCAGGCGCTCCTGCAGCTTCTCCTTGTCGTAGTCGCTGGTGGTCTCGGCAATCTGGGCCTTGATCTGGTTGATGCGGGCTTCGATTTCTTCCTTGGTGCCGGCGCCTTCGACGATGAGGGTGTTTTCCTTGTCCACGCGGACGGTGCGGGCCTGGCCCAGCATGTCCATGGTGGTGTCCTTCAGCTCCAGGCCCAGCTCCTCGCTGATGACCTGGCCGCCGGTCAGGGTGGCGATGTCACGCAGCATTTCCTTGCGGCGGTCGCCAAAACCGGGGGCCTTGACGGCCACACAGGTAAAGGTGCCGCGCAGCTTGTTGACCACCAACGTGGCCAGCGCTTCGCCTTCCACGTCCTCGGCGATGATGAGCAGCTTTTTGCCCTGCTGCACCACCTGCTCCAGCACCGGCAGGATCTCCTGAATGTTGGAAATCTTCTTGTCGGTGATGAGGATCATGGGGTTGTCCAGCACCGCTTCCATCTTCTCGCTGTCGGTGACCATGTAGGCCGAGGCATAGCCGCGGTCAAACTGCATGCCTTCCACGGTGGTCAGCTCAGTCTTCATGGTTTTGCTTTCTTCCACCGTGATGACGCCGTCGTTGCCCACGATGGACATGGCGTCGGAAATCAGGTGGCCCACGTCCTCATCGCCTGCGGAAATGGAGGCGACCTGGGCGATAGCGGTCTTGCCGCTGATGGGGCGGGAGATTTCCTTGAGGGCCTCAACGGCGGCCTCGGTGGCGGCTTCGATGCCGCGCTTCAAAATCATGGGGTTGGCACCGGCGGCCAGGTTCTTGAGGCCCTCGCGCACGATGGCCTGGGCCAGCAAAGTGGCGGTGGTGGTGCCGTCGCCGGCCACGTCATTGGTCTTGGTGGCCACTTCCTTGATCAGCTGCGCGCCCATGTTCTCAAAGGGGTCGTCCAGCTCGATTTCTTTGGCGATGGTCACGCCGTCGTTGGTGATGGTGGGGGCGCCGTATTTCTTGTCCAGAACCACGTTGCGGCCCTTGGGGCCCAGGGTAATCTTGACGGTATCGGCCAGGGTATTCAGACCCTTTTCGAGGGCTTTGCGGGCGTCTTCGCCGAACTTCAGTTGCTTTGCCATGTTCTTTTATGCTCCTTTGCGATTCTTATTCAACGACGGCCAGGATGTCGTTCTGACGAACGATGATGAGCTCCTGGTCATCAATCTTGACTTCGGTGCCGGCATACTTGGAGTAGATGACCTTCTGGCCGACCTTGACCTGCATCACGATCTCCTTGCCATCCACATTGCCGCCGGGGCCGACGGCCAACACTTCGGCCATCTGGGGCTTCTCTTTGGC
>CALNAU010000196.1 GCA_937874275.1 uncultured Clostridia bacterium | reverse complement strand
TGTGTTGAAGAATGCTTAGGAAGTGGAAAAGAATGGGGGAACGCTCCTTTTACCGATTTTCAAATATGCCACTCATTTTTCCTCACATTTGAATAGTCAAAGTACGCCCAAAGAATAATTCGTAATTTTTGACAAAAAATAACGATGAAAGTATGCAAATTATCCAATTGAATATTGCGCTTAGAAAATAGCACCGAAAAATCGTTCCTATATGTCTCGGTAAAAGAGAACACATCATCCCCTATAAACGCGCCCATCCAACATAGGCATGCATGTCCTTTGCCCAAAGCAAATATGTAGGCGCCATAAGCGATTGACGCCTTTTTCCGTGCGTGGTAAATTGTGTTTGCTGAAGGCAATAAGTGGTGATTGGTGGTGAAGTGGGTGTCTGATGAGCTGAAAAATACGACAAACAATGGCTCCGACCGCGACCAGATGCCCGAACGCGCCATCACAGACAGATATGGATTCTACGGTGCTTACAACCACAGCATCGATGCCAAGGGGCGCATGATTGTGCCGCAAACATTTCGGGACCGGCTGGGCGAACGAATTGTCATTGGTGTGAACATGGCGCAGACCAGCATAGCAATCTATCCATTTGATGTCTGGCAGAAGAAAGTGGATATGCTGACCGAGTTAAGCGATGCGGATGTCAGTGCTGAGGTGTTTCTGGAGCGGTTTGCGATGTTCTCATTCGACAACCTGGGGTTTGACATGCAGGGTCGTGTGCTGATTCCCGCGGCACTGCGCGAGTTGTTCCTTCGCGATGCGTCTGGTGTACAGGTATCCGGCGCGAGGGATTATGTCCGCGTGATTTCCAGCCAGCAGGCGGCGGAGGAAGTCAAGGCCTTTGGCAAGGAGCACCAGAATGTACTGCGCGATATCAGCCTGATTCAATCCAGAATACGTGCCAACCGCGACAACTAAACTGAACGAGAGGAGAAACCACGATGACGCAATATGCACAGAACCCTTACAAGAGCGGCAATTATACGCTGGCAGGCGATCAGCTGAATCCCTTTGAGCGCATTGTGGTTTCTGCTGCCGTGGATTTGCCGGATGATACTGCCCATGCGGACGACTCACGCGTCGCTTACCGTGCGGATAGCCGGGCCGGCAGCAGGCGCGGTGGCATTTCACTGCCTTGGGCACTCTTGATGATATTGGCAACAATTGCTATAATGGCTTCGATGTCCCTGGGGAAGGTTCAAGCCAGCCAAGCCCTCAGGGATGAATTCACGCAACTCCAGAACAAGTATCTGGCAAGTGAGCAGGAGCGCGTGGGACTGGAAGAGCAACTCAACAAAGCGAGGGACAGCTCCTTCATTTGTTATTACGCCTCTCAGAACCTGGGCATGAAGTTGGCAGTTTATGAGGAAACCATCCAGGTGTCTGCGCCTGATACCCGCCCCGTGGGCAGAACACTTGCCGCGCAATGGACGCCCATTGCCCGGCAACCTTGAAAATCTGGACGCGAAAGGCATGTAACAGATGAAGTTATCGCTTCTGGCGAAAGAAGCGGCACCGTATCTGGTGGCGCTTCGTGGTGACTGCGAAATCACCTCCATATCTCAGGATAGCCGTCAAAAGACAGAGAACGGCCTGTTTTTTTGCATTTCAGGCGCGAACGCGGACGCACATGATTATGCCGCGCAGGCAATAGAGAACGGCACCGTAGCGCTTGTGGTTACCCGCTTCCTGGATGATCTGGATGTCCCGCAATTGAAGGTCAGCCACGACCGCTCGGCCATGGCGCTGATGGCGGAGGCGTTCTATGGTCATCCTGCCAAGCAGCTCAAACTTGTCGGTATTACCGGCACAAAAGGGAAAACGACGACCAGCTACTTCCTCAAGGCCATTTTGGAGGCAGCTGGATTCGCCTGTGGTCTGATTGGGACCACAGGCAATATGATTGGCAATCGTTGGATGAAAAGCAGCCTGACGACACCGGATCCCATTGAGTTAAATCGCACCTTCCGCCAGATGGCAGACGCAGGCATCGACGTGGTGTGTATGGAAGTATCCGCTCACGCTATCGCCATGAAGCGACTGGAAGGCCTTACATTTGAGGCGGGATGTTACCTGAACATATCCCAGGATCATTTGGATTACTTCGGCACAATGGAACGATATTTCCAGACCAAAAAGTCATTTTTGGTGGACGGCAGCGTCAAAAATGTCGCGCTTAATGCCGATGACGACCTATATGCTGATATCGCACATGAACTATCTGTGCCCCACAGCACCTTTGGGATTTGTACCAACGCGGATATCTTCGCCCGTGACATCGAAATCAGCGAGCATGGTGTAGCGTTTATGCTCTCTCTGTGGAACGAGCATGTATATCCTGTGAAGCTGCAAATGATGGGCATGTTCAACGTGTACAACGCCCTGGCGGCGACGGCCCTGGCACTGATTATGGGGGTTGAACCCCAGGTCATCTGCCGGGCCTTGGAGGGCGTGCGCAGTGTGCCGGGGCGTGCGGAGGTATTGGATACCCATACCCCTTACATGGTCATCCTTGATTATTCACACTCTCCGGACGCTTTGGAGAACATTTTGCGCACGGCGCGCGAGTTTGCGCGCCAGCGTGTGCTGGTACTCTTTGGCTGCGGTGGCGACAGGGACCATGCCAAACGGACGCTGATGGGGGCCATCGCAGGCAAACTGGCGGACTATTCCATCCTCACCAGCGATAACCCTCGCACCGAGGATCCAATGGAGATTCTTCGTACCATCGAGGAAGGGATTGCCTCTACCAACGCATCCTATGAGGTGATTGAGAACCGTCGACAAGCCATTGAACGGGCTTTGTATCTGGCACAACCCGGGGATGTGCTGATACTCGCCGGCAAAGGCCATGAGACCTATCAGGATATTAATGGGGTGAAAAAGCCTTTTGATGAAAAGCAAATTGTGCGCGAACTACTCAGCGAACAGGGGTCGCCGCAATGATGGCTGTCGTTGCGGCCATCCCTGCTTTTTTGCTGGTGCTGGTCTTCATGCCTCCCTTGATTCGCATACTCAAGGAGAGGCAGCACGGTCAAACCATCTATGAGTTGGGACCACAGGCTCATCTAAGCAAGAAAGGAACGCCCAACATGGGCGGTCTTTTAATTGCATCCGCTTGTGTGGTCGTCAGCCTTGTGTTTGCGTTCATAAAAGGCGTAGCGTGGCAAATGTTGCCAATGCTGTTGGCCGCTCTTGCGGCCATGGCGGTGGGCTTTGTGGATGACTATCACAAGAACATCAAGAAAGAGCACGAGGGCTTGCGCCCCAAGCAAAAGCTGATGGGGCAGGTGCTTGCCGGTTTGCTGTTTTCTATGTATTGCTATACGCGCATCGGCAGCGACATTCACTTGCCATTTTCATCGCGCACATGGGATCTTGGCATTCTGTACATCCCCTTGATGACGCTGCTGTATATGTTTATGATCAACAGCGCCAATTTACAGGATGGCGCGGATGGTTTGCTGTCCTCGGTCACAGTGGTTGGGGCGATTGCCTTTGGTGTTATTGCGCTGGCAATCAGCCCGCTATTTGCTGTGGTGGATGGCATGGCGCCGGCTATTCTAAGCTTTGCTCTGGCAGGTGCCTGTGCCGGCTTTTTTGTGTTCAACCGCTACCCGGCCAAGATTTTTATGGGCGATACTGGCAGCATGTTTATAGGCGGCGCGGTAACGGCGGTTGCAATGGTGCTTGGGCTGCAGTTCTGGCTGCTGCCCATCGCGTTCACCATGATTATGTCTTCCGTATCGGTTATCATGCAGCGACTTTACTTTAAGGCGACGCACGGCAAAAGAATTTTCAAAATGTCGCCCATTCACCACCATTTTGAACTCTCCGGCATGAAGGAAAACCAAATTGTGCGCATGTACGCATTAGTGACGCTCGTCCTAAGCGTTCTTGCAGCTCTGATGGCCATTCCCTTGATGGGGTAGGAGGCGATTCAATTGCAGAAAATGCACCATACTATGCAAGACAACACCGGCTATCACTGGGGGAACAAACGTGTGGTGGTCGCCGGTTTGGCGCGCAGTGGGGTTGCCGCTGCGCATCTGCTGTTGCTGGCAGGCGCTCAGCCAATTCTGTGGGATACAAAAACGAAAGAGGAATTACGTTCGCAGGAGATAGACCAGCTGATTGAGAAGGGGTGTGAGCTTATAGCAGGCCACACGCCGGAATCGGCGCTCATGCACGCAGACGTGCTCATTGTCAGCCCCGGCATTCCGCTGGATGCGGCCATCATCATTCAGGCAATTGCGCAAGATGTCCCGGTACTGGGCGAGTTGGAATTGGGGGCTCGTTTCGTGAGGGGTCCCCTGTATGCCGTTACGGGCACCAATGGGAAGACCACCACGGTTACACTGCTTGGCGAAATCCTTCGGCAGGCAGGGCGCGTGGTGCATGTGTGCGGCAACATCGGGCATCCCTTGTCTGCCGCAGTTGCTCAGGGCAAAGAGGACGATGTTTACGTTGTAGAGGTGTCCAGCTTCCAATTGGAAACGGTGCAACACTTCCACCCAACCATAGCGGCGGTGTTGAATATTACCCCCGATCACCTAAACCGTCATGGCAGCCTGGCTCGATATGCCGCGCTTAAGGGAAGCATCTTTAGCCGTCAGACCACGGGGGATATCGCAGTGCTCAACGCAGAGGATCCGCTTGTTTTTGCCATGCGCGATGGGCTGCAGGGGCGGGTGGCGATGTTCTCCAAAACAGATTGGGGTTATGAGGGCGCGTTTGTTCGCGACGGGATGTTGATGTTGCGTTGGGATGATGTCGAACAACAGGTATGCGCGGTGGAAGAAATCCGCATCCCCGGTGCCCATAACCTGGAAAACGCTTTGGCTGCCACGACAATCGCAGGCATTGCCGGGGTACCGCCCGCCGTCATTCGTTATGCTTTGCGCAGTTTTGCCGGGGTGGAACACCGCATCGAGTTTGTCCGCGAGGTTGCTGGGGTGTGGTACATCAACGACAGCAAGGGCACCAACCCGGACGCGACCATCAAGGCTGTGGAGGCAATGCGGGTCCCCACGATTTTGCTTGCCGGTGGGGTGGACAAACAGATACCATTTGACCGACTCGCCGAGGTCATCCAGAACAGTGGCATGGTACGCCATGTGATTGTATATGGGCAGACAGCACACGCCATTGAACGCGCGCTGCGTCTGGCGGGCTATGGCGACGTTGAGCATAGGACCAATATGCAGGCTGCTTTCGACCGCGCACATGAGCTTGCGACACATGGTTTTAATGTATTGCTGTCGCCGGCATGCGCATCCTTTGATCAGTTTTCGGATTATGAGGAGCGCGGGAGGCGTTTTAAGGAACTGGTGAATCAATTGCACGAACCACCGACAGGCGGTACCAATGGCTAATCAAGGGTTTGAGTACTATCCGCCACCGGAGGTGCCGGAAAACTGGCCGCAGCCGGACCCATCGCCACAGGGGGAAGGCGGGGATCAGGAACCACAAGTAAATGGGCCTATGACGCCCGAGCGGCGTATCCTGATTATCGCCTGCACCTTGCTGATTGCGGTCAGCCTTGCGTTTATCCTCAGAGGCATGGTATTCACCATTCGCAATGTTCGTGTGGTTGGCATACACAACCTATCCTGGCAGCAGGTAGCTCTATCCGCGGGGTTGGGACCGTCCAGCAACTATTTCAATATCAACGAAGAGCGAATTCGGGAGGGCATCAACGCCAACCGATATCTGATTTATGAGCGGATGCAGAAGGTGTTTCCCAATACACTGTTCTTATATGTCCATGAGCGCCAGCCCATCGCCAGCATCAATTATATCGGCATTGCCTATATCATGGCTGAGGATGGTATGATATTGGAAAGCACCCGCAACCTGGGAGAGGTGAATACCCTGATGACGGTATCCGGATTAGCATTGCGCGACATTCGCGAAGGCAAACCTCCGTTAAGTACCAAGGTAGGACAAGTGGAGGCTGCCATCGGCCTGATACAGGAGCTGCTCAATCAGGGGTATGCCCAACAGATTGAAGACATCAACCTATCCGAACCCACCAGCATATACATGACTACCCGGGACGGTTTTTCCGTCCACTTGGGTGACAGCAACCATTTGCGCGCCAAACTTGGTACGGTACGCGCTGTCATTGAGGAACTGAAGAGACGTCAGCATACAGGTGGCGTCATCGAGGCAACAGTGCCGGGGGAAGCCACATACCGACCGGATTCTGTTTAACACCCCGGTTTGTTTTGTGACCATCATTTGAGACCAGACTGAATTTTCAAATGAAGCACTTGCTAAGTTGTCACAAAACAGTTACAATAAGATATCCAAATGGCTATCATTCGGGGATTTTGTTGCGTGATGGCAAGTTATGCAGCGATTTGTCCGGAGGAATGGGGATGACGTTCGATGAAAAGCACAATCACGGTCATCGATTTTGGCACGAGCAAGGTGGTAGCCCTTGTGGCAGAAGTCTCGGGCCGGCAGCGCTGTGATATCACAGGCGCAGGCATTGCACCCTATGACGGGTTTGCGGATGCCCGCTGGAACAACCCGGACATGGTAAACGATACCATCGCTCAAGCCATTCGAACCGCGGAAGAACAGGCACGCACCAACACAAGGGATATTTTTGTGGGGGTGCCAGGTCAGTTCAGCCGTGTATATACGGTCGAGGTCAAGGTAGACCTGCAGGGCGCTGACCCGCATGTCACCAGCCGCGACATTGAGACTCTGTTCGCGTTAGCCAACGAAGAAGTGCGTGAAATGCGCGGCACCCCCATTCACCGCAGCCCGGCCTGGTTTGTGGTGGATGATGGCAAAAAGACTTTGGAGCCGCTGAATCAGCATGGCAATGAGCTTCGTGCCATGATTTCGTATGTGATTGCCGATCAGTTTTTCATCGACGATGTATCAGAGCGACTGCGTGCCATTGGTAAGAACGCCAGCGGTTTCTTTTCCACCCCGATGGGCGAGGCTATGCTCTATATTTCTGATGAGGAGCGCGACCGCACAGCCCTGCTGATTGACATGGGGTATCTGACAACTGAAGTGATGGCGGTTGAAGGCGATACCATTATCTTCCATCGCAACATCCCGCTGGGCGGCGGTCACATCACCGCCGACCTGACCTACGGCCTGGATATTCCACTGGATCAGGCGGAGCAGATTAAGCGCGCATACACATTTGGCGCGCCGACGTCACAGCCCACGTTTGATATCACCTCCGCCGACGGCAGAACCCAGACCTTTGATTATGAAAAGGTGGCGGACATTCTGGTGCCCCGGGCCGAGGAGATTTGCGAAGCCATCAACGATTGCGTCAAAACGTCCGGTGTACGCTTGGGCAACTGGTCTGTCGTGTATCTGACGGGCGGCGGCCTGGCCATCAACCGGGGTGGACGCGAGTTTTTATCAGAATGTCTTGGCCGGCCGGTGCGGGATTTACCGCGCAAGGCGGTCAAGCTTTCCAGCCCCATTTACTCCAGTGCCCTGGGGCTGTTGGATTTGATTATTGATACAAAGACAGGGGCAGGCGCACCGCAAACCGGCATCGGCGGCTTTTTCCGCGGATTGTTCGGCGGCTGATGCCCCAACGATTCCACGCACATGTGAGGAGGACAAACCATGCTTGAACTGCAGCAGGTTGATCAGGAACAAAAGCAATCCTTTGCGTCTATTAAAGTGGTTGGCTGTGGTGGCGGTGGCGCCAACGCAGTCAACCGCATGGTGGAAGCTCAGCTGAAGGGCGTTGAATTCATTGCCGTCAATACAGATCGGCAGGCGTTGACGGCCTCTAAGGCCGATGTCACGCTACAGATTGGCGAGAAGCTGACCAAAGGCCTGGGTGCTGGCGCGGTGCCGGAGATTGGCAAGCGCGCTGCCGAGGAGAGCAGGGAAGAAATTGCCCAGCTGCTTAAGGGCGCTGACCTGGTGTTCGTTACCGCCGGTATGGGCGGTGGTACCGGTACAGGTGCTGCCCCTGTGGTGGCGGATATCGCCCGCGAGCTCAACTGCCTGACCATCGCGGTGGTCACTAAGCCCTTCCAGTTTGAGGGCAAGCAGCGCATGCGCAATGCTGAGATGGGCATTAACGAGCTGAAGCAGTATGTGGACACACTGGTGGTTATCCCCAATGATCGTCTTTTGCAGGTGGTCAGCAAGGGTACCTCCATGATGGAAGCGTTCCGCGTGGCCGATGACGTGCTGCGCCAGGGCATCCAGGGCATTTCCGACCTGATTGCCCTGCCCGCCACCATCAACCTGGACTTTGCCGACGTCAAGACCGTCATGGAGTCCGGCGGCATGGCACACATCGGCATCGGCACCGGCAAGGGCGAGAACCGCATGGTGCAGGCCGCCAAGAACGCGGTTGCAAGCCCCCTGCTGGAGACCAAGATCGATGGTGCCCGCGCGGTGCTCATCAATATCACCGGCGGCGAGGATATGCCGATCCTGGATATCAACGAGGCTGCCCGCCTGATTCAGGAAGCCGCCGACAGCGAGGCCAACATCATCTTTGGCGCCGGTGTGGATAACAGCCTGAAGGATGAGGTGCGCATCACCGTCATCGCGACCGGCTTTGAAAAGACAGCATTCCCAACCCGCGAATCCAAGAAAAAACCGTTCAAGGCTTCGGTGCCCTATGGCACGGCCACCGCCTCCTACAATCCGTATGAAAACCGTGCGCCTGTTGAGGTACATGAAGGGACAACGCCCGCCTTTGAAGCGCCGCAGGTTCCCGCCATGTATGACCAGCAGGATACCACCGGTTTCTTCCCTACCCCTGGTCGCCCGGCCCCAAGCGCTGTGCCGCAGATGACGCCTCCACAGCCCTATGTGCAGGGGTATCAGCCGCAGCAGTCCTACGCGTCCACCCAGCCGCCCTATGTGCAACAGGCAAACCCCTACCAGCCGCCCGTTCGTCCGCAGCAGCCGGCCGCAGCCGAAAAGGATGACCTGGGGGTACCCGCGTACCTGCGCAGAAACACAAAAAAATAATCGGTTGAGCAATCCGGGAGAGACCGCTTGCGCAGCGGCGCCGAAGGGGATAGCAAAAACTCTCAGGCAACAAGACCGGATTGGGACGAAACTCTGGAAAGCAGAAATGCACCTAAGAGGCAACTCCGCCTTGCGGGGGAATCCTCGAGGTTCAACAACAGAGGCACGCAACATGTTTGCGTGCCTTTTTTAACAGGAGGGGTTTCATGGAAAAGAAGACGCCGCTGTACGACCTGCATGTACGCCTGCAGGGAAAGATTGTGCCTTTCGCCGGATATTTGCTGCCTGTTCAGTATCCCACGGGGGTCATCGCTGAACACAATGCTGTCCGGCGCGCCTGTGGCTTGTTTGATGTATCGCACATGGGTGAGATATGGGTTGAAGGGCCGGATGCGCTCAACAACCTTCAGCGGATGCTCACCAACGATTTCAGCGGGATGGAAACCGGCCGTGTGCGCTACAGCCCCATCTGCAACGAGCGCGGCGGCATTGTGGATGACCTCATTGTCTACAAGTTTGCCGAGGAAAAATACCTGCTGGTGGTTAACGCTGCCAACAAGGACAAGGATTATAGCTGGTTTCAACAGCATGCACAGGGGGATGTAACCATCACGGATTCGTCTGCCCAGTATGCCCAGTTGGCCTTGCAGGGACCCAATGCCCCCGCAGTGATGGCGCGCGTGGCGGATGCGGATAAGCTGCCGACGAAGTACTACACATTCAGGGACCATGTGGATGTCGCCGGCGTGGATTGTCTGGCATCGCGTACCGGATATACTGGCGAACTGGGATACGAGTTGTATTGCAAGCCTGAGGCGGCCGAGGGTCTGGCCGAGGCGTTGCTGAAGGCCGGCCAGCAGGAGGGCCTGATACCCTGCGGGTTGGGCGCGCGCGACACGCTGCGCCTGGAGGCCGGCATGCCGCTCTATGGACATGAAATGAACGATGATATCACACCATTGCAGGCTGGGCTGGACTTCTTTGTCAAGATGGACAAGCCTGATTTCATTGGCAAGCAGGCCCTGATAGAGCGGGGCGAACCCAAGCAGATTCGGGTGGGGCTAGCGCTGACAGACCGAGGCATTGCCCGTGAAGGCAGCGATGTGTACAAGGATGATCAGCGCATAGGACAGACCACCAGCGGCACCATGGGACCGTTTGTGGGCAAGGCCATCGCGATGGCTTTGATAGATCGCGAGTATGCTACCGTTGGTGAGAAGTTGATAGTGGATGTTCGCGGGCGCAAGCTGGCAGCCGAGGTGGTGGAGCTGCCGTTCTACACCCGCGCCAAGACAAAATAGAATCCATGCGGCAACGCATCATATATCAAGGAGGAAGAGTAACATGAGTTTTCCCAAAGAGCTTCGGTATACCAAGTCCCATGAGTGGGTCAAAGAGGATGGGGACAGCGTCGTTATTGGGCTGACGGATTTTGCGCAGAAGGAACTGGGTGACATCGTTTATATCAACGTACCCCTTGTGGGTGATGCTGTGACCGCGGGTGCTTCCTTTGCGGATATCGAATCCGTGAAGGCTGTCAGCGAAATCATCAGCCCGGTGACGGGCACCGTGTCCGAGGTTAATGAGGAGCTGGTGGACGCGCCGGAAAAAATCAACGAGGCTCCCTATGAGGCGTGGATTGTCCGCGTGAATGAGATTGGGGACAGGGAAGAACTGCTCACCGCGGAAGAATATGAGCAGCTGACCAAGGAGGGCTGAGATGGGGAGCTATCTGCCATCCACCCCGCAAGAACGCCAGGAGATGCTGCAGAGCATAGGTTATCAGGCCATTGATGAACTCTACAGCGATGTACCCAAGCGCGTTCTGCTGAACAAACCGCTCAATATTCCCAAGGGAATATCCGAACTGGAAGTGCGCGATGCCATGCGCGGCATGGCGGCCAAAAACCGGACATTCCCCGTCGTGCTGCGTGGGGCGGGCGCCTATGACCACTACATCCCGGCCATCGTGGGCAGCGTCACCAGCAGGGAAGAATTCTCGACCACCTACACGCCCTATCAGGCTGAGCTAAGCCAGGGCATTTTGCAGAGCATCTTTGAATACCAGACCATGATTTGTGAGTTGACGGGCATGGATGTCAGCAACGCTTCGGTCTACGATGGCGCGTCGGCCGCGGCGGAGGCCGCCATGATGTGCCTGGACCGCCGGCGCGAAGGCGTGCTGGTGAGCGCCGCGGCACATCCCGAGGTCATTGAAACCATCCGCACCTACTGCTGGGGGCGGGACGTTCCGTTTGCGTTGATTCCAGTCAAGGATGGTCAGACGGATGCGGCAGCGCTGGAACAGCTGCTGAATGAAAAGACGGCCTGCGTGTACATGCAGCAGCCCAACTTCTTCGGCCAGATTGAGGATGCGCAATCCTTGGTTGACATCACGCACAAAGCCGGCGCTAAGGCCATCATGGGCGTGTATCCCATCTCGCTCGGTATGCTCAAAACCCCGGCGGAATATGGCGTGGACATCGCAGTAGGCGAGGGACAGCCGCTGGGCATCCCGCTTTCCTACGGTGGCCCATACCTGGGCTTTATGACAGCGAAGAAAGAGCTGACCCGCTCCCTGCCCGGCCGCATTGTGGGCGAAACCAAAGACAACCAGGGACGTCGAGCCTTTGTGCTTACCCTCCAGGCGCGCGAGCAGCATATCCGCCGGGAGAAGGCAGGCAGCAACGTGTGCTCCAACCAGGCGCTGTGTGCCATGACAGCGGCTGTCTACATGTCTGCCATGGGGCCTCAGGGCATTCGCCGCGCGGCAGAACTCTGTTACCACAAAGCGCATTACTTCGCCGACCAGCTGACCCGGATACCGGGGTTTAAGTTGGCCTATGATGGCGCTTTCTTCAATGAGTTTGTGACCACTACCCCCATGGAGGCCAAGGCGCTGGAAGCAGCCCTGATGGAGAAGGGCATCCTCAGCGGTCTGCCGGTGGATGGCAATATGCTATGGTGCGTCACCGAAAAGCTGAGCAAACAGACCATTGATGAAGTGGTCAATGCTGTGCAGGAGGTGTGCGCGAAATGAAACTTGTCTTTGAATTGGGGGCTAAAGGCCGCCAGATGAATTACCTGCCGGACTGCGATGTTCCTCAGGCAGGCTTGCCCCAGGATAGTTTGTTGCGCAAAGATGCGCCCAAATTGCCTGAGTTGACCGAGGTGGAGCTGATTCGTCACTACACCAGGCTGAGCAAGCAGGCGTTTGGCGTGAACAGCGGTTTTTACCCGCTGGGCTCCTGTACCATGAAATACAACCCGCGCATCAACGAAGCGACGGCGGGCGACCCGAATTTCGCCGCTGTGCACCCCCTTCAGCCCGCTAATACGGTCAAAGGCTGCCGCGAGGTGATTGACACAGCCGAAAAATTGTTATGCGAAATCACCGGCATGGACAATATGAGTTTCCAGCCCGCGGCCGGCGCGCATGGCGAGTTCACCGGTTTGTTGCTCATGAAGAAATATCATGTGATGCGCGGCGACACCAAACGTACCAAGATCATCGTTCCCGATTCGGCCCATGGCACAAATCCGGCAAGTGCTGCCATGGTTGGCTACAGCGTAATCAACATTCCCTCTGCCGCCAACGGCTGTGTGGATATGGAGGCGCTGAAGGCAGCTTGTTCGGACGAAGTGGCCGGACTTATGCTGACCAACCCCAACACGCTGGGTCTGTTTGATACCAATATTCTGGAGATCACCGAAATCATACACGCATGTGGTGGGCTGTGCTATTACGACGGTGCCAACCTCAATGCCATCATGGGCAAGGTGCGCCCGGGGGATATGGGCTTTGATGTGGTCCACCTCAACCTGCACAAGACATTCTCAACGCCGCACGGCGGCGGCGGCCCCGGATGTGGCCCCGTCGGATGCAAAAGCATCCTGAGCCCTTATCTGCCGGCTTCCATCCTGGGTGAGGAACGCAAGCCCGACAGCATCGGCCAGGTGCGCTCCTACTACGGCAACTTCGGTATTTTGGTACGTGCACTGACCTATATCCTGACACTCGGTTCGGACGGCCTGCAGGCCGCCAGTGAAACGGCAGTGCTCAACGCCAATTACCTTATGCATGCTGTGAAAAAGTACTTCCCGGTCGCATACGACCATGTGTGCATGCACGAGTTTGTGCTCACGCTGGAGAAAACCAAGCGCGAGTCCGGCGTTTCGGCGCTGGATGTAGCCAAGGGGTTGATAGACTATGGCATGCATCCGCCTACGATGTACTTCCCGCTAATCGTGCATGAAGCGCTGATGCTGGAGCCGACGGAGACAGAAAGCCGCGAGGCTCTGGACGAAGCGGCGGAAGCCTTCCGCGCCATTCGGGACATGATTGACACAAATCCGGAGCGCCTGCACCAGGCGCCGGTCACAACGCCCATCGGCAGGCCCGATGAGGTGGGGGCTGCGCGCAACCCAATCCTGCGCTATCAGCCGGAGCAATAAGGCCATTCTGACAATAACATGGGCGCCGCGGCTGCGGCGCCCATGTTATTGTAATGCTTGCAGGCTATAGGATATACTTCTCCAGCGAAGCCGGGGCGGCAGCCATCTCTTGCTGCTTTGCGCGATACTTGTCACCGGCGTGCCCCAGCACGGCATAGGAGGCGATTTTGGATTCCTCCACACCCGGCTGATTGAAGGCGTCAATGTCCAGCAGCTCGCCCACATAGGCGGTAACAAGCTCCAGGAAGTAAATCAACTGGCCGATGGTGTGCGCGTTGACAACAGGCAACGTGATGGTCTGGCTCATGCGGCCCGCACGAAGCAAGGCGTACTCGGTGCCCTGGCGCTCCGCCTCAATGAGTTGATTATGCGTTTTGCCGCCCAGGAACGCCACATCGGGGAACTCCTCACAGCCATGGGGAATGTCTGTCGTTGTACGGAATGCCTCTACCTTGAGGAAGGTGATGACCTTATCATAGGGCCCTTCGGTGTACAGCTGCAGCTGGCTGTGCTGGTCTGTAACGCCCAGGGATTTGACGGGTGTCTGCCCGACATTGACTGCCATGCCCTTGCGGGTCACATTTTTGCCCAGACTCTCTGCCCACAGTTGGCAAAACCAGTCGGCCATATACTTCAGGCTATCGGCATAAGGCATCATCACATGCACGTTGATGCCGGACTCCATCAGCACATACTGAATAACGGCCTCCAGCAGCGCCGGATTACGCCAAATATCATCCGTGTCGCACTGCTGGTCCATGCATTTGGCGCCGCTGAGCATCAGGCGGATGTTAATGCCGCATACCGCAGCAGCCAGCAGACCAACCGGGCTCAATTGGCTGAAACGGCCGCCCACCGAGGATGGGATATAGAAGGTTTTGAATCCTTCCTGCTTGGCCAGTTTAATCAGATTGCCCTTCTCCCGGTCGGTGGTGGCGATGATATGCTGCTGCCAGCCATCGCCCACGGCCTTTTTGAGCGCGTCGGCGACGATCAGGTACTGGCTCATGGTCTCCGCGGTGGCACCTGATTTGGTGATGATGTTAAAGCAGGTGGTTTTCAAGTCCACCACATCCAACAGCGCCTGCATGCGCTCCGGGTCGTTATTGTCTTCCACGTAAAAACGGGGGCCGGGTCGCTTCTCATCACTCAATTCGTTATAGTGCAGGTGGTTGAGCGCCTGATGTACGGCGATGGGGCCCAGCGCGCTGCCGCCGATACCAAGCACGACAAAAGCCTTGAAGCGCGCACGCACTTCCTTGGCGGTTTGCTCAATGTCTGCCACAACCTCATCCTGGTTGTAGGGCAGCTCTGTCCAGCCCAGCCATCCCTGGCCGCGGTTGCGCTGTACCGCTTCAAACGCTCTGGTGGCAGCGGGTTGAACTGCGTCCAATTCATCGGCGGACAGGCCATATCGGTCGCCCACCACATCGCTCATGAGGTGATTAACATCCAGCCGGATGATTGGTGTCAAGCAATTGTCACATTCACTCATATCCTTAACCTCCTTTGTGATGAATGAATTATAGCATAGCGCATCGTCATTGACAAAGGGATGCAAGCGCCATATAATACGCCCATCGGCGTTGAAGGGAAGAGGCTGTACGCTGTTTGCTCAAAGAGAAGGGGGTCTGTGGCTGTAAGCCCCCGGCAAACTGACAGATAGACACCCCGGAGCCTCCGGCGAGAGCCGGCGCAGCCAGCGATACCGGCGTTGAGCGGCACATACGTGCAAGCTGGGTGGCACCGCGAAGCAATTCGTCCCATGCATAACAATGCATGGGTTGTTTTATGGGAGGAAGCGAATGATACAGGCACCCAAGGGAACCAAAGATACCCTTCCGCAGGACAGTTACAAGGTACAGCACATTGAGGCTGCCATGCGCAGCGCTGCGGCACTGGCAGGATACCGTGAGGTGCGCACGCCTGTATTTGAGCATACGGAGTTGTTTTTGCGCGGCGTCGGCGACACCACCGATATCGTGCAAAAGGAGATGTATACCTTTGAAGACAAGGGTGGGCGCAGCATTACCCTGAAGCCCGAGGGCACGGCGGGCGCCGTGCGCGCGTTGATTGAGGGCAAACTGTTTGCCCAGGCGCAGCCGCAGAAGATGTATTACCTCAATAACCCCATCTTCCGGTATGAGAACCCGCAGCATGGCCGCCTTCGCGAACATCACCAATTTGGCATGGAGTGCTTTGGCGCGAAGGAGCCGACAGCGGATGCGGAGCTCATTTCCATGCTGCTCAACATGCTGTCAGGGCTTGGACTAGATGACCTGACGGTGCATATCAACTCCATCGGCTGTCCGACATGCCGCCCAGCCTATCATCAGCGTTTGCGCGAATACCTGGGCGACAACCTGGAGCACCTGTGCGACAATTGCCGCCAGCGGTTTGACCGTAATCCTTTGCGGGTTCTGGATTGCAAGGAGCCGGGCTGTAAGCGCATCGTGGCCGACGCTCCGGTGGTGCTGGATATGCTGTGTGAGGAGTGTGACAGCCACTTTACCCAGCTGCAAAAATTGCTGGATGCGGCAGGTGTTCGCTATAAGGTGGACACGCACATTGTACGCGGGCTTGATTACTACACCAAAACAGTGTTCGAGATTATCATGCATGGCGTCCGTGAGGGATTGGCCTTGTGTGGCGGCGGGCGCTATGACGGCCTGGTGGCGATGCTGGGCGGGCCGGATTTGCCGGCCGTGGGATTTGGCATCGGCATGGAGCGCATCCTGATGGAGCTGGAGAACCGCGGCATTTCCATCCCCGAGCCGGCACAGTACCAGGCGTATGTGGCCAACATTGAGTCGGAGTCCCTGACAGCAGCTTTCCAATTGACGCTGGGACTGCGTTCTGCAGGCCTGCGGGCGGAGTGTGACCACAATAGCCGCAGCCTGCGCGCGCAGTTCAAATACGCCAACAAGCTGGATGTGCGCATGCTGGTGATGGTGGGCGGCGAGGAAATGCAGCGCGGCAATGTGCGCCTTCGGGATATGCAAACCGGCGAAGAAACCGAAATTCCCCTGGATGGCGCGGTAGAGAATATCGCAAATATGTTGCTTCATAACCGTTAGGAGGAGAGAATCATGGCAGAGTTTTTGGGTGGATGGCGGCGGGACTGCCGCTGTGGCGAAGTGAATGAGGGCATGGTGGGCCGCGAACTGACGCTCATGGGTTGGGTGCAGCGCGCCCGCAATATGGGCGGCATCATCTTTGTGTGGCTGCGGGATGTATCCGGCATGGTGCAGGTTGTGTTCAAGTCCGATACTTTGCCCGCGGAGGTCTACGCGCTGGGTGAGGCGCTGCGGTCAGAGTATGTGCTGGCGGTAAAGGGGCAGGTAGCGCTGCGCGCGGCTGATGCAGTCAATGAACACATGGCCACCGGGCATGTGGAGGTTATTGTCAATGAAGCCAAGATCCTCAACGCTGCAGAGACACCGCCCATTTATATAGAGGATGGCGCAAAAGACAACGAGGCCGTGCGCCTGAAGTACCGCTATCTGGACCTGCGCAAGCCAAGCATGCAGCAGATTATGCTGGCGCGCTCACAGGTGACGACTGCCATTCGCAACCATATGGTTTCCCAGGGCTTTGCCGAATTTGAGACACCGATTCTGACCAAATCGACCCCTGAAGGCGCCAGAGACTTCCTGGTGCCCAGTCGCATCCATCCAGGTGAGTGCTACGCCCTGCCGCAGAGCCCGCAAATCTACAAGCAGTTATTGATGCTGGCCGGGATGGACCGCTACTTCCAGGTGGCCCGCTGCTTCCGAGATGAGGACAGCCGGGCCGACCGGCAGCCGGAGTTCACCCAGTTGGACCTGGAGATGAGTTTTGTAGAGCCGGAGGATGTGCAGCGCGTGGTGGAAGGTGCCTTTGCGGCCGTGTTTAAGGCAGTGAAGGGCATCGATTTGCCGCTGCCGCTGCCGCGCATGACCTGGAAGGACGCCATGGAAAACTATGGCTCCGACAAGCCAGACACGCGCTATGACATGACCATTTCGACGGTGAATGACGTGGTGCAAAACTGCGGGTTTTCCATCTTTGAACAGGCGGTGGAAGGCGGCCAGACAGTGTGCGCCATCACGGCCAAGAAGGCCGCTGCCCGTCTGTCGCGCAAAGAGATGGACGCCCTTGGTGAATTTGTCAAAACCTATCACGTGAAGGGGCTGGCCTGGCTGGCCTTGCAGGAAGATGGTAGCGTCCGTTCCTCCTTCGCCAAGTTCATCAGCGAGGAGAAACTGAAGGGATTGCTGGCGCGCATGGATGTGCAGCCCGGCGATGCCCTGTTCCTCATCGCCGACAAAAAGCCCGTTGCTCTAACCGCCATGGGGCAGCTGCGTGGAAGGCTTGCGCGTGAGCTGGACCTGATTGACAAAAGCAAATACAACCTGCTGTGGATTACAGAGTTTCCACTGTTGGAGTGGGACGAGGAGGCGAAGCGGTTCCAGGCGGCGCATCATCCCTTCACCATGCCCATGGAAGAAGACTTTGACCTGATGGACAAGACGCCCGAATTGGTGCGTGCCAAGTCCTACGACTTGGTCTTCAACGGCATCGAGATGGGCTCCGGTTCCATCCGCATCCACGCCAGCGATTTGCAGGAGCGCATGTTCAACTGGCTTGGCTTCACGCATGAGGAAGCGTGGGAGCGCTTTGGCTTCCTGCTGGAGGCGTTCAAATACGGTACACCGCCGCACGGTGGCTTTGCCTTTGGCATCGACCGCCTGATGATGATGCTGACCGGGGCAGAGAGCCTGCGTGATGTCATCGCGTTCCCCAAGGCGCAGAATGCCTCCTGTCTGATGATGGATACCCCGGCCCCCGTGCCGGAGGAGCAGCTGCGTATGCTGCACATCATCTTTGACCAGGGGGACAAGGCGTGACAACGCCGAAGGCTAACGAGCATGCTGCATGAGTTTGCTCCCCTGACATTTGACAACAGTTACCAGGCGATTTTGGCCGGTGAGACGGACACAGCCATCTGCTGCCAGGGTGATGAGATATTGGTTGGCCGGGATGAAGCGATAGGGTTCCCCACGGTGGGGGAGTTGGACGTTTCTCCTGAACAGTGTACTTACCTGTTTTCACTGGGCGGCCAAAGGTACTTCCTCGTGGAGCGGGAGGCGCTGACAAGCCTCCCTGAAAGTCGTCTGTTTATCCCTGTGCAGCAGTTGCGTTATGGTACGCCGCGTCACCTGTGTTTCGCCGGCGTTGCCGCGCACCACCTATACCGATGGTATGCCAGCCGAAAGTATTGTGGGTGTTGCAGCGCGCAAATGCAGCACGACAGCCAGGAGCGCGCCATGGTATGTGGCGAGTGCGGCCACCGCGAGTACCCGCAGATAATGCCGGCGGTGATTGTGGGCGTGGTGGATGGCGACAGGCTGCTGCTGACCAAATACGCCGGCCGAGAGAACCCACGACCCGCGCTGGTCGCAGGGTATGCCGAAGTGGGCGAAACGTTGGAGCAGGCCGTTGAACGTGAAGTCATGGAAGAAACCGGCCTGAAGGTGAAGCATATCACCTACTACAAAAGCCAGCCCTGGCCTTTCACGGGGTCCATGTTGGCGGGCTTTTACGCCCATGTGGATGGCGCGAACACCATCATCCGGGATGAGCGGGAGCTGTCGGAGGCCATCTTTGTATCGCGCGCGGATATCAATGTGCCGCACATGGGGGTGGCGATGACCAACGAAATGATTTGCCGCTTCAAGGACCTGGGGCCGGATGTATTGGTCTGTGATGACCCGGTTCGGCAACGCATATACGATTAGCCAAAACAAAAAGCCACGGAGCAACGCAAGCCCCGTCGCTTTTTGATAGCAGATTATTTGCACATTTGATAGATGTTGACCACATCCTGCCAGGCGAGTTTCTTCAAGTTGCCCAGGGGATACTCTTCGCCAAAGGCAATGCTGGTGGCTTTCTTGGCCATCTCTTTCAACCGGGTGTCATCAATACCCAGTTCACGCAGCGTCTGCGGCAGGCCCATGCGGCGGAAGAAGGCTTCAAGCCGGGCAATGCCCTCCAGCACCAGGGCATCCTTGTCACGGTAACTCATCTGGACGCCCATGATGTTAACGGCGAACTGAACGAACATGTCAATGTTATCCTTGTACACATAGCGCATCCAGGCCGGCGTCAGCACAGCCAAGCCCGCACCGTGCGCTACATCGTAGATGGCGCTCAGCTCGTGCTCCATGTTATGGCACGCCCAATCCTGCTCGCGGCCCATGCCAACCAGCCCGTTATGCGCCACCGTGCCGCTGAAGCCAATCTCGGCCCAGGCATCGTAATCCTGTGGATTGGCAAGTACTTTGGGACCGTTGAGCATGATGGTGCGCAGCACCGTCTCGCACAGGCCGTCGGTGAGGTCGGTATGGGTCGTGTTGGTGAAGTAGCGCTCAAACACATGGCTCATCATGTCTGCCACGCCGTTAGCAATCTGGTTCTTGGGCAGCGTGAAGAACAGTTCCGGATTCATGATGCTGATGAGCGGGCGCAGTTTGTTGCTGCCATAGCCGTATTTCAGGCTCTTTTCCTCATTGGTGATAACGGTATCGCCGCTCGACTCGCTGCCCGCGGCAGGGATGGTGAGCACGATGGCGACGGGCAGGGCCTTCTCGATCGGTAGTTGCTTCTCATAGACATCCCACACATCGTGGTCGAGGTGTACACCCATGGCGATGGCCTTGGCCGAGTCGATGACACTGCCGCCGCCAACTGCCAGGATGAGGTTCACCTGCTCCTGCTTGGCGAGCCGAATCCCCTCGTGCACCAGGCTGAGGCGCGGGTTTGGCTGGACGCCGCCCAGTTCCACATAGGCAATGCCATGCTCGTTGAGCGATGCGACGACCTGGTCAAACAAGCCGGATTTTTTGATGCTGCCGCCGCCATAGTGCAGCAGCACTTTTTTCGCGTGCGGTTTGAGCACCTCGCCGATTTTCTGTTGGGTATCCTTGCCAAAGATGATGCGGGCCGGGGCGTAAAAATCAAAGTTCAGCATACTGCATATCCTCCTTTGGAGTGTATTGGTTTTGCCTGTAGTGTAGCAGAGGGCAGGGGAACCTGCAACAGTTACCGCCCCGTGGTTGGAAACCCGGCTGTATTGCGCGGGCGCGCTAATTTTGCTATACTGGCTCTGATATAGGAGGAGGTGTGTCGCATGGCACCTAAGAATGAAAACCTACCCGTCAACGCGGAGATAGAATCGCCCGACGGCGGTACCATTACCTACGCCAATGAGGTCATTGCCATTATTTCCGGCATAGCCGCCAACGAGATTGAGGGCATCGCCGGGATGGTCACCAGCGGCGGCTTTGGCGACATTATCGGAAAAAATCGCAACATCACCCGCGGCGTCAAGGTCGAGGTGGGCACCGAAGAAGTATCCATCGACCTGTACGCCATTGTGGAGTATGGTCAGCCCATCCAGAAGGTGGCTACCGAAGTGCAGGAGAATGTCCGCAAATCCATCGAAGCCATGACAGGCCTCAAAGTTGTGCGCGTGGATGTGCACATCCAGGGCGTAAGCTTTGAGAAGGAAAAGCGCGAGGTTCAGTCCAACCTGGAAGCGGCCAATGTACCCAACCTGCCTGGCAGCAGCAAGAAAAAATCCAAGCAGAAAAAGGAAGAGGCTGCGGAGCCTATTGTTGAAAAGCCCGCCGAAGAGGACGCAAAGGCAAAGGACGCTGTCCCGGAGGCGGTTGTTGAAGCGCCGGCAGACGAAGTGCCCCAAGTAGCTCCGGTTGTTGAGGATGCAGCCATCCCCGCGGACGAACCGGTTGCAGAAGAATCACCCAAGGAGAACAAGCCGACCAAGAAAAGCCGCAAGGCCTGATGGCCTGGCATCAGGGGGATGATCGAATGAAGATGAAGTTTATTGATCGGATCCTTTTGTTTGTGGGCGCTTTTCTGACCGCCGTATCGGGCTTGGGGGTCTTTTTGATTGGCTTTGGGGTGGACAGGGTATCTGTGTCCATCTTCGGGTTAGAAGGCTTGGTTATCAACCGATGGCTGATTCTGGTGATTGGCGTTTTGCTGTTTGCCTTCGGCATCTACTTGCTCAGCCTGCCCAGGTCCGGCCGCAAGAACCAGGAGGACTTTGTCATCCAGCAGACAGCAGGAGGGGAGCTGCGCATCTCCGTCAAGGCGATGGAGAGCCTGGTGCACAAGGTGATGGCCAACCACGAGGAGATGAGCCTGAAGGGGTTGACCGTGGACAACCGACGCGATGGCGTTGTCATCGATTTGAAGGTAGCCATGGCCGGCAACATCAGCATACCGCTGGCGGTTACCGCGCTGCAAAAAGAGGTGCGCCAGCACCTTCTCAGTGCCTCGGGCGTGGATGTCAAGGAAGTCCGCGTATCGGTAGAAACGGCGGACACGGTGGCAACGAATTCCCCCTTCCTTATGCAGGACCCACCAGTGGCTGAGGTGAAAGCATCGGCAGAAGAAACGTTGGAACCACAGGAAAAGCACAGCTGGTTTGGCTTTGGCAAAAAGCCCGCTGAAAAAGTGGAAAGCCAGCCTGACCCTGATATACCTCTGATGAGCGAGGATGCACAGTCTGCCCCGGTGGATGAACAGCATCATGAAGGGAATTGATGAGCATATGCACGATTGGAACAAACCCGGCAACCCTGCGCGCAAGTTAGTTTACGCTGGCGTATTCTTTGTGTTCGGCCTGATGCTGGTCTATCTGGGCTTCTGGAAGACACTGCTGGTCGCGGTCATTACGGCTGCAGGCTATTTTGTCGGCGCATCCGATAACCTGGAGGATTCCGCGCGCAAACTGGTGAACAAACTATTTCCGCCGTCCACCAAAAAGGTCACCTACGGGCCAGAGGACATGGAAAAGGTTAAGAAAGCCCTGGAAAAGAAGGAAGCAGAAGCGAAAAAGCCTGAAGAACCTTCAGCGCCGCAGGAGTAACGCCGGATGTCGAGATTGGCTGCCCGCAGAGCGGCAATGCAGATGATATACGAACAAATGCTTGGTGGAGAAGGCGGGCAGGATACGCTGCTGGGGCTGATTGCCTTTGAGTCGGACGAAGCGGCGGACGATACCTATATTCAGGCACTTCTTGATGGCATGCGCGAGCGGGGTGAGGACATAGACCGGGAGATTGCATCCCGCAGTACCACCCGCGAGTTGGAGCGGATACCGGTGCTGGTGCGCTCTATCCTGCGGCTTGCGATATACGAGTTGGCCTACCTGAAGGATTCCCCGCCCGAGGTGATTATCAACGAGGCGGTGGAGCTGGCCAAGCGCTATGGCGAGGACAGTGACAGCAAGTTTGTCAACGGTGTGCTGGGCAGTTATGTGCGGGAGAATCAGGGGGCATGAGGGCCGTTCTGGGCCTGGATACAAGTTGCTACACCACCTCCTGCGCGGTTGTCGACGTAACAATGTGCCTGCTGGCGTCCAGCAGAATGCTTCTGCCGGTTGAACCCGGCACACGCGGCCTTCGACAGAGCGAGGCCGTTTTTGCGCATATCAGGCAACTTCCTGAGGTGGTCAGGCAAGCCATGCAGGGATTATCTGTCGATATTTCAGCGGTATGTGCATCTGACCGCCCGGTGGATGACGGCAACTCCTACATGCCGGTTTTTCGGGCAGGGGCATCCATGGCGGAGTCCTTGGCGGCTGTACTGGGCGTGCCTTGCTACAAGACCACCCACCAGCGGGGGCACCTGGCCGCCGCGCTGATTGGTCAGAAGGACCAACCGAAACGATACCTGGCATTGCATCTATCCGGCGGCACCACCGAGCTGCTGGCCAGCGAGGGTGAACAACTGACTTTGCTTACGCGTTCACTCGATTTGCACGCAGGCCAGCTGATAGACCGCGTTGGCGTAAAACTGGGTTTGCCCTTTCCGGCGGGTCCGTCGTTGGAAAAATTGGCCATGTCGGGAAGCGCTTCTGGCCGATATGGCGCGAGCATTTCTCCGGCAGGATGTCATTTTTCTGGCGCTGAAACGCAGGCATTGCGTGATGCAGTACAAGGCGATTTGCCTGCTGAGGATATCGCAGCTGAAGTGTTTGACCTGGTCGCGCGTACAGTGGTCAAGATGTTGGCTTTGGCTAAGCAGTCGACCGGGCTGGCGGACGTGGTGATATTTGGCGGCGTTGCTTCTTCTGAACTGCTGCGGGTATTGATCAACCAGCGAAACAAGGCACGGCGGTTGGGGCTGCGCATTCTGTATGGGCAGCCGCAGTTATCAGGCGATAACGCGGCCGGGGTGGCGATGATTGGTGCACAGAAGCATTTTTTATGATAAGGAGGAAACCATGGCACAAGTATTGAGTGGCAAAACCATGTCGGAGGCATTGACCCGAGAGCAGGCTGCGCGTGTGGCGCAGATGAAAGAAGAGGGGATTCACCCCGGTCTGGCCGTTGTGTTGGTGGGGGAAGACCCTGCCAGTCAAATCTATGTGCGTAACAAGGGAATTGCTTGTGAGACCATCGGCATCTATTCCCGGACGGTCAAACTGGACAAGGACATCGCCCAGGAGGAACTGATTGAGGCGATAGAGGCGTTGAACCAGGATCCGCAAATCCACGGCATTTTGGTGCAATTGCCGCTGCCTAAGCACCTGGATGAGGAAGCGGTGCTGGCCAGCATTTTGCCCCAGAAGGATGTGGATGGATTCCATATCGACAACGCCGGCAGGCTGTTCACCGGCCAGGAGGGCGTGGTTGCCTGCACCCCCAAGGGGATCATGTACATGCTCAAACAATCGGGTGTCCCGCTGTCGGGCAAAGATGCGGTGGTGATTGGCCGCTCCAACATCGTGGGCAAGCCTGTGGCGATGCTGCTGTTGGCAGAAAACTGCACAGTGACCATCTGTCACTCCCGTACACAAAACCTGAAGGAGCATTGCAGGCGCGCTGATGTGTTGGTAGCTGCCATCGGCAAGCCGCACTTTGTGACAGCTGACATGGTAAAACCCGGCGCCGCCGTGGTGGATGTTGGCATCAACCGTGTGGATGGCAAGGTGGTGGGTGATGTGGATTATGATGCGGTCAAGGACGTTGCTGGCTACATTACGCCCGTGCCCGGCGGGGTAGGCAAGATGACCATCAGCATGTTGATGGAAAATACGCTGGAGGCGGCATGCAGGCAAGCGCGCTGAGCGTCAGTGACCTGAATGAATATGTGCGCCGCTCCCTCGCCGGGGACCCCATGCTGCAAGGCATCGCGGTGCGCGGCGAAGTGAGCAATTTTCGGCCCTACGCATCGGGACACTGGTACTTTTCGCTGAAGGATGAGCACAGCCGCATTGCCTGTGTGATGTTTCGTCAACACAATATGGGCTTGCGTTTCAAGCCGCAGGATGGCATGAAAGTGGTGTTGGTGGGCTCAGCCGGTTTGTATACCGTGAGCGGCAGCTATCAATTCTACGCGGAGGCCATGCTGCAGGACGGCGTGGGCGAATTGTTTGAGCGCTACAATGCCCTCAAGGACAAGCTGCTTAAGGAAGGGTTGTTTGATGCTTCGCGCAAACGCCCTTTGCCGCTGCTACCACGGGCGGTTGGCGTGATTACATCCGCGTCCGGCGCGGTGCTGCACGACATCAAGACCGTCACTCGCCGCCGGTTTCCCAACATGCCCCTTATCCTTCGCTCTGCCCAGGTTCAAGGTGATGGCGCTGCGGCGGACCTTGTCAAGGCGCTGCAGGAACTGGCGCAATCGGGTTATGTGGACGTCATCATCATCGGCCGAGGCGGCGGCTCCATGGAGGACCTGTGGGCGTTTAACGAGGAGGAGCTGGTGCGGGCCATTGCGGCCTGTCCAATCCCCGTGATATCCGCGGTGGGGCACGAGACGGATACCACCCTGGCGGATTTCGCGGCCGACATGCGGGCGCCCACGCCTTCCGCCGCGGCGGAACTGGCTGTGCCGGATAAAAAGGAGCTGGCGCAGCGTATCCTAACGCTTCGCAACGTGCTGAACCGGCAGGCGATGAATCATCTGTTGACCCTGTCCGCACGTGCACAACAAGCGGCCGGAAGGCTTGAGCGATTTAGCCCTGCCATGAGGTTGCAGGGGTACGCGCACCGGCTCGCCGTGGCCAACCAGGCTCTGCTTGGGGCTTATGGCGCCGGGCTGAGGGAACGCAAACAAAGGGTGGATGCGTTGCTGGGCAAGCTGCAGGCGCTGGGCCCGGGAGAAACGCTACGAAGGGGATATGCACTCGCCATGCATGAGGGACAGCTGTTGACGGGCGTGGGCGAACTGCCGGAGCAGTTTTCGCTGGTTTTTCATGATGGCCGCGCTGAGGTGCAAGTGCTTTCGACAAAATTGGAGGAATTTCTGTGACGCAGAAGAAACAGGATATCGGCTTTGAAGCCAAGCTGGAGGCCTTAGAGGCCCTGGCCAACACCATGGAAGAGGGCGGCCTGTCACTGGAGGCACTGATGCAGGCCTATGAAAAGGGCATTCGCATCTCCCAGGAATTGACCAAGGAACTGGAAACCGCGCAAGGAAAGCTGATGTCGCTGAAGGACGGCGCGCTAAAGCCTGTGGAGGATCATGATGGGCTATGACGCTCAATACGCTACCTATCAGCAGATAATAGAGCAGGCTCTGGAACGCGCAATCCCCATTCAACAGGCGGATTGGCCGGAGCAGACTATGCCCAAGATGTTGGGAGACGCGATGCGATACAGCCTGTTGGCAGGCGGGAAACGTTTGCGCCCCGTGTTGCTGCTTGCCGCGTATAACCTGCTGCATGATGATGTCACGCCCGCGCTGCCCTTTGCTATGGCCGTGGAAATGATTCATACTTATTCGCTCATCCATGACGATTTGCCGGCCATGGATGACGATGATTTGCGGCGCGGCAAACCCACCAGCCATAAGGTATATGGCGAAGCAATGGCCATTCTGGCTGGAGACGCATTGCTGAATATGGCGTATGAAACCATGGCGCACAGCGGTCACGCCAATGCCTTGGCGGCGTTGGCACAAATTGCTGCGCGTGCCGGAGGGCGCGGCATGATCGCGGGCCAAACCGCGGACATCGCCATGGAAGGAAAACCGGCCGATGAGCATATGCTGCGCTATATTCACCAGCACAAAACCGCTGACCTGATTGCGGCAGCCCTGCTGGGAGGGTTGGCGCTGGCCGGGGCCAATCACAAACAGCTTGCGCTGGGGGAGCAATACAGCCTGCACCTGGGGCTGGCCTTTCAAATCGTGGATGACTTATTGGATTTAGAAGGGGAGCAGCAGTTGCTGGGCAAGCATACCGGTCAGGATGCAGGGCACGGCAAGCTGACCTGGCCTGCGGTCTATGGGGTGCAGGCGGCCCGGCAGGATGCTGCCCGGCATATCGATACTGCTGTTACTGCGGCAAATGGATTTGGTGAGCAGGGGCAGTTCCTGGCCCAACTTGCGCTCAACAGCCTGAAGCGGGTACAATGAAAGACCTGCGGTTGAACATGTTGTATGGAGGCATGAAGTGGCGGACCTGCTGCGAAACGACATTCTTATCTGTGCCATGGTGGCCTGGTTTGTGGCACAGCTCATAAAGGTATTGATTGACTGGCGTGTGCACCACGGCTTCAATTTCCGCCGCATGTTTGGCATGGGCGGCATGCCCAGCTCCCACACGGCGTTTCTGGTTGCGCTCACCTCGATGATTGCTGCCAGAGAGGGTCTTGGCTCCACCTCATTTGCCATTGCCGTGGCCATCACCATGGTGGTGATTTACGATGCCATGGGCGTCCGCCTGCAGACGGGCAAGCACAGCCAGGTGATAAACCGCATCTTGCACCGCATGTTGGTGGAAGGCAAACCGCTGGGGGACGATGAACTGCAGGAGCTAATCGGTCACACACCCACCGAGGTATTCTTCGGCGCGGTCATCGGGCTCATTGTTCCCATATTTTACCGATAGGAGAAACATATGGATCAATTTATGGAAGAGGTTGTCACCAAACGAAACCGTGGTGCGGAAAACATCATGATGGCATTGGCCTGGGTGATGATGATTCTGTCCGGGTTGCTTGCCATCTTTATGTTCAACCTCATTACGATGACCATCAGCACACAGGGCTTCAGCACGCGCATGCTGTTAGATATTGTCATTACCCTGCTGATGATCGCCACCGCCGTGTTCCTGTTTTTATACAAGGACCGTATCAAGACGGAATACGAGTACACCTTTACCAATGGCGTGCTTGATTTTGCGAAGGTATTTAACAACCGCAAGCGCAAGGCGCTGGGCACCATGAATGTGCGCAATGTGGAGGCGGTAGGCATGGTGAACAGCGGTTCTTTCCGCCGCTACCTTAACATGCCCAATATCAAGCGCATCAATTGGTTTCTCAATCGGGAGGCGGAGCTGTTCTATATGTTCTTTCAAAAGGATGGGCAAAAGTCCCTCATGGTGATTGAGCCCAGCGAGGAGATGCGCAACTTGATTATTCGCGCGGCCGGACCCGGCAAGATGCAGCAGAACTGAGTGAAAATGGACATTTATTTGGACAACAGCGCGACCACGCGCCCCGCTGATTCGGTGATAAAGGCCATGCGTTCAGCAATGACGGATGGCTATTTCAATCCATCTGCGTTGTACGCGCCGGCGCTTGCCGTGGAAAAGCACATGAACGGCTGCCGAGATCAAATCAGGCAGGCCTTGCATGCAAACGGCGGGCAGGTCATCTTTACCTCCGGTGGAACGGAGGCCGATAACCTGGCCATTTTAGGCCCCCTGAAGGACCGTGGGCCGGGCGGCCGCGTGCTGTATTCTGCGGGGGAGCATCCGGCGGTGATAGAGAGCTGTAAGGCACTGTCGGCATATGGGTATGAGGTTGCGGAGATTGCCCTGCAGCCGGACGGCGTGATGGACATCGACCATTTTGAGGCGCAATTGACCGGCGATACAAGGTTGATTTGTGTGATGCAGGTCAATAATGAGACCGGTGCCATACAACCCCTTGCGCAGGTAAGCAAGCTGCGGGACGAGAAATGTCCGGACGCGCTATTGCATGTGGATGGCGTGCAGGGCTTTCTGCGGCATGACTGCCCGGTGCAGGCGTGGGGCATCGACAGCTATGCGTTGAGCGCGCACAAAATCCATGGCCCCAAGGGCATCGGTGCCCTATGGGTTGGGGAGCGCGTTCGTCTGTCGCCCATTCTATATGGAGGTGGGCAGGAGAAGGGGCTGCGCTCCGGCACGGAAAACACGCCAGGGATTGCCGGGTTGTCCGCGGCTATCGCCTCATATCCCAAGGAGCACGCCATGCGCACGCTGAAGCTGCGGCTGCTGGAACGCCTGGTGGCAGGCATTCCCACGCTGCACGTCAATGGACCGGTGCCAGATAGCGCTGATGCGGCCGACCACATCCTCAACCTCTCCTTTGCGCCTGTACGGGCGGAGACCATGCTGCATGCATTGGAGGCGGAAAGCATGTATGCCGGCAATGGGTCGGCGTGCTCATCGCGCAAGCAGCGGCACAGCCATGTGCTAACGGCGATGGGGGTGCCTCGGGAGCGGATGGAAAGCGCGCTTCGCTTCAGCCTATCGCCGGATGTGGATACGGCGCAGATTGATGCCGCCGCCCAGGCCATCATCAGAAACTACGATATGCTCAAGATATTCAAGAGAAGATAAAGGGATTTTGTATGCGCGAATTAATCATGGTACGCTACGGCGAGATTTATCTGAAAGGCCTCAACCGCCCCTACTTTCAAAACCTGCTGTTGTCCCGGGTCAAAAATGCCGTCAAGGCATTCGGCGGCCAGGCGGTGCTGCATGACAGCCGCATCTACGTGCGGGGGATGACAGACACGCAGAGCTGTATCCGGGCGCTGACCCGTGTGTTCGGTGTTCATTCAGTATGCCCCGCCGTCGAGATGGAAAAGGATGATTTTAAAGCCATCTGTGCGCAGGCGCTTCAGCTAATGGAAGGGCTGGAAGGCACATTTAAGGTGTATGCCCGCCGGGCGGACAAGCGCTACCCCATGGATTCGCCGGAAATCAACGCGCAGCTGGGCGGCTACATCCTGTCACGGCGGCCGGACCTGCGGGTGGATATCCGTACGCCTGACCATGCCCTGAATGTGGAGATTCGCGATTACGCGTACCTGTATGTACGCGTGTACCCGGGCCCCGGCGGCATGCCTGTGGGCAGCAATGGGCGTGCAGCGCTGCTGCTATCCGGCGGGATTGACAGCCCGGTCGCGGGCTATATGATTGCCAAGCGTGGCGTCAGCCTGTGCGCGGTGCATTTCCACTCCTTCCCGTATACGGGCGAGCGCTCCAAGGAAAAGGTGCTGGAATTGGCCCGCACGCTATCGGGATATTGCGGGGGCATGCGGGTCTATGTGGTCCCGTTCACCGACATTCAGATGCGCATCCACGAGCAGTGCCCCGAGGATTACACGACGTTGATAATGCGCAGGTACATGATGCGCATCGCCGAAGGAATCGCGAGGAAAGAACGCGCTCAAGCGCTGATTACCGGCGAATCCATCGGCCAGGTGGCCAGCCAGACCATGAGTGCCCTGGCCTGTACCGACGCGGTGGTGGAAGGGCCGGTGTTCCGCCCGCTGATTGGCTTTGACAAGAGCGAAATCATTGACTATGCCCAGCGAATCGGTACCTACGAAACATCCTGCCTGCCCTACGAGGACTGCTGTACCGTGTTCACGCCGCGCCATCCGGTCACGCAGCCTAAATTGGATAAAACGGCTTTGGCCGAGCAGAGGATGGATAACGCGGAGGTGCTGATGGCCGAAGCAATAGAGAAGGCAGAAATCATCGATCTATAATCGTCAAGGATCAATGCTTGACAAAATTGCGTGACGGTGTATAATCCCTCTGTCAGGTAAAACAGCTTGACAGGAGGGTGTATGTCGGAACGGGGCAGTGGGTTGGAGCGCAGGGTGGACTATGGCGTCCTGACTTCCTTTTATGGCTCGCTGCTTACTGCGCGTCAACAGGCCATGCTCGGCCTGTACTGCGATGAGGATTTGGGTCTGGCCGAGATTGCCAAGCACTTGGGCGTCACCCGCCAATGCGTCAACGATACACTGAACCGCGCTTTTGAACGGTTGGATCAGTTGGAAGAAGGCCTCGGCCTGGTTCGGCGCTTTGCCAGCCAGCAGGAGGCCATCACGACCTGCCGGTGTCTTATCGAACAGGCCATGGCAGGGGAAAATGTAAGCGACAACCTGAGCCGGGCGTCCCGCCTGCTGAATGATTACCTGCAAGAGGAGGAGACAGAAGCATGGCCTTTGAAGGCTTAAGTGATAAACTGCAACGCGCGTTCAAAAAGCTGACCGGCAAGGGCAAGCTGAACGAGCAAAACGTCAAGGACGCGATGCGCGAGGTGCGCATGGCGCTGCTCGAAGCCGACGTCAACTATGTTGTCGTAAAGGACTTTATTAAAAAAGTCACCGAGCGCTGCGTGGGTACGGAAATTCTTTCCGCACTCAATGCCGGCCAGCAGGTTGTAAAGATTGTCAATGAAGAGCTGACGGCCCTGATGGGCGGCGCCAATGCACGGCTTACCTGGTCTTCCTCGGTGCCAACCATTTATATGCTGTGCGGTTTGCAGGGCTCGGGTAAAACCACCATGGCGGGCAAACTGGCAGGCTACCTGCAAAAGCAGGGGAAGAAGCCGCTGCTGGCCGCCTGCGATATCTATCGCCCTGCCGCCATCAAGCAATTGCAGGTGGTGGGCGAGCGGGTGAAGGTGCCGGTGTTTGAAAAAGGCACACAGGATCCAGTACTCACCTCCAAAGAAGCGGTGGAGCACGCCCGCTACTATGGCCATGATGTGCTGATACTGGATACTGCCGGTCGCCTGCACGTGGATGAGAACCTCATGGGCGAGCTGGACCGCATCAAGACCGCCGTAAAGCCGCAGGAAATTCTGCTGGTGGTGGATGCCATGACCGGCCAGGACGCGGTCAACGTGGCCACCGCTTTCAACGAGCAGTTGACCATCGATGGTGTCATCATCACCAAGTTGGATGGCGATACGCGCGGTGGCGCGGCGCTGAGCGTGCGGGCTGTTACAGGCAAGCCCATCAAGTTCGCCGGCACCGGCGAAAAGATGGACGCTATTGAGCCTTTCCACCCGGATCGTATGGCTTCCCGCATTTTGGGCATGGGCGACGTGCTGACCCTCATCGAGAAGGCAACCGAGGCGATGGACGCCCAGGAGGCCGAGAAACAGGCCAAGAACAAGGGCATTGAGGAACTTTCGCTGGACGATTTCCTGGACCAGATGCAGCAGCTCAAAAAGATGGGACCGCTGCAAAACGTGCTGGGGTTGCTGCCGGGCGTTGGCAACAAGTTAAAGGGCGTTGAAATCGATGACGACGCCATGAAAAAACCCGAAGCCATCATCCGCAGCATGACGCTCAAGGAGCGGCATCGCCCGGACATTCTCAACGCCAGCCGCAGACGGCGCATTGCCGCGGGTGCCGGTGTCACGGTGCAGGATGTCAACCAGCTGATGCGCCAGTTTGAGCAGATGCGCAAAATGATGAAGCAGATGATGGGCAACAAACGCGGCATGCGCCGCAAGATGCAGATGCCCTTCTAACCCGCAGGCAATCATCCCGATATGATTACCATAGATACTTACTGATTGAAGGAGGACCCCCCACATGGCAGTCAAGATTCGTCTCAAGAGGATGGGCATGAAAAAGAAGCCCTTCTACCGCGTAGTTGTTGCTGATGAGCGCACCCCCCGCGATGGCCGTTTCATTGAGGAAATCGGCACCTACGACCCGATGACCAACCCTGCTCAGATTAAGATAGATGCTGAGAAGGCAGCCAACTGGATGAAGAATGGTGCCCAGCCCACGGATACTGTCCGCGTGCTGCTCAAGAAGGTTGGCGCCATCCAGGAGTGAACCCGTAAAGGAGAACCAGATGAAGGAATTGGTCCTTTTCCTGGCCAAGTCGCTGGTGGAACACCCCGATGAGGTCGTTGTAACGGAAACGGAAGGGCCCGAGGCAATCATTCTGGAGCTGAATGTAGCTCAGGATGACATGGGCAAAATCATTGGCAAACAGGGCCGCATCGCCAAGGCGATTCGCAGCGTGGTCAAGGCGGCCACCGAAAAGGGCGGCAAGCCTGTGTTTGTAGAGATTCAGTAACCCAAAGCGCCGCTGTGATGCGGCGCTTTTCGAACAGAAGGAGTAGGATATGCTGTCGGAGCGACTGCTGATAGGCGTCGTCGTCAAGCCCCAGGGCATCGCGGGGCAGGTAAAGATTAAGCCGGAGACGGATGACCCGGACAGGTTTCTAAGCCTGCAAACCGTTCTGGTGCAAACATCTGAGCAACAGCCCGCAAAGAGCATGCCCATTGAGCAGATATCGGTACGGGAAGGTTTTGTCTATGCCATACTCAATGGCAGCACCTCGCGCAATGTGGCAGAGGCTCAGCGTGGCTGGTTGCTGTCGGTTCCGCGTGCCGAGGCTGTTGCATTACCGCCGGACCATCACTTCATTGCCGATTTGATTGGCTGCCGCGTGGTGGATACACAGGGGAATGCGCTGGGCGTTCTGACGGAGGTGCTGCAGCCGGGCGCCAACGATGTCTACGTGATTGACAGACAACCGGGTCGCATGATGATCCCCGCACTCAAAATAGCCATCCCCACGGTGGATGTGGCCAAGGGCATCATTGTGGTAAACGAAGCACTGCTGGATGAGGTGGCTGTGATTGAGGATTGATGTGCTTACCCTCTTCCCGCAGATGTTCTCAGCGCTGGATGCCAGTGTGATAGGCCGCGCGCGTCAGGCGGCGCTGCTGGATTTGCAGGTGCATGACATTCGCCCATATTCCAAGCGCAAACACAAAAATACCGATGACTACCCTTTCGGTGGTGGGGCGGGCATGCTGATGATGGTGCAGCCATTGGTTGACGCCATCCGTTCGGTTGCCCCGCGCCCGTTTATCGGAAAGCGCATTTTGCTCAGCCCCCGTGGACAGGTATTGACCCAGGAACTGGCGCAGGAACTAAGCCGCGAGGAGCGCTTGCTGCTGGTTTGCGGTCATTACGAAGGGGTGGACGAGCGGGTGATTGAGAGCCACATCGACTTGGAGATCTCTGTCGGTGATTATGTGCTGACGGGCGGGGAATTGCCGGCTATGGTGCTCATCGATTGTGTGGCGCGCCTGCTGGATGGTGTGTTAGGATCGGAAGAAAGCGCGGCAGATGAAAGCTTTTCGTCCGATGGCTTGCTCGAGTATCCGCAGTATACCAGGCCGCGCGTGTTTGAGGGGCAAGAGGTGCCCGAAGTGCTGCTCAGCGGAGATCATGCGCGCATTCAGGCCTGGCGCAGGCAGCAATCGCTACTGCTGACGGCACAGCGCAGGCCGGATATGCTGCGGCAAGCGGATATCTCAGCGCAGGAGCGTCAGTGGTTGAAAGAACAGGGAATATCGCTGGATTAGCCCCTATGGATATCGATCGATTTCGGCCGCAGCGCGGCCGCTTCTTTTTGGGTTCAGGCAGGAGAATTGACCTTTCATGCAGTATTGTATATTCAGCGATACGCTGAAAGCAGGGGGTGCCAGGTGAACATCAGGGAGCGGACGGAGCAATGGGAGGAACGGGAGCTTTCTCCCTATGCGGCAAAGAGTGTCAATAGTCGGGGCCGAGAGCGGCCGATGGCGGCCTGTGAGATGCGCACCCAATACCAGCGCGATCGCGACCGCATCATTCACTCCAAGAGCTTTCGACGCCTCCAATTCAAGACACAGGTGTTTGTGTCACCCGAGGGGGACCACTACCGCACCAGGCTCACCCATACGCTGGAGGTGGCCCAGGTAGCGCGTACCATCGCCAGGGCGCTGCGGCTCAATGAGGATTTGACCGAGGCCATTGCCCTTGGGCACGACCTTGGGCATACACCATTCGGGCATATTGGAGAGCGCACACTAAGCCGCGTCAACCCGGACGGCTTTCGGCATAACGAGCAAAGCTTGCGGATGGTGGAAGTGTTGGAAGGCAAGGGTGGGCTCAATCTGTCGTGGGAGGTGCGTGACGGCATACTCAACCACTCCGGCAAGGGCAGGGCAGCCACTTTGGAGGGCCGTGTGGTGGGCAAGGCCGACCGCATTGCGTATATCAACCACGACATTGATGACGCGCTGCGGGGTGGTATTCTCAAGACCAGTGAGCTGCCCGCCAGCTATTTAAAGGTGCTGGGCGCTACGCATGGGGAGCGCATTCATACCATGATTGCCGATTTGGTTGCCCATAGTGAGGGGCAACCCGACATTCTGACCGGGGATAAGGTGCAGGAAGCATCGGATGCCATGCGCAGCTTTCTGTTTGAGCGCGTGTATCAGGACAGCTGGCGCTCTGACGAGGAGAAAAAGTGCGACTTCGTGCTGGCAACTTTGTATGAGTACTTCATCAACCACCCAGCGGAGATGCCGCTGGAGTTTGTGACCATCGTGTACAAAGAGGGGACAGCCAGGGCAGTGACCGACTATGTGGCATCCATGACCGACAGATTCGCGATGCGCATGTTTAGCAAACTCTTTATTCCCGACAGCTTCTCCGCCCTGTAGGCAGGAGATACCCCGGAAATGGCGAAACTACACAAGGAGGTGAAGGGAGCGTGGCCGGAAGGTATCCGGACGCATGGGTCGATGAAGTATTAGCCCGTGCAGACATTGTAGATATTGTGTCGCCTTATGTAAAGCTGAAGCGCGCGGGCCGCAACTATACCGGGCTGTGCCCCTTTCACAACGAGAAGACGCCCTCCTTCTCCGTCAACCGCGAGAGCAATGTCTACCACTGCTTTGGCTGCAAGGCCGGCGGTAATGTCGCCCAGTTTGTGATGGAGATGGAGAAGCTCACCTTTCCTGAGGCGCTGCGAAACATCGCCAAGCAGTTGAACATCCCGGAGCCGGTGCAGACGTTTGACCCCAGGGAAGAACAGGAGCGGTCACAAAGGGAGCGGTTGTTTGACCTCAACCGGGAGGCGGCGCTGTTTTATCACAACAATCTCTACGCGCCCACCGGGAAACATGTACTTGACTACCTGCACAAGCGCGGCATTGATGACAGCATGGTCCGGCGCTTTGGCCTTGGCGCATCCAGCGATGAGTGGAGCACCCTGCGGGATTTTTTGCAGGATAAGGGCTACACGGCGGAGGAAATGGCGGCCGCAGGCCTGGTGCACATCAAAGAGGGGCATAGCTACGATGTATTCCGGGGCAGGGCTATGTTTCCCATCATCGATTTGTATGGCAGAACCGTTGGCTTTGGCGGCAGGGCGATGGGGGATACGCAACCCAAGTACCTCAACACCCAGGAAACAAAGGTGTTCAATAAGCGGTTGGGTGTCTACGGGGCGAACTTTCTTAGAAAACAGCGCGACCTCAAACGCTTGATTCTGGTGGAGGGGTACATGGATGTGCTGGCACTTGCACAGCATGGCATTCAGGGTGCAGTTGCCACATTGGGTACAGCATTAACCGCCGAACAGGCAAGGCTGCTCAAGCGCCTGGCGCCCGAGGTCTGGGTGGCCTATGATGGGGATGAGGCCGGACAGATGGCAACCATGCGGGCGCTTGACATTCTGCAAAAGGAGATGATTCCCGCCCGGGTGCTGCGGTTTCCGTCCGGGTTGGATCCGGATGACCTGTTGCGTCGGGATGGCAGGGAGGCTTTTGAGGCCATCAGCCCCATGGGGGCGAACCACTTTCGCTTACTTCGCTTGAAAAATGGGTATGATACTGGTTCAGAGGAGGGCAACAGTGCCTTCTCCCGCGAGGCTTGTAACCTGATTGCGGGGGTGTCCAGCCCGGTGGAGCGGGAGGACTTGCTCCGTTGGCTGGAAGCGGAAACCGGCTACCCCAGGGAGGTGCTGGCTGAACAGGTTCGGCTAACCCTCCCAAAGAAGGCAGACGGCGTTGGTACGGATGGCAGGTCTGCTGCATCATTCAGGCGGCGCTCGCTACACGCTGCGGCGCCCGAGGATGCTGACGAAGCGGAAAAGACGCTCCTCGCCCTTCTGGCGACAGGCCGGTTGCCGCAGGACATGGTGAGACTGGACGATTTTGAAGCCACGTTGACACAAGGGCTGGGGCAAGCACTGCTGAACGGCAGAAAGCCGGCGCAGATTCTCTCTGAAGCCGAGGATGAGGCGATGCGGTCGCTGGCCAGCGAAGTTTTCAGCCGCATTGGCGATACAGGCATTGATCTGACTATGCCCGCCGCCGAAGAATGCCTGCGTACCTTGCGCGGTAAAAAAGTACGACAACGAATTGCGGATATCAGCCGGGATGTGGATCGACTATCCGGCGAGGACAAACGAAAAGCGCTGGAAGAGATCATGCAGCTGCGGCAGACGTTGAACAGCTTGATGCTCTCCCAAAGGGAAGGAAAGGACGTTTCTGGATGAGTATGAAAGCACAGCAGAAGCTGGATCAGAAGCTGCAGGAACTGTACGAAGCCGCTAAGGCCAAGGGCAGCATCAGCTATAATGAGATTTTAACCATTCTGGCCACTGACGAGGTGGAGCCCGAGCAGTTTGAGCTGGTGCTGGAGACGCTGGACAGCATGGGCATTCAAGTGAGCAAGGAAGACGACAAAGAGGGCGGCGACAAGGAGTCAAATACCGAGGATAACACCGAGGAGGAAGAAGAGATCGACCTCACGGTGCCCGAGGCCATCAATATTGATGACCCTGTTCGCATGTACCTGAAGGAAATCGGCAAGGTGCCCCTGCTGACTGCTGACGAAGAAGTGGCAATCGCCAAACGCATGGAAGCGGGGGATGAGCACGCAAAGCGCGAACTGGCCGAGGCCAATCTGCGCTTGGTCGTTTCCATCGCCAAACGTTATGTCGGCCGCGGCATGCTGTTTCTGGATTTGATACAGGAGGGCAACCTGGGCCTTATCAAGGCAGTGGAGAAGTTTGACTACACCAAGGGCTACAAGTTTTCCACCTACGCCACCTGGTGGATCAGGCAGGCCATCACACGCGCCATTGCCGACCAGGCGCGCACCATTCGCATACCCGTGCACATGGTGGAGACCATCAACAAGCTGATTCGTATCTCCCGCCAGCTATTGCAGGAGTATGGGCGTGAGCCCACCCCGGAGGAGATTGCCAAGGCCATGGGTATCAGTGAAAACAAGGTGCGTGAGATTATCAAGATCGCGCAGGAGCCGGTGTCGCTGGAAACCCCAATTGGCGAAGAAGAGGACAGCCACCTGGGTGACTTCATACAGGATGAGGACGCACCGGCACCGGCTGAAGCTGCCTCCAATGCTTTGATGAAAGAGCTGCTGTGGGAGGTGTTGGATACCCTGACCCCACGCGAGGCTAAGGTGCTTCGTCTGCGCTTTGGGCTGGATGATGGCAATCCGCGCACGCTGGAAGAGGTGGGCAAAGAGTTCCACGTTACCCGCGAGCGTATACGACAGATTGAAGCCAAGGCGCTGCGCAAGCTGCGCCACCCCAGCCGCAGCAAGAAATTGAAGGATTTTCTCGATTGACGGATAAGCTGAGATTGCGCCTGCCCAAGTTGGATGCGCGTCTGCAAGCTGTGGCCAACCGGGTTCCTAAGTGCGCACTGGCAGCTGATATCGGCGCCGACCATGGGCGGTTGGCCTGCTGGCTGTTGGGACAGGGCATCTGCCAGCGTATGATCATCAGCGATATCAGCCCGGATTCATTGAACAAGGCCAGGAGACTGCTGGCGCGGCACGGTTTGCACAACCGTGCCGATTTCGTGGTGGCGGATGGGCTGGCCGCAGTCACCAAACGTGTGGATACCGTGGTCATTGCCGGTATCGGCGGCGAGACCATGGTGGAGATACTGGCTGGGCATCATCGCATTGGCGATGCCAGGCTGGTGCTGTCAGCACAAACCGAGACCGATAGGGTTCGCCGGGCATTGGCAGAGTACGGTTATCGCCTGGATTGTGAAGATGTGGTAAGTGCCGCCGGACGATTCTACACGGTGATAACCGCCGAGCGAGGCACGGCGCGGTATACTGACAAGCAGGTGGCCATTGGCCCAACACTGCGAAGCACCGAAAGCGCCAGCGTGCTGGATTACCTGCTCTGGCGTGTATGCGTATTGTCGGCCGGACGGGACGAACAGAAAAAACAACAGCTGCAATGGCTGTCGGAGGAGATTGAGCGTGCGAAAGCCAACGAATCAACAGATCTTTGACCTCATCAATGCAATTGCGCCGTTTGAAACCCAGGAGGATTTTGATAACGCCGGCTTTCTAATTGGCTCTCCTCATGCTGAGGTGGACAACATATTAGTAGCGCTGGATGCGACGCCTGCCGTGGTGCAGGAGGCATTGGACAAGGGCGCACAATTGCTGGTTGTCCATCATCCGCTGATGTTTCACGCGGTCAAGACATTGAGACAGGATACTTATGAGGGGGCGTTGCTTGGACAGATACTCCGCAGCGGGTTGTCTGTCATCAGTGCCCACACCAATTTGGATCAAACATACCTAAGCGGTGGCGCAGTCATTGGTCGAAAACTGGGTTTGAACGACCTTCGCAAGGCTGACCCTTTTATCTATCTGGGGGAGTTGCCACAACCCATCTCTGCCCGAATGCTGGGCACACAAATCGGCGAGGTGCTGGGGCAGCGGTTGCGCTGCTATGGCAAACCGGACGTAGTCATCCGGACGCTGGCTATAGCTGGCGGCGCTTACGATGAAGGGTATCTTGCGGCCCGAGAAGCCGGTGCGCAGGCCTACCTGACGGGGGAGGTGCGCCATCACAACGCATTGGCCGCGGCAGAAAGCGGATTCGTTTTGTTTGATGGCGGACATTACCATACCGAGGTGGGTATGATGCATGAGCTGGCGCTCTATTTACAAAACACTTTGAATACACTACAATATCATGTGGGGGTGCATGCATCTGCGGCCATTTCAGGCGCCAGGGGCTGTACCCTGTGAGGAGGTAGTATGAACCAATTAGAACGATTGTGGGAGTATCAGCAGGCTGACGTTGAGGTGGATAACCTGGAGGCGTCTATTCGCAGGTCGCCCAAACGGCAGAAGCTTGTCAAGCTCCGTGACTCATATCAGGATCTTCAAAAGAGCCTCAAGCAGATTGAAGATGAAATTCTGGCGATGGTAGACCGTATGGACGCGCTGAAGGATGCCATCGGCCTGGCGGAAGACCAGCTGAAGCAGCTGCAAACCCGCATCCAGGAACAGCCTGCCGACAGCAGCGAAGACATCCGTGCCTTTATCGAGGAAGCCCAACGGCTGTCTGGCTCGCTTAACGACTTTGAGCAGGAGACACGCCGTATCCGCAAAAACGCGGCCGACCGCGATCGCATGCAGCGGGACGTCAAAGTACGGCTGATTGCCGCCAGGGATGAATTTATTCCGTTGCGCGACGAGTATGACGCGGAATATAAAGACATGCAGGTTGTCGTCGAGCAGCTGCGAGCCAAAGCACGGGAAAAATTGGACGGCATCGAAGCGGAGTACCTTGAAAAATATAATTCCATCAAGCAGCACAGCGTGCCGCCCATGGCTCGCTTGCAGGAGGGACAATGCGGTGGCTGCAACATGTCCTTCCCTTCTTCCGTACTGCACAGCATCAAGTCCGGCAAATTGGTGGAGTGTGAGACCTGCGGCCGAATGATTATCGTTTGACCTATCGTATAAGCTGATGAGGCAGCTGAATGGCCGCATGCCCAACAGGCATGAGGAAAGTCCGAGCACCACAGGGCAGGGTGCCAGCTAACGGCTGGTGGAGGCGACTCCAAGGCGAGTGCAACAGAGAGATACCGCCGATTTGTTCGGTAAGGGTGGAAAGGTGCGGTAAGAGCGCACCGGCGGCCTGGCGACTTGTCCGTCATGTAAACCCCACCTGGTGCAAGATAGTTGAAAGCACATGGGGCGGCCCGTCCCGCTTTCGTAATCGCTTGAGCGTCCCGGCGACGGAACGCCTAGACAGATGGCCATTCCAGACAGAACTCGGCTTACAGGCTGCGCTCGTCAACTTATTTCAAATAGGTAAGCCCCGGATGCATTGCGTCCGGGGCTTATCTGCTGTATTTAGAGTGTGTATGCGAAACAGGGAGGCGATTGCAATACTTTACAACTTGCTGCCGTGAAGAACCGTGGTTTATCGGCGCTGCGCGTTCTGAAAGCGGCGTTTACGCTGCCAGTGATTGATAGAATCGCGTATCATGGTCAGCATGTCGCCGCCGAAGAACAGGAAGAGGTTGAGCAGGCTGAATATCATGGCCACGCGCTGCGGCCAATCGCCCACGATGAACATGTATATGTAGTAAACAGCGTTGAACAGGGCCAACCACTTCATCTTGACAGGCAAGACGAAGAAAAGCAACAACTCCTGCTCCGGATGCAGCAAAGAAAATGCGAAAAACATCGACATGTATAAAAAGTGATTGGTGCCAACCTGTGTAATCAACGCGGCTAACACTGCGCCCAATGCGCCCAACAGGAAGTACAGCAAAAACCGACGCGCTCCCCATTTGCTCTCCAGCGAGGTGCCGATGAAGTAGTAAAAGTACATATTCAGCAGCGCAGAAAACGGATCATACAGCGGGGGAACGATGAGGAAACTGATCAATCGCCATACTTCGCCCAGATACACCATGGGCATGACCAGCAACAATTTGCTGATGAGATTAAACGGCGGAAAAAGCATTTGGAGCAAGTAAACACCCGCCATCGCAAAGATAATGTATCGAAAAAACGGCTCAACGCGCAGCCGATATAGTTTTCTTTCCAACCGATTCATGATGTTCATGCATATCCCCTTACTGATGTTAGAATCTATTCATTATTCTACTATCCAGACAAATCTGCGTCAAGCAAAGGGCCAAACGGTGCAAAGCCCTTTGACATATTTGTAGGAATGTGCCTGGCAGTAAAAAGGATAAGCAAAGAGGCCGCCATCAATTGGCAGCCCCTGAAATTTGTGTGTTTTGTTACACGGACTTTGTTTCGTCTTTGTTCTCCTCCAGCCGGGGAGCGTTGATGATTTGAATCTTGCGCGCCGTTTTTTCGGGCACTGGCTTTTGCTTGGGCAAATCAACGTAGAGAATGCCATTCTTGCAGTTGGCTGTGATGGCATCCTGATCGATGCCCTCCAAGTTGAAGGAACGCTCTACATGGCCGGTACGGCGTTCGGAGTAATAGTAATTCTGGCGTTCGTCCTTTGTCTCGCTGCTGATATCGGCGCTGATGGTCAACACATCCCCATCCACAGTGAGGTTGATGTTGTCTTCGGCCACGCCGGGCAGTTCAGCCTCTAGCAGGTAGGCATTGTCCTTTTCGCGGATGTCCACGCGGAAACCATTGCTACCAAGGCTGTCGCTCATGTTCATGAACGAGCGGAAAAAGGAATCGTTCATCAAGGAGCCTCGGCTGCCGGTGGGGCTGCTCAGATAACGGCGATAGGGAATTAGTGTAAACATACGTTTCCTCCTAAGTCATGTGTCCTGTTAATTTGGTGGCCGCTTTTCAGCGACAAATAGATCATAACACAATGGTCAAAGAAAGTCAATATTCTAATTCTTTCTTTCTGCTTGTTCAATGAAGTTGATTTGGTTAGAATGTCAAATATGGATGAGCTAATGAAACGAGTGACAGCTTCTTACCTCAAGATAGGACAGCCCGCAAAGCTGGTCTTAGGTTTATCGGGTGGCGCAGACTCTGTCGCGTTGGCATTGCTGTTGCTCGAGCTAAAGAAACAGTATCCGCTATCGTTGACGTGTGTCCATGTACATCATGGTCTGCGGGACAACGCGGATTTGGATGCTGCTTTTGTTCGTGCGTTTTGTGAAGAGCATGCATTACCGCTCATCGTTGAATATGTTATTGTTTCATGCGACGGAAATGTGGAGGCGAACGCAAGAGTTGCTCGCTACCAGGCATTCGCGAAGGCTATGTCCAACGCCGAAAACGAATGGCTGGTGCTGGGGCACCATTTGGATGATCAGGCAGAAACCATGCTGATGCGTCTCATGGTGGGCACAGGCAACAAGGGATTGGCATCTATGCGGGAAGTGAGCGGTCACATCTGGCGCCCATTGCTTGGCACCAGAAGGCATGATATCATTCAATACCTGACCGGGCTCGGACAATCTTGGCGTGAGGACGAGAGCAACGAGGACGAACGCTTTTTGCGAAACGCCATACGCAAGAGGCTCATGCCCATCATGACGGATATTTGTCCGTCAAGCGTCCGCAACCTTGGCAGAACAAGCGTGATTCTGTCTGACGAAGAAGTTTTCTGGTCTGACTATGTGACAAACTGGCTTCAAGCAAATGCTTGTTTGCAAGCGCCTCTGTACTTTGTGATGACGCAGCCGCTGTCATCAGTGGCGGTGGCGGCGCAGCGGCGCATGCTGCGCGGCCTATGCGAAACCGCCGATGTGGTGCTGGATTTTGAGCAGACCGAGCGCATGCGTCTTCTGCTGCTTGAAAGGCCGGGCAGCAGTGCCAATTTGTCGGGAGGAGTCAAAGCGTATCGTGGCTGGGAACGGCTGCACGTTGTGAAGCCTGACGCCGAATTGCTGCCCTTAGGTCAATTGCAGGAGACGAATCAGCCAAAGGCGGGCAACCGCAGAATCGAATGCTTTGACGGGGCAATGCTGGCGGGCGCGCAGCTGCGATATCGTCAGCCCGGGGACAGGATTGCGCCGCTGGGGTTGGGAGGCACACAAAGCCTCAAGGAGTATCTGATCAACCGCAAGGTAGACAGGCCGCTACGCGATATGTGGCCCGTGCTGGCTCGAGGCCCGGATATACTATGGGTTGTTGGGGTTGGGTTGGCCCAGACTGCGGCGGTGACAGGTGCGACAACAAAGCCCATAACACTATGCTACCGAGGGCGGTTGCCCGACCAGATAGACGCAAACAGCAATGAAAGCGAGTGAAAGAGTTATGCAGAGGGATTGGGTGCTGTACAGGGATTTGGATAGGGTGCTGATTACCAAGGATGAAATCAGCCAGGCGGTTGCTAAGCTTGCGGCGCAACTGCAAAAAGATTATGAGGGGAAAGATCTAATGTGTGTCTGTATCCTCAAAGGCGCTGTGCTGTTTTTCACCGATTTGCTGCGGGAGTTGGACCTGCCGCTGACGATTGACTTTATGGCCATCTCCAGCTACGGCAGCAGCACCAAGACCTCCGGCGTTGTACGCATCCTGAAGGACTTGGATCACGACGTGCTGGGCAAGGATGTGCTGGTGATTGAGGACATAGTGGATAGTGGATTGACGCTTTCCTATATTAAGCAAACCCTCACGCAACGCGGCGCCAAATCTGTACGGTTGGCCACACTTTTGGACAAACCCGAGCGGCGCAAAAATGACCTCAAGGTTGACTACGCCTGCTTTATCATCCCCAACGAGTTTGTGGTAGGCTATGGTCTGGATTACGCGGAAAAGTATCGCAACCTGCCCGAGGTTGGCGTACTGGACCCGAAGATATACACCTGATATACATGCAATCAATCGAATCACGGTGACGGCTGATTGGTGTTTTGCAAAGGTTTACATCAGCGCCACACATTGGCCCGCGATTTGCTTGCGTCATCAAGGAACAGCGTGATATAATCTACTACGGTATGGCACTTTTTAAGGAGGAACCCCCTATTGCGTAAATCTCGCAGCATGCTTGGCTATGTATTCATGATTGCGGCATTTCTTTTGGTTGCTTTTATGATATCCGAAAGCATCAGCATCCCCACCAACCGGCTCAAGTACCCTGATTTGTTGCAGAATATTTCCGAAGGCAAAGTGGCCAGGGTCGCCATCCGCGGAAATACCCTGTATGGCTTAGCGTCTCCCAGCCTCACATCAGAGGCTGATTTTCCTGCGCGCTATGATTTTGAGAGCACGATAGGCCCGGAATTTGTCGATACGCTGACGCGCATGTACGCGGCGGAGAACAAGCTTGATCCCGATATGGTCAGCATCAATGATATGTCGTTTGGTGGACGCAAGCTGCGGCTGGAGTATTTGCCACCCGTGGTGACACCCTGGTACTTGGAAATGCTGCCCTTCCTGCTGCCGCTTGCTTTGGTAATGGTATTCTGGTACGTCATGATGCGCCAGCAGACCGGTGGCAACTCCAAGGTGATGAGCTTTGGCAAGAGTCACGCCAACATGGTTGACCCTAACAAGAACAAGATTACCTTTGCCGATGTGGCAGGCGCCGATGAAGAAAAAGAAGAGCTCAAAGAGATTGTAGACTTTCTCAAAGAGCCCAAGAAGTATCTGGAACTTGGCGCGCGTATCCCCAAAGGCGTGCTGTTGGTGGGCCCCCCCGGGACTGGTAAAACTTTGCTTGCCAAGGCTGTAGCCGGTGAGGCCAAGGTGCCGTTCTTCTCCATCAGCGGCTCCGATTTTGTGGAGATGTTTGTCGGTGTGGGCGCCAGCCGTGTGCGCGATTTGTTTGACCAGGCCAAGCGCGCCGCGCCCAGCATTGTCTTTATCGACGAGATAGACGCGGTCGGTCGTCACCGCGGCGCGGGCCTGGGCGGCGGTCATGATGAGCGCGAGCAGACGCTCAACCAGCTGCTGGTTGAAATGGATGGCTTTGCCACCAATGAAGGCGTGATTGTGATGGCGGCCACCAACCGCCACGACATCCTGGACCCTGCTCTGCTTCGTCCCGGCCGTTTTGACCGACAGGTTACCGTTCACTATCCGGATATCAATGGCCGTATCGCCATCCTCAAGGTGCATGCCAAGGGCAAGCCCTTGGCCGATGATGTGGATTTGGAGAACATCGCCAAGCGCACGCCTTTTGCTACCGGTGCTGATTTGGAAAACGTGATGAACGAAGGCGCTCTGGTCGCGGCGCGCAAGCACCGCGCCAAAATTCAACAGTCCGATCTCATCCAGGCGGTTGAACGTGTGCAGATGGGACCCGAAAAAAAGAGCCACAAGGTGTTGGAAGAGGACAAACGCATCATCGCTTATCACGAAGCCGGGCACGCGGTTGTCGGCCATTACCTGCCGCTGTGCGACGAGGTGCACACGGTAACCATTGTGCCGCGCGGCGGCGCGGGCGGCTTCACGCTGTCGCTTCCTGAGAAGGAGTTTGACCTGCAAAGCCGCAGCAAAATGCTGCAGGTGATTTCCATGATGTTTGGCGGCCATGCGGCAGTCAAATTGATTGAGAACGATGTATATACCGGCGCGCAGTCTGATTTGAAGCGTGCGACCGAGCTGACCCGCCAGATGGTGACACAGCTGGGCATGAGCGACAAGTTGGGCACCATCTACCTGGGGCATGACCAGGAAGTGTTTGTCGGGATGGAGTTTGGCCAGTCCCGCGAATACAGCGAGCATGTGGCCGCTGAAATCGACCGCGAAGTTGCCTCCATACTCAAGCAGTGCTACGAAGTAGCGGTGGACACGCTGAAGACACACATGGACAAGTTGCACGGCCTGGCCGACTTGCTTGTCGAAAAGGAAACTGTCACGCGTGAGGAGTTCCTCGCCTT
>CALNAU010000195.1 GCA_937874275.1 uncultured Clostridia bacterium | reverse complement strand
CCCGGCGGAAAGGATGTGAGAACCTGTGAAAATCAGGTAATGGTCAGCGAGGGCGGCGCGTAGGCACGGGTGGCCAGCTCGCCGTTCATGATGTATAGGGCCTTGCGGTCGTCGCCCAGGATGGTGGCGCGGTCGATAAGGTCGTTGGCGTTGGCTTCCTCTTCGCCTTGCTCCTTGACGAACCAGTCTAGGAACTCCTTGGTGCGGTAGTCCTTCTCCTTGAGGGCCACTTCGTAAATATCATGAATCGAGGCGGTGATGTACTCCTCATGCTCCAGGCCAGCCTTGAGGATGTCCAGCACGGACTGGGCCTCCGTGTTGGGCTGCTCGATGGCCTGCAGGTCCACCGTCTCGTTGTTGTGGTGCAGATAATCGTAGATCAGCATCGCGTGATCGCGCTCTTCCATGGCCTGGATGCGATACCAATGGGCAAAACCGGTGAAGCCCTGATCCATCAGCCAGTTGTTGAACTCCAGATACAGGTACGCGGAAAACAGCTCCTTGTTTACCTGGTCATTGAGCATTTTGGCAATGTTCTTCTTCATTATCAATGTACTCCTCCCCTTACTTGCGGGCATGTGCCCTGTCAATCACTATGTTACCCAACTTCGGCCTCAATAAAACGTTATTCCCAATCAAAATTTACTCCAAGTAAAAAGACGGCAGGGATTTGTCAAATTGGGGCAATTCGGCCTTGACAAGGCCCCCGATGCGTGTTACATTGAGTACGTTGATTAGCACTCAATCGACGAGAGTGCTAACAACAAAGGAAAACGCAAGCGAAACGCTGATAGGAAATGCCCCTTGAGATGGTACGAAAACCATCACAGCGGCCGAACCCGACAGCAAACCATCACGAGAAGGAGGGAGCACATGCAGCTGGACGAGCGCAAAAAGCGCATCCTGCGGGCCATCATAGATGACTATGTGCGCACCGCGTCGCCGGTGGGCTCCCGCACCATCTCGGGCAAGTACATGCTGGGCCTGTCCAGCGCCACCATCCGCAATGAGATGAGCGACCTGACCGAGCTGGGCTACCTGGAGCAGCCCCACGTATCCGCGGGCCGCGTGCCCAACGCCAAGGCGTATCGCCTGTACGTGGACAGCCTGCACGAAGCGGAGCCCCTGCCCGATACCGAGGCCGAGCGCATCCGCCGCGACCTGATGGGCCGCGTGAAACAGCTCAACGATGTGGTCAACGGCATGGCCGAGGCCCTCAGCGAGCTGACGCAGTACCCCTCGGTGGTGATGATGCCCAAGCAGGACGAGCTGCGCATCAACAGCCTGCACCTAGTGCCCATCAGCCGGGCCTCCGCCCTGATTGTGGTGGTGACCGACGGCGGCATCATCCGCGACGCTGTATTGCACGTGTCCGACATGCTGGACCATGACGGCCTGTACGCCATCAGCCGCATGCTGTCAGACCGCCTGCGCGGCCAGACGCTGCGCGAGGCGCAGAAGCTGCTCAAAAGCTTCTCCCAGCAGGCGCCGCTGGACCCGCAGGTGCTGGAAGGCATCGCGGAGCTGGCCGGTCAACTGGAGCGACAGTCCGCCAATGACAGCCTGCGCGTGGCCGGCAGCCACAACATGCTGCGCCACCCTGAGTACGCCGATGTGGCCAAGGCCTGCGACATGCTCAGCGCCCTCAACGAGACCGACTCGCTGCTCAGCCTGCTCAAGGCAGACGCCGATGGCGGCCTGTCGGTGCGCATCGGCCCGGAGAGCGGCATCCCCCGCATGGCAGACCTGTCCATCGTGACCTGCTCGTACGACGTGGGCCGCGGCCACAGAGGCGCCATTGGGGTCATCGGCCCCACGCGCATGCCTTACCGCCAGGTGCTGGACACTTTGTCCGTCGCCGGGCGCACGCTCAGCCAGATTTTAATGACCCCCAACGATGAATGACCCGGAGGAATCAATGAAGACAAGCAAACGGCAGACCAACCCGGAGGCAACCGCCAAGGCGCAGGAGCCAATCCCCCAGGAGCAGCCCGCGCAGGACGCGCCCCTGCCCGACACCGCCCACAACGAGGCCCTGCAGGCGTTGGAAACCCGCCTCAGCGAGGCGGAGACCCAGCGCGATGAGTACCTCACCATGGCCCAGCGCGTGCAGGCGGATTTTGACAACTTCCGCCGCCGCAACCAGAGCGTGCGGGCAGAGGCCTTTGAAGATGGCGCGGCCAGCTTCATTAAGACCATTTTGCCCGTCGTCGACAACCTGGAGCGCGCGCTGGACGCGGAAAGCAGCGATGAAGCGCTGTGCAGCGGCGTCAAGCTGGTGCAAAAGCAGCTGATGGAGGCGCTGGAGAAGCGCGGCGTCAGCGTGATTGACCGGGTGGGCCAGCCATTTGATCCCCGGCTGGAGGATGCCGTCACCCAGGGCACGCCCGAGGAGGGCGAACCCGGCACCGTGGCCCAGGTATTTTTGAAGGGCTACCAGCTGGGAGACCAGGTGCTTCGCCACGCGATGGTCAAAGTGATCGTCGCCTGAGGCATACAATAGATCGTAAACAATCAATCGGAATAAAGAGAGGAAACACACATGAGTAAAATTATCGGTATTGACCTTGGTACCACCAACAGCTGCGTGGCCGTGATGGAAGGCGGCGAGCCCGTCGTCATCACCAACCCCGAAGGCGGCCGCACCACGCCCTCCGTCGTGGCCTTTGCCAAGGACGGCGAGCGGCTGGTCGGCCAGATTGCCAAGCGCCAGGCCATCACCAACCCGGACCGCACCATCTCCTCTATCAAGCGGAAGATGGGCACCGACTATAAAATTTCCATCGACGGCAAGAACTACACCCCCCAGGACATCAGCGCGATGATTCTGCAAAAGCTCAAGCAGGACGCGGAAGCGTACCTGGGCGAGAGCGTGACCCAGGCGGTCATCACCGTGCCCGCGTACTTCTCCGACTCGCAGCGCCAGGCCACCAAGGATGCCGGCCGCATCGCGGGCTTGGAAGTGATGCGCATCATCAACGAGCCCACCGCAGCCAGCCTGGCCTACGGCCTGGACAAGGAGCACAGCCACAAGATTCTGGTCTACGACCTGGGCGGCGGCACCTTTGACGTCAGCCTGCTGGAGATCGGCGACGGCGTGTTCGAAGTGCTGGCCACCAACGGCGACACCGCCCTGGGCGGCGACGACTTTGACGACCGCGTCATCGACTACGTGGCCGAAATCTTCCGCAAGGAAAACGGCATCGACCTCAAGAAGGACCGCATGGCCTACCAGCGCCTGAAGGAAGCCGCCGAGAAGGCCAAGATTGACCTGAGCGGCGTGATGGCAGCCAACATCAACCTGCCCTTCATCACCGCCGACGCCAACGGCCCCAAACACCTGGACGTCACCCTGACCCGCGCCAAGTTTAACGAGCTGACCGCCGACCTGGTGGAGCGCACCATCGGCCCCATGCAGACCGCGCTGAAAGACGCCGGCCTGACGGCCCAGCAGATTGACAAGGTGATTCTGGTGGGCGGCTCCACCCGCATCCCCGCCGTGCAGGACGCAGTGAAGAACATCACCGGCAAAGAGCCCTTCAAGGGCATCAACCCCGACGAGTGCGTTGCCATCGGCGCGGCCATCCAGGCCGGCGTGCTGGGCGGCGAAGTCAAGGATGTGCTGCTGCTGGATGTCACCCCCCTTAGCCTGGGGCTGGAGACCGAAGGCCACATCTTCACCCGCCTGATCGACCGCAACACCACCATCCCCACCGAGAAGAGCCAGGTGTTCTCCACGGCGGCGGACGGCCAGACCACAGTGGAAATCCACGTGCTGCAGGGCGAGCGCCCCATGGCCTTTGACAACAAGACGCTGGGCCGCTTCCAGCTGACCGGCATCCCGGCCGCCCCCCGCGGCGTGCCGCAGATTGAGGTCAAGTTCGCCATCGACAAGAACGGCATCGTCAGCGTGTCCGCCAAGGACCTGGGCACCGGCAACAGCCAGAACATCACCATCACCGCCTCCACCAACCTGACCGAGGACGAAATCAACGCCCGCGTCAAGGAGGCCGAGCAGTTCGCCGAGGATGATAAGCGCCGCAAGGAAGAGGTCGAAACCCTCAACCGCGCCGACAACCTCATCTACGACCTGGAGAAGCAGCTGCGCGACAACGGTGAAAAGCTGACCAGCGAAGACAAAATGACCGTCGAAAACGAAATCGCCGACTTCAAGAAGGTCCGCGAGGGCGGCAAGGCCGACGAAATCAAACCCGCCATGGACGCCATGACCCAGAAGGTCTATGAAATCTTTGGCAAGCTATACCAGCAGGAAGGCCAGCCCCAGGACGGCCAGCCCGGCCCGGACGGTGGTTTCCAGCAGGGCCCGATGGAGAACCCGGACGGCTCCGTCAACGCTGACGGCGAGGTACACTAAGAACACGGGATAGGGAGGAACGTTGGGGTCTTTCTGGAAAGAAAGACCCCAAACCCCCAAAGAACTTTAACATGTAGATGATGTACCATAAAATTCATTAAAGTTTTTTGGAGGGGTGCGGGGAAACCTTTTGTTCACAAAAGGTTCCCCGCAACGGTATCCCCCTACACCCCTTTGGAGAGGCAATGACAACAAAACGCGATTACTATGAGGTGCTGGGGGTCGACAAAAAGGCCAGCCAGGCGGACATCAAAAAAGCCTTCCGCAAGCTGGCCAAGGAGTCCCACCCGGACCTGCACCCCAATGACAAGGCGGCGGAGGCCCGCTTCAAAGAGCTGAACGAAGCCAACGAGGTGCTGTCCGACCCGGACAAGCGCGCGCGCTATGACCAATTCGGCATGGACGGCCCGCAGATGGGCGGCATGGGCGGCTTTGGCGGGTTCGGCGGCTTTGACGCCAGCCAGATGGGCGGGTTCGAGAGCATTTTCGACCAGCTGTTTGGCGGCGGCATGGGCGGCGCCGCGCGCAGCCACAACGCGCCGCGGCCAGGCAACGACCTGCGGTTCAGCCTGCGCATCACGTTTGAGGAGGCAGCCCGGGGCGTTAAGAAAAGCTTTGAGTTCAACCGCAACGAGCTGTGCGAAACGTGCAGCGGCAGCGGCGCCAAGCCCGGCACCCAGCCTGTCACCTGCACCACGTGCGGCGGCTCGGGCCAGGTGCGCAGCCAGGGCGGCTTCATGGTCACGGTGCGCCCATGCAACACCTGCCAGGGCACCGGCAAAATGGTGAAGGAGCCCTGTGCCACATGCTCGGGCTCCGGCCGTCAGCGGCGCAAGCGCACGGCCAACGTCAACATCCCGGCCGGCATTGACAACGGCCAGGTGATTGTGATGAACGGCCAGGGCGAGCCCGGCTTCAACGGCGGCCCCAACGGCGACCTGCAGATTGTGGTCAACGTGGCGCCCCACAAGGTATTCCGGCGCGACGGCACCACGCTGTACATGGACATGCCGATTTCCTTCACCCAGGCGGCCCTGGGCGCGGAGCTGGACATCCCCACGCTGGAAGGCCCGGTGAAGCAGAAAATTCCCGAGGGCACGCAGACGGATACCAAGTTCCGCATCAAGGGCAAGGGCATGCCCCGTCTGCACACCACGCAAAAGGGCGACCTGGTGGTCACCGTGCGGGTGGAGGTGCCCAAGCGCATGAGCGCCAAGCAGAAGGAACTGCTCAAGGAGTTTGAGCAGCACTCCACCGGCAAGGAATATGACAACCAGAAAAGCTTCAAGGATAAGGTGAAGGATATCATCCAATAATTCACCAGAAGATAGAGACGAAACAGGGACGGCACGTGCCGTCCCTGTTTTAATTTTAAGAGAATCAGGTGTTCAATGAATCCGTACGGTGATGGTTACTCCGCCCGCTGGTTGAGCGTCTGCGCCATGTGCAGCATGCGCGCGCCCCAGCCCTCGGCGGCCTCGGTGGGATAGCGCAGCATGATGTGGTAGGTCATGCCGTTTTGAATCAGCTGATAGAGCTCCATCGTCTGCCCATCGCGGGTAGCCAGCACGCCCTTGGCGGGGTCCGCGCCCATCACCATTGGCTGGTCAAAGGGGTTGGAGAGCACCCAGCCCTGCTGCTGCATGGCCGCCTGCTCCTGCGCGAAGCGCTCCACGCTGGGGGCCTGGGTATCGCCCACATGCAGCACCTCCAGCGCGACTTCGCCCGGCAGGGCGTTTTCAATCAGCTGCAGGCGCACGCCGCCGTCAATGGGCTGGGCGGCAAAGTTGTCCGCATCATACCAGACAATCAGGTTTTCATCGGCGTACTGGGTGGCGGTGTAGGTCTCCTCCTGCCCCTCCAGCAAGATGGTGTCGGTGCGGGTAGGTGCTTCCACCTGGACGGCCTGGGCCGCGCCCAGGGCCAGCATCAGCATCAGGGCCAGTGACAAAATACGCGTCATGTGTTTCATCGTGTTCAAATCGCCTCCTTGCTACCATACAACGAATGGAGGCAGTGGTTTCTTGCATGCGGACAAAGCCACCGCCGCGTTGTCTTTCTATGAATATAAACCGGGAAGGCGATGGTTAAACCCTTTCGGGGATGGCGCACGCGGCCAGGCGCTCCATGTATCTGTCCCGCTCCTGCTGGTTGGCCAGCACGAAGTGGCCGGGCTCAATCTCCTGCCAGACGGGCTTGTCCACGCTGTAGTCGTGCACGGATTCATCGTAGGCGATGGGCTGCTTTTTCTTTTCATAGGTCGGGTTGGGCATGGGCACCGCGCTGAGCAGCGCCTGGGTGTAGGGGTGCAGCGGCAGGCGGAACAGCTGCTCGGTGTTGCCCAACTCCACCAGCACGCCCCGATGGATGACGGCGATGCGGTCGCAGATAAAGCGCATGACGGACAGGTCGTGGGAGATGAACATGTAGGTCAGCCCGCGCTCCTTTTGCAAAGTGCTCATCAGGTTGAGCACCTGGGCGCGGATGGACACGTCCAGGGCGGAGATGGGCTCGTCGGCGATGATGAACTTTGGGTCCATCACCAACGCGCGCGCGATGCCGATGCGCTGGCGCTGGCCGCCCGAAAACTCGTGGGGAAAGCGGCTGGCAAACTCCGGCAGCAGGCCCACATCCATCAGCGCCCCGTGCACGCGGCGCGTGCGCTCCTCCCGGCTGAGGCCCTTCTCGGTGCTGTACAGGCCCTCGGCCACAATGTAATCCACCTTGGCGCGCTCATTGAGCGACGCCATGGGGTCTTGAAAAATCATCTGGATTTCGCGGGTGACGCGCCTGTCCAGCTCCGGGTCGATTTTGCCGGAGATGCGCTGGCCATCGTAGATGACCTCGCCGCCCGAGATGGAATACACGCGGATGATGGCCCGGCCGATGGATGTTTTGCCCGAACCGGACTCGCCCACCAGGCCGAAGGTCTCCCCCTTGTAGATGTCAAAGGTGACGCCGCGCACGGCCTCAAACCGGCGCCTGCGCTCGCCAAAGGCGATGTGCAGGTCCTTCACCTGGATGATGGGCTGTTTAGCAGTGCTCATACAGCGACCCTCCTTGCTCGCGGATGCGCTTGAGGATTTCGGGCGGTTCCACCTTGGGGGCCCGCGGGTCCTCCAGCCAGCTGCGCACCCTGTGGGTGGGGCTTACGTCAAAGTACGGCGGCCGCTCGCGGAAATCGATATTCAACGCGTGGGGGTTGCGCGGAGCGAAGGCATCGCCCACCACCTCGTTGAACAGGTTGGGCGGTGTGCCTTTGATGGCGTACAGCGCCTCGCCCTTGCGGCCCAATTGCGGCAGCGAGCTGAGCAGCGCCCAGGTATACGGGTGGCGCGGGTCGTAGAAAATCTCCTCGCAGGTGCCGATCTCCACGATGTCGCCGGCATACATCACGGCGATGCGGTCGGCAATGTTGGCCACCACGCCCAGGTCGTGGGTGATGTAGACGGCCGTCAGGTCGTACTTATGGATCAGGTTGCGGATCAGCTGCAAGATTTGCGCCTGGATGGTGACATCCAGCGCGGTGGTGGGCTCATCACAGATGAGAATCTGCGATTGGCAGGCGATGGCGATGGCGATGACCACGCGCTGGCGCATGCCGCCGGAGAACTGGTGCGGGTATTGCTTCATGCGGCGCGCCGGCTCGTCAATGCCCACGTCCAGCAGCACCTCCTGGATGCGCTTGTCCGCCTCCTCGCCCTTAAGGCCCTGGTGCAGCATCAGCGCCTCGCCAATCTGCTTGCCGATAGTCTTCAATGGGTTGAGGCTGGTCATGGGGTCCTGCAGCACCATGGCGATTTTGCGGCCGCGGATGCGCAGCCAGTCCTTCTCGGCGCTGAAGGTGGTCAGGTCCTCCCCCTCAAAGACAATGCTGCCGGAATCCACCCAGCCGTTTTGGTCAAGCAGGCCCATGAAGGTCTTGGTCAGCACGGATTTGCCCGAGCCCGATTCCCCCACGATGGCCAGGCTCTCGCCGCGGTAGATATCCATGGTCACCCCACGGATGGCGTGCAGCACACGCCCGCGCAGGCTGAATTTGACGTTGAGGTCCTTTACCTGCAGGACCGGTTCGGGGGTTTTTGTCGTTTCACTCATACATGGTTCCTCGGGTCGGCCGCGTCCGCGAAGGCGTTGCCGATAATATAGAAGGAAATGGTCACGATGGACAGCACCACCGTGGGGAAGATCAGCTGATAGGCCAGTGATGTGGTGACCAGCTTGCGCCCCACGTTGATGAGGTTGCCCAGCGAGGGAATGCTGACCGGCAAGCCCAGGCCGATGTAGGTGATGAACACCTCGCTGCCAATGGCCCCCGGGATAGCCAGGGCCATGCGCAGCATGATGACGCTGACCAGGTAGGGCAGCAGGTTGCGCGTGATGATGCGGAAAGTGCCCGTGCCCAGGCAGCGGGAGGCCAGGTTGTAATCCCGGTCGCGGATAATCACAATCTGGTTGCGCACAAACCGCGCCATGCTCACCCAGCCGGTGATGGTCATGGAGAAAATCAGCGTCTGGATGCCCGGGCGCATGATGTAGGCAAACATTATCAGCACGATGGTGGTGGGAATGTTGTTGATGACGTTGTAGATTTCGGTCAGCAGCCGGTCCAGCTTGCGCACATAGCCCCACAGCACGCCGATGGTGATGCCGATGACGGCCTCCAGCAGTGCCACCATGAAGCCGATAAACAGGCTGGTGCGCGTACCGGACCAAACCATGCTCCACATATCCTGGCCCGCGTTGTTGGTGCCAAACAGGAAGGGCGCCTCGTTGGGCAGCAGCCGCAGCTGGGCGTTCTCCCGGGTGGTGGCGCTCAGGCCGTCGGGCGCGATGTCCAGCTGGCTTCGCCGCACAAACAGCTCGGTCCCCTGGTTGGTATAATCCTCCGGCGAGGTATACACCTGGATGGGGAAGTTGGAGCGGCTTTCATAGGGCACGGCGGTCGGGTCATCGGGCAGGCGCAGCTTGGTGGAAAAGTCGTTGCGCACATAGCCGGTCTGCTCCCCCACCTCAACCAGGCACCACTGCTCGCCATATTCCACAACGGTAAAGGGCGTGCGCGCGCGCAGGGTGAGCAGCATATTGCTTACCGCCGCCCACTCTGGGTCATCATAGGGGGTGAGCACCAGCTCCACGCCCGCGGGGGCGGTGTAGTGCACATTGCTGAATCCCGGGCCCACGTTGCTCATCTGCATGCGGGTGATGGGGTGGTTGATGACGCGCGTCGCCTCGTACTGACGAGGCAGATAGGGCTGAATCATCGTAAATACGACCAGCAGCACCAGCAGCGCCATCAGCGACGCGGCCAAGCGATTCTGGAAAAACACCCGGATGGTGCTGCCCCAGTAGGAGTAGTTGGAAAAGCCGGTGCGCTCGGCCGCCTGTTCGCTGTAGACGGCCATGTCAAAGTCATTGCGGCGCGCGGATTCCTCCAGCCCGGTGTGCAGCTTGCGTTCCTTATTGTTCTGGCTCATCAGCGCACCCCCTCCCGCTTGGAAAAGCTAATCCGCGGGTCAATCAGCACCATCAGCAGGTCGCCCAGCAGCATGCCGATGATGCCGATGCTGGCGTACAGCATGACTAGGGCCTGCACCATGGTGTTATCCTGACGGGTAATCACGTCCACCAGCAGGCCGCCCATCCCGGGGATGGAGTAGAGCGACTCGATGTAGATGGAGCCTGATATCGTGAACAATAGCGAGCTTGGGATGTACTGAATCATGGGCACAAACGCGTTGCGGAACACATGCCCCATGGTGATATCCCGGGTGGCCACGCCCTTGGCGCGCGCCAGCTTCACATAGTCCTTGTTCATCTCGTCCACCATGTAGCGGCGCAGCCACATGGCGTAATAGGCAATGCTGCCCAGCGACATGCTCAGCACCGGCAGCACCCAGCTGATGGCGCTGTCTGGCTTAAAAAGCATGGGAATGTCCAACGCCTTGGAGCCATAGCTTTGCAGGTAAATATAATAGACTGCCGCCGGCACCGCGTTGATAAACACGATAAAGCCCGTGCCCAGCTTATCCCACAGCTTGGATTTGCTCCGCGCCATCTTTGCCCCCAGCGGAATGCCCAATAGCAGCGATACCGCCATGGACAACAGCCCCATCTGGATGGAAATCGGTGCTTTGGCCGCGATGATGCTGGCAATCGGGGCGCCGGTGCGATATCGGTTGCTCACACCCAAATCCCCGCGCAGCAGCCCGGCAAAAAAGTTCTTCAGCTGTACGGGCATGGGGTCGCGCAGGCCCAATTGCTCCAGCTTGGCGTTGATGACCGCCTGATCCACCTTGTCAAAGTTATCAAAATAACCCTCGATGGGCATCTGCCGCATGAGCACAAACACCGTGGTTAAAATGATAATCAGCGTGATCGTCGAGGCGAGCAGCCGTTTGCCCACATATTTGAACAATGCCTCGTTCCCCCTTCAGTTAAAACGCAAAGCTGTGCCGCGCGTACGCGGCACAGCTCCGCGAAAAATCAATTGTTGAGCGTACGGTTCAGCATTACTTGGACAGGTTGGCGCGGTCGGCTTCCCACTTGTCCTGCGCGTCAAAGTACTGGTCGGTGTTCATGGGCTTCTCCAGCAGGTGCTGGCCCTTGTAGCGGTCGATGGAGATGCCAAACGGCGCGTACTGGCCTTCGAAGGGATCCAGCCGGCTGGCCGTGTAGCCGCCGCCCGCGTAGGTGTAGCCAACAGGCAGCACGAAGGCATGCTCAATCAGGTAGGCCTCTGCCTTGGCGAACGCCAGGTAGCGGGCTTCGATGTCGCCGGTGATGGCCTTGGCTTCCGCAACCATGGCTTCGTAGACGTCATACTTGTTTTTGCCGTTCTCATCCACATCGGTGGTGAACTCGGGGAAGTTGTAGTTGCCGCCACGCTTGAAGGGATCGGTGAAGGTCTCCGGGTCGGCGTAGTCGGGGCCCCAGTTGCAGTCCATCAGGGCGTACTTGCCGCTGCGGCGCACTTCGCTCAGGAAGTTCTGGGCGGGGCCGGCTTCGACGATGATGTCGATGAAGTCTTCGCCCAGCAGGGCTTCCAGCTGCTGCTCCAGCACCTGCGCCTGGTCGGCCCAGGTGTTGTAGCTGGGGTGGTACACGGTCAGCACCTTGACGGGGAAGGTGGCGCCGGCGGCGGCCAATTCTTCCTTGGCCTTGGCGGCAAATTCCTTGGCCTTGGGCTCGTCGAAGGCGCCCTTGCCCAGTTCCGTCCAGGGGGCCATATCGCCCATCTTCACATAATCCAGGCCGTTGTAGTCAACAAAGTTGGGCGGGGTGATGCCGTAGTGCATGATGCTTTCGGGGTTGTCCGGCTCGCCCACCAGGGTCAGCTTGACACGGTCAAAGCCATAGAAAATGGCCTTGCGGAAGTTCTCGTTGTTGACGGCGATTGTCCAGTTTTCCGGCTCGTACACGCTGTCAAACTCGGGCTTGAAGTTGTAGGCATAGAAGTGGGTGTAAAAGCCCGTCTGCCGCACAGGACGAATCAGATCGGCGGTCTCGGGATTCATCAGCCACTCGCGTGCAATCTGGTTGTCGATGGAGGCCGAATCCAGCTCGCCGCGGCGATACATATCGCTGGAGACCGTCACGGCTTCCTTGTTGTAGGCCATGTTGATCTGCTCGATGTAGACATGCTCGGCGTCCCAGTTGGTGGGGTTCTTGGTGTAGATGCGGCTTTCCTGGGGCTTAAACTCGCTGATATAGTACGCGCCGTTGTACAGCAGCGTATCATTGCCGGTGGCCAGGCCGAATTCCGCGCCCTTCTCAGCCAGGAAGGGGCCGTACACGGGCATGAAGCACACGTAGGTGGTCATGCTCAGGAAGTACGGCACGGGGTTGGTCAGCGTATACTGCAGGGTGTAGTCATCCAGCGCCTTGATGCCCACGGTCTCCCACTCGGTCTTGGGGGCAGGGGTCTCACCCTCTTTGGGGGTGGAGGTGCCGGCGAAATACGCCTCAGCGCCCTCGATGACCGAGTACAGGATGTTGGCCGTCGCCGAGGCATTGGCCGCGTCCAGCACGTACTTGGCCGCGTCCACAAAGTCGTTGGCGGTCACATCGGCCACGGGCTGGGCATTGCCATCCACCCACTTGGCGCCCTGGCGGATTTTGAACGTCCACGTCAGGCCGTCCTCGCTCACTTCCCAGCTCTCAGCCAGGGAGGGCTTTACCTGGCCCAGGTTGTCATACTCCACCAGCGTATCGATAACGTTGGCGGCCACAGCAAACTCGTTGGTGGTGGCGGTGGTCAGGTAGTTGAGCGAGCTGACCTCGCCCGAATAGAGCACGCGGTAGGCATTTTCCTGAGCCATGGCGGGCGTCAGGGATAACACCATGGTAACCAGAAGAATAAGGGATAGCATTCTCTTCATGAGGGTCCTCCTTGTTCAATTGTGTTCTGTCGTCGCCTGTTTTAGGCATTGAACGTATTATAGCCTGATTCCCCGGCCAGCGCAAGTGAAGGCCGGGCCAACAAAGCGGGCTTCCCGTTGGGAAACCCGCGATTTGGTCGGCATTCCGCGCCCCGATGATTTTATTTTTCCGTGTGTTTTTTCCTGTGCCGGCTGAGGTGATTACTTGGGCAGCGGCCAGTCGCAGGTGGCGATGCGGTGCAGGTAGCTGTCACGCTCCTGCCGGTTAGCCAGCACGAAGTGATTGGGCTCGATCTCCTGCCAGGTGGGCTTGTCGGTGGTGTAGTCGTGGCAGGCCGGGTCGTAAATCATCAATTCTTTGTTGCGCTCCAGCAGCGGGTCGGGCAGCGGGATGGCGCTGAGCAGCGCCTGGGTGTAGGGATGCAGCGGGTTGGCAAACAGCTGCTCGGTCTCGGACAACTCAACAATCTGCCCCTTGTGGATGACCGCAATGCGGTCGCAGATGAAGCGCATGACGGACAGGTCGTGGGCGATGAACAGGTAGGTAAGCCCCTTTTTTCGCTGCAGGTGGCTCAGCAAATTCAGCACCTGAGCCCGGATGGATACGTCCAGCGCGGAGATGGGTTCATCGGCGATGATGAACTCGGGCTCCATGATGAGGCTGCGGGCGATGCCGATGCGCTGACGCTGGCCGCCCGAAAACTCATGCGGGAAACGGCTGGCGAACTCCGGCAGCAGACCCACATCGGCCAGGGCCTCGGCTACGGACTTCTCCCGCTCCTGGCGGGGCATATCCTTGGCCACGTTCATCAGGCCCTCGGACACGATGTAGTCCACCTTGGCCCGCTCGTTGAGGCTGGCCATGGGGTCCTGGAATATCATCTGAATCTGCTGGGTGACCTTGCGGTCCAGCTCCTTGCTGATGGGGCCGTTGATTTTTTCGCCCTTGAAGATGATGTCGCCGGCACTTGTGGGGTTGATGCGGATGATGGCGCGGCCGATGGTGGTCTTGCCGGAGCCGGATTCGCCCACCAGGCCGAAGGTCTCGCCCTTGTAGATGTCAAAGTTGACGCCCTGCACGGCGATGAAAGGGCGCCGCTTGGTGCCGAAGCGCACCTCCAGGTCCCTGACCTGCAGCAATACATCCTGCTTGTCACTTGGCACGATCTACACCTCCCCTGCGCAGGGTTCTGAGGTTTTCAATGTGAATGGGCGGGGCCAGGTGCGGCGCGCGCGGGTCCAGCAGCCAGGTGCGCGCCTTGTGGGTGGGCGTCACCTCAAAGTAGGGCGGCCGCGCCACAAAGTCCACCTTCAGCGCCTGCGGGTTGCGGGGTGCGAAGGCATCCCCCTTGATTTCCTGGAACAGGTTGGGCGGCGTGCCCTGAATGGCCAGCAGGTCCTCCCCCTTGACGCCCAGCTGCGGCAGGCTGGACAGCAGCGCCCAGGTGTAGGGATGGCGCGGGTCGTAGAACACCTCTTCGCTGCGGCCGATTTCTACGATATCGCCCGCGTACATCACGGCGATGCGGTCGGCCACGTTGGCCACCACGCCCAGGTCGTGGGTGATATACACCACTGTCAGGCCGTAGCGCGCCTGCAGGCGCTTGATCAAATCCAGTATCTGCGCCTGGATAGTGACGTCCAGCGCCGTGGTGGGCTCATCGCATATCAGGATCTCGGGCACACAGGCCATGGCGATGGCGATGACCACGCGCTGGCGCATACCGCCCGAAAACTCGTGGGGGTACTGCTTGTAGCGGCGCTCGGGTTCCGGGATGCCCACGTCGCCCAGCAGCTCGACGGTGCGGCGCTTGGCCTCCTCCCGGGATACCTTGTTGTGCAGGGTGAATGCCTCCTGCACCTGCTTTCCCACGGTCTTCAAGGGGTTGAGGCTGGTCATGGGGTCCTGAAACACCATGGCGATGCGCTTGCCGCGCACCTTCAGCCAGTCGCGCTCGGTCTTAAAATCCGTCAGGTCGTAGCCGCCGTATTCGATGGAACCGTTGGCAATCCAGCCGTTGTTGTCCAGCAATCCGATGAATGTCTTGGTAAACACGCTCTTGCCGGAGCCCGATTCGCCCACGATGGCCAAGCTCTCGCCCTTGAACAGCTCCATGCTGATGCCGCGCACGGCGGTCAGCACCTGGCCGCGCAGGTTGAACTTGACCACCAGGTCCTTGACGGTCAGGATTGGTTCGGTGTACTTGTATTCGTTCATCTCATCGCCCCCTTACCTGTGGTTGCGCGGGTCAGAGGCGTCCGCGAAGGCGTTGCCCAGCGCATAAAACGAGATGGTGATGGCCGATACCACCAGCACCGGGTACAGCAGTTGATAGCGCTGGCTGGCCACCAGCATCACCCGGCGGCCCTCATTGATGAGGTTGCCCAGCGACGGGATGCTGACCGGCAGGCCCAGGCCGATGTAGGTGAGGAACACCTCCGAGCCGATGGCCTCCGGGATGGCCAGCGCCGTCTGCAGCATGATGACCGAAATCAGCTGCGGCAGAATGTTCTTGATGATGATGCGCTGCGGCGGCGTGCCCAGGCAGCGGGAGGCCAGGTTGAACTCCCGGTCGCGGTAGATGAGGATGAGGTTGCGGATATACTTGGACATCCCAATCCAACCGGTCAGGCACATGACGAAAATCATGGTCTTGAGGCTGGGGCGCATGATGTACATCAGCAGCATGCGCAGCACGGTGTAGGGGATGTTGTCAAAGAGGTTGTATACCTCCGTAAACAGCTTGTCCCATTTTCGCGCGTACCCCCAGATGGAACCCAATATGATGCCGATGATGTTGTTGCTCAGCGCCACGCACAGGCCGATGAACAGGCTGGTGCGCGTGCCCGACCAGATGCGCGACCAGATATCCTGGCCGATGTTGTTGGTGCCAAACCAGAATTCCGCATTGGGCTGCACATTCATCAGCGTGGCGCCGGCCTCGTTGTTGTATACGCGGTACGGGTCCTTCTGATTGGGCAGCAGGGGCTGCACGATGGTGAAGGCCAGCAGCGTAATCAAAAAGCCCAGCAGAAACACCGATACCTTTTTCCTGAAAAACACCTGGAAGGTGCTGCGCCAGTAGGAGTAGTTGGAGTAGCCGATGCGCTCCGCGTCCAGCAGGTCGTGGTCGGCAAAGTCGAACAGGTCGTCGGCCACCGAAGCCGGATCGGTCTGCTCGGCATCGTTGAACGCCTTTTGCATCTTCTGCAGTTTATAGTCCTTGAAGCGGAAGAACGACGTTCTTGGCGTTTGGTTGTCCGTCTTCATCGGCTCTCCCCCTTCTTGGTCAGCTTGATGCGCGGGTCGCAAATCATCATGGCGATATCGCCCAGCAGCAGCCCGGAGATGCTGATGACCGAGTACAGCAGCACCATCGCCTGCACCATGGTATTATCTTGCCGCTGGATGGACTGTATCAGCAGCCCGCCCAGCCCCGGGATGGAAAAGAGCGACTCCACATACAGCGAGCCCGAGATGGTGAATAACACGGCCGTCGGCAAACTCTGCGCCATGGGGATAAAGGCGTTGCGCATCACATGCCGGAAGGCCACCTGGCTGGAGGTCATGCCCTTGGCGCGCGCCAGGCGGATATAGTCCATGTTCATCTGGTCCACCATGTAGCGGCGCATCCACATGGCATTGGAGGCGATGCCGCCCAGGGACAGGCACAGGATGGGCAATATGCGGCTGGCCGCGTTCATGGGGTCGTACAGCATCGGCAGTTTGAGCACCGAGGACAGGTACAGTTGAATGGCCAGATAATATACCGCAGCCGGCAGCGCATTGATGAGCAATATGTACAGGTTGCCCATCTTGTCGGCAAACTTGCCCTTGTAGCGCGCCATCAGCACGCCCATGCTCAGCCCGAACACCTGCTGGATGACCAGCGCGATGATGCCAAACTCAAACGACATCTTGGCCTTGGGCCAGATGAGCCGCACCACGGGCACATTTTTGCGGATGACGATGGACTTGCCCAGGTCGCCCTCCAGCAGCAGCTTGCGCCAGAAGTCAAACAGCTGCTTGTACCAGGGGTCAAGCAGGCCCAGGTCCTTGAGGATGACATTTTTGACCGTATCGCTCATCAAATCCGAGCGCCCCTCAAAGTAGCCATCCACCGGCAGCAGCCGCATAAGCAAAAATACGATGGAGAGCACCAGAAACATGGTGATTAACGCTCTGCCCAGCCGTCCCAATATATACCGTACCAACCGCTGTCACCTCACCATTTGATACCGGGCTGTCACGACGCGATGCACGCCCCGGCCGAAATCAATTGTTGTTATCGCACGGAGAGCCCTCGTGGAGAGGGCTCCCCGTGCGGTGGTTATGCGCGCCATATCAGGCGCATCAAATTACGTGGGATTAGTAGTCGATGTTGTTGGCTTCCGCGTAGGCGATGCGCTCGGCGCGCTCGGCCTCCCACTCGGCCAGCTTGGCAAAGTAGGTTTCGGTATCCATGGGCTTGTCATACACCCACTGATACTTGTAGCGGGCGTTGGATAGGCCAAAGGGCGCGTACTGGCTCTCAAAGGGGTTGAGGACGGAGGAGACATAGCCGGTGTCCTCCAGCAGGCCCAGCGGGATGATGAACGCGTTTTCCAGCAGCCAGGCCTCGGTGGCCGCGATGCCGGTGTAGCGCACGCTGGTGTTGATCTTTTCCTTGGTGGCTTCCTCGACCATGTCGGCGTAGATGAAATCCTTCCAGTAGGTCTCATCAAAGCCGCTGCGGCCCATGCGCCCGTCCGGGTCATCCTGGGTGGTTTCGGTCGCCATGCCGTCCGCACGCCAGATGTAGCTGTAAGCCTGACCCAGGTTGAAGGGGTCGGTGTAGGTCTCGGGGTCGGCGTAGTCCGGGCCCCACCAGCTCATCATGAAGGAGTAGTTGCCCGCGCGGCGGGTGGTGGACAGGAAGTTGGTGGACGGATAGCCTTCCAGCACGAAGTGGACGTAATCCTTGCCCAGCAGCTCTTCCAGTTGCTGGGAGACAACCACCGCCAGGCTGACCTGGGTGGTATCGGTCTGGTAGGGCATGTACGCCACGATGGGGAAGGTGACGCCCGCGGCGGTCAGCTCTTCCACAGCCTTGGCCTTGTACTCCAGGGCCTTTTCGGGCTGGAACTGCTCCTCCGAGCTGAAGGGCTGCAGCACATCGAAATCGGGGTAGTCCTTGCCATCGGCCGCGACGAAGTTGGGCGGGGTGATGGTGCGGATAATGTATTCCTCAGGCGTGTACTGGTTGTAGGTGCTGACGCCCTTGATGCGGTCCAGCCCGTAGTACAGCGACTTGCGGAAGTTGATGTTGTTGGCGGCCTTCAGCCACTGCTCCCGGTTGAGGGTGAAGCCGTCTACGGTCTTCTCCTCATAGGTGGGCATGAAGTTGAACAGATAGAAGTAGCTGTAGTTGCTGCCGGTGCCGGGGCGCGCGGGGCGAATCATCGTGGCGCGCTCAGCGTCGTTGAGCCAGCCGTCCACCTGGGCGGGCGGGATGCTGGCCGTGGTCACTTCGCCGCGCAGCAGGGCTTCCGCTTCCAGTACGGAGGCTTCCGCGTTGTAGCGCTCCTCGATGCGCTCCACGTGAATGTCCTCAATGTCCCAGTACAGCGGGTTGCGCTCGCTGATCATGTAGGAGTTGGGCTCCCACTGCGTGCACAGGAAGGCACCGCAGTAGAGGAACGTGGTGTTGTCGGTGCCAAAGGTCTCCCCCATGTCCGCCAGGTACTGGGCGTTGGTGGGGTAACCCCAGTTGTAAGTCAGACGGGAGAGGAAGTACGGGGAGGGCGCAAGCAGCGTGAACTGCAGCTCATAGGGGCTGACAGCCTTGATGCCCACAGTCTCCCAGTCGCCGTTGCGCTCGGTGGTTTCCATCGCCTTGTAATAGTCCTCAGCGCCTACGATGTCGAACAACAGGTCGGCGGTGCGGGCGGTGTTGGCGGGGTCCAGAATCCACTTGGCGCTGGTCACCCAGTCCTCTGCCACCACGTCGGCACCATACTCGCTGCCGTCGTTGTACTGCCACTTGACGCCTTCGCGGATTTTAAAGGTCCACGTCAGGCCGTCTTCAGACTGCGTCCAGCTCTCGGCCAGACAGGGCTGCACCATGCCGTAGTTGTCGTACTCAACCAGCGTGTCAATCCAGTTGGCCCAGTCGCCGGCGGCCGACGGATGCAGCGGGTTCCAGTCGGACATTTCACTGGAGTACATCAGCTTGACCACCTGCTGCGCCGCGGCTCCCTCCGGCGGGGCAACCTGCTCGCCAAACGCCGTCGCCATGGTAGCCAACATCATGATGGATAGAAACAGAGCCAGCATTCTCTTCATCAGTGTTCTCTCCTCCTCTATTCTTCAGCCGGTCAACCGCCGGCATGGGGTTCATGGCTGGATGCCCGAATGGGCATGAGTCTTTCACTTTTCATGTAAAGCGTCGGGCATCTTGGTTTTTCACCCGGGGGAACCTGCACCCCTCCGCGCGTGAGTACCAAAATAAGCGTAGAATGGAATTCGTATAAGGTTCGCCGCCGGCTGCCGATACGGCATTTGTCCGCTCACCGGGAATGCGCATATTATAGCGGCAGACCCCATGGGATGCAAGACAATACAATTTTCATGCAAAAACGGTATACCATTGGTGTGGATGCCCCCTCCGCCAGAGCGGAGGGGGCGGGGTTAGAAGGAGTGAAATGACTACTCGATATAGCAGTACTCGAAGTTGGGGTGGCCGATGTAGTTGCGGGTAAAGCCCTTCACCCGGCTGCTGACCAAGGCGGAGGATACATAGCTGTATACCGGCATCACAGGGCACTCTTCCGTGAGCAGCGCCTCGGCTTCCTCAAACAGCTTCTCGCGCTCCTCGCCGGTGACGCCCGAGCGGGCCTTCTTCATCATGTCGTTGTAGGCTTCGTTGTTCCAGCGCATCACATTCTCTTCCTTCTCGCTGGCGAAGTTGAACAGGATGCTGGAGGGATCCAGGTAGTCGCCGGTATAGCCCATGTAGGCCAGTTCAAACTCGCCCGTGTCGCGCTGGCCGGCGTCGGACCAGTAGACGCCGCTTTCAACGGTCACAATCTCGGTATCCACATTCAGGTTCTGCTTCCACATCTGGGCCATGGCCTGGGCCACCTTGACCAGCGTGGCGTCGGGTGTCTGCACCAGGCGGATGGCCGGGAAATCCTTGCCATCGGGATAGCCGGCATCGGCCAACAGCGCCTTGGCGGCCTCAATGTCCTCGCTGAAGGTATCCGGATGCACCTCGCGCCAGCCCTTGCTGGGGTCGGCGATGTCCGGGAAGGCGTGCGGGATGAAGCCGCGCAGCGCCGGCATATCGCTTTGCAAAATGGCGCTGATGAGCACCTCGCGGTTGATGGCCATGGTGAGCGCGCGGCGCACGCGGGCATCATCCACCGGCTTGTTGGCGGTGTTGAATTCATAGTAGCGGTAGCCGATGCGGTCGGAAATGACCAGGTTTTCGGTGTCGCGATACTTGGCTTCGGCATCCGCGTTGACCGAGGTGGCCACGTCAATTTCGCCGCCCTCAAAGGCCAGCAGCACGGTCTCCGACGCGCCGAGGAACACGTATTCCAGCGTGTCAATCTTGACTTCATCGGCGTTGTAGTAGTGGGGGTTCTTCACAAATACGTATTTCTCATCAGGCAGCATCTCGGTCACCATGAAGGGACCATTGCACACATAGCTTTCTACCTTGGTCTCCCACTCCTCGCCATACTCGTCAATGATGGCCTTCTTGACGGGCATGAACGCGGTGGAGGCCGTCATGGAGATGAAGTAGGGCGCGGGGGCCATCAGGGTGACCTCCAGCGTGCGGTCATCCAGGGCCTTGACGCCCACCTCGTCCGCGGTGGCGGTCTGGTCGACAAAGTGTTCGTACCCGTTTTTGATGACGCCGTACAAGGTGTACGCGGTCTCAGACGCTAACGCCGGATCCAGCACGCGCTTCCAGGAATACTCAAAGTCCTGCGCGGTCAGCGGGCTGCCGTCCGACCATTTGAGGCCTTCGCGGAGGGTAAAGACATACACCAGGCCATCTTCGGACACGGTGTGGCTTTCCGCCAGGGCATGCACCAGCGTGCCATCGGGCGCGAACTTGTACAGCCCCCGGAACAGGCTCTGCAGGGCGTAGGAGCCGCTGGCATAGTCATTCATGGTGGGATCCATGCTGTCCGGCTCGCCGCCCATCTGGAAAACAAGCTTATTCTCCTTCGCCTCGGCCAGGCTGGCGGACATCGGAAGTGCAACTGTCATCAGGGTCAATGCCAGAAACAGGGCAAGCAGTCTCTTCATGAGGGTTCCTCCGTTCCTATTCTTTTTTCACGCCGGGTCTCGCATGCATCATACAAAAGCACGGGGTGTCTGTCAACCGGAATGCAAGTTTCCCTTCGCCGGTTGCACATCGCCCACCCTTGCGCCCCTATTCCCAGTTATGGTATCTTGTCCATACATTGCCAAAGAAGGAGGACGCCGCGTTGCTGCGTTACATCGCCAAGAGGCTTCTTTCCGCCTTGATTACCATCGTGGTGCTGATTACAGTCACCTTCGCGCTGATGCGGGCCATCCCCGGCAGCCCCTTCATCAAGGGCGAGCAGCGCATGCCGCCTGAGGTGCTGCAGCGCATCGAGGAAAAATACGGCATGGACAAGCCGCTGTTCCAGCAATACCTCACGTACCTCAAGAACATCGCCCGGGGTGACTTCGGCATCTCCTTCAAGCGCTCGGACGTGGCCGTCAACGACATCATCGACCGGGGCTTCCCCATCTCGGCTCGGGTGGGCGGCGCGGCGGTTGTTGTATCGCTGCTGATTGGCCTGGGGCTGGGCATTGTATCCGCCGTGCGCAAAGGCGGCTTGCTCGACCGCGTGTCCATGGTGCTGGCCACGGTGGGCATCTCCATCCCCACCTTTGTGACGGCTGTTTTGCTTTTGTATCTGTTTGCCGGCGTGTGGAACATACTGCCCACCTACGGGCTGGCCACATGGCGGCACTATATTCTGCCGGTGGCCTGCCTGTCCTTAAGCCCGGTCGCCTACATCGCGCGCATGACCCGCTCGTCGATGCTGGAAGTGATGCAGCAGGACTACATCCGCACCGCCCGCGCCAAAGGTCTTCGCGAGGCGGTGGTCATCCTGCGCCATGGGCTGCGCAACGCCATATTGCCGGTGGTCACCTACCTGGGCACGCTGGTGGCGGCGCTGCTGACGGGCTCCTTTGTGGTGGAGCGCCTGTACGCCATCCCAGGCATCGGGCGCTATTTTGTGGATTCCATCGGCGCGCGCGACTACAACGTCATTCTGGGCCTGACGGTCTTTTTCGGCATCTTTGTGGTGCTGTGCAACATTTTGGTGGACATCCTGTATGTGCTGATTGATCCGCGCATCAAGATGACCGAATGAAAGGAGCAGAGCCTATGCAGGCACCACCCAACGCGGCGGCGTACGAGTTTATCCCGGAGGCGGAGCGCAAGGCGGCCGAGCAGTTATCCCGTCCCTCGCTCTCCTACTGGCAGGATGCCTGGCGGCGCCTCAAGCGCGACAGACTGGCCATGGTCGGGCTCACCTTTGTGGTGTTGATGGGGCTGCTGGCCATCTTTGGGCCCATGTTCTCGCCCTATGCCTACGATTATTCGGATTTCTCGGCCATCAGCCAGGGGCCAAGCGCCAAGCACTGGTTTGGCACCGACGCGCTGGGGCGCGACCTGTTTGTGCGCATCCTCTACGGCGCGCGCATCAGCCTGGCCATCGGCCTGGTATCCGCGCTGGTCAACATGATCATCGGCGTTATCTACGGCGGCACGGCGGGCTTTATCGGCGGCCGCACGGACAACATCATGATGCGCATCGTGGACATCCTCATCGCGCTGCCGTCGCTGCTGTATATCGTCATTCTGATGATGTTCATGGGCTCCAACATCCGCTCTATCCTCATCGCGCTGTGCATCTCCAGCTGGGTAGGCACGGCGCGCATCACGCGCTCACAGGTGGTATCGCTTAAGCAGCAGGAGTACGTGCTCAGCGCCCGCCTGGCCGGCGCCAGCAGTTGGGAGATATTGATTCGCCACCTGCTGCCCAACTCCATGGGCCCGGTGATTGTGTCGGTTACTTTCCTCATCCCCAGCGCCATCTTTTCGGAGGCCTTCCTCAGCTTCCTGGGCATCGGCATCCAAAAGCCCATGGCCAGCTGGGGGTCGCTGGCCAACGACGCCATTGAGACCCTGCGCTCGGCGCCCTATCAGATGTTCTTCCCCGTGGCCGCCATCAGCCTGACCATGTTCTCGCTGAACTTTATTGGCGACGGCCTGCGCGACGCGCTGGATCCGAGGTTGCGCAAATGAGTACGAATCGTCTGCTTGAAATTGAAAACCTGAACACCACCTTTCACATTCACGTGGGCCAGGTGCAGGCCGTGCGCGGCATCAGCCTGCATGTTGACCACGGCGAGGCGGTGGGCATCGTGGGCGAATCCGGCTCCGGCAAGAGCGTCAGCATGCTGTCGCTCATGCGCCTGCTGCCCGACTATGCGCACATCAGCGCTGACCGCATCTATTTTGAAGGGCAGGATTTGACCAACGCCTCGGTGGACCAGGTGCGCCGCCTGTCGGGCGACCGCATCGGCATGGTGTTTCAGGACCCCATGACCAGCCTCAACCCGTTGATGACCATCGGCCGTCAGATGCAGGAAACGCTGCGCGTGCACCGCAAGATGAGCAAGGCGGACGCCGCAGAACGCGTGCGCGAGCTGCTGCGCCTGGTGGATATCCCGGACCCGGACAGCCGCCAGAAGCAATATCCCCACGAACTGTCCGGCGGCATGCGCCAGCGGGTGATGATTGGCATGGCCATCGCCTCCAACCCCAGCCTGGTCATCGCGGACGAGCCCACCACGGCGCTGGACGTGACCATCCAGGCGCAGATTCTGGCCCTGCTCAAGGGTCTGATGGACAAAATCGGCACTTCTGTCATTTTGATTACACACGATTTGGGCGTCATCGCCGGCATGTGCAGCCGTGTGCTGGTCATGTACGGCGGCTGCATTGTGGAGGAGGGGCTGTCGCGCGAGATTTTCTACAACCCGCGCCATCCCTATACATGGGGGCTGCTGCGCTCCGTACCTCGCAAGGAGGGGGAGCACGCGCCGCTGATTCCCATCCACGGCACACCGCCCGACCTGATCAACCCGCCGCCGGGCTGCCCGTTTGAGCCGCGCTGCCCCCACGCCATGCGCATCTGCCGCACCGGCATGCCACGCATGACACAAGTCAGCGATACCCATCGCCTGCGCTGCTACCTGATGGACGAGGGCGCCCCCAAGGTGGCCTGGGAAGGAGGCCGCGCATGACCGCACAGCCGCTTATCCGTGCCGAGCGCGTATCCATGCAGTTTGTCATCGGCGCCTCCATCCTCAACGCCCGCAAGCGCGTGCTGACCGCTGTGGACCAGGTGAGCCTGGATATCCACCGCGGGGAGACCTTCGGCCTGGTGGGCGAATCCGGCTGCGGCAAAACCACGCTGGGGCGCCTGCTGCTGCGCCTGTACAAGCCCACCTCGGGCACCATCCACTACGATGGGCACGATATCACTACCCTCACCCCACAGCAGATGATGCCCTTCCGCCGCCGCATGCAGATGATATTCCAGGACCCCTACGCGTCGCTCGACCCGCGCATGACGGTAAGCACCATCATTGCCGAGCCCCTGCGCCGCACCGAGATGGACCGTGCACAGGTGGACGCACGCGTGCGCGAACTGCTCAGTTTGGTGGGCTTGGATGAAAACCACGCCCGCCGTTACCCGCACGAATTTTCGGGCGGTCAGCGCCAGCGCATCGGCATCGCCCGGGCGCTTGCCGCGGGGCCGGAGTTCATCGTGTGCGATGAGCCCATTTCCGCGCTGGATGTGTCCATCCAGGCACAGGTGGTCAACATGCTGGAGGAACTGCAGCAGCGCCTGGGGCTAACCTACCTGTTCGTCTCCCACGATTTGAGCATGGTGCGCCACATCTCCCACCGCGTGGGCGTGATGTACCTGGGGCACATGGTGGAAATGGCGCCGGTAAATGAATTGTTCACCAACATGGCCCACCCCTACACCCAGGCGCTGATGAGCGCCGTGCCCATCGCCGACCCGGATGCCTCCGCTGCCAGCCGCCGCATCATATTGGAGGGCGATGTGCCCAACCCCATGAACCCACCCAGCGGCTGCCCCTTCCGCACCCGATGCCCGGTGGTGATGCCGGTGTGCGCGGAAGTGAAGCCCGAGCTCAAGGACATCGGCGGCGGGCACTGGGTAGCGTGCCACCGGGTATAGAACAACAGATAAAAGAATGCCGGGGCGCCTTTTCTCAAGAAAAGGCGCCCCGGACCTCTATACAGGCTTTATTTATCTGCAAGCAACAAAGCCTGTTGTTCTTCTATGTTACTCCGCCCTGGCAAACTGGCTATTGTACAGCTCGGCGTACACGCCGCCCTTGGCCATCAGCTGGTCGTGGTTGCCCTGCTCCACGATGTCGCCCTGCTTCATCACCAAAATGAGGTCGGCCTGGCGGATTGTGCTCAGGCGATGGGCGATGACAAACGCGGTGCGCCCCTGCATCAGCTGGTGCATGGCCTGCTGGATGCGGTGCTCGGTCAGGGTGTCCACGTTGCTGGTGGCCTCGTCCAGAATCATGATGGGGTTGTCCGCCAGGAATGCGCGGGCGATGGTGAGCAGCTGGCGCTGGCCTTGGGAGATGTTGTCCGCCGCCTCGTTGAGCTCCATCTGGTAGCCGCCGGGCAGCGTGCGGATGAAGTGGTCGGCGTGGGCCGCCTTGGCCGCGGCGATGACCTCCTCATCGGTGGCCTCCAGCCGGCCGTAGCGGATATTCTCCATGATGGTGCCGGAAAAGAGCCACGCGTCCTGCAGCACCATGCCAAAGGCGTGGCGCAGCTCGGCGCGCTCAATGTTGCGCAGGTCCACCCCATCCATGCGGATGCTGCCCTTGTCCACATCATAGAAGCGCAGCAGCAACTTGACCACGGTGGTCTTGCCGGCGCCCGTCTCGCCCACCAGGGCCACGGTCTGGCCGGGGTCCACATGGCAGGTGAAGTCGCGGATAACGGGCTTGTCGCTGTCGTAGCCGAAGGTGACGTGGTCAAAATCCACCTCGCCATGCACATCCGTCAGGCAGACCAGCTGCTCCCACTCCTGCTCCTCCCCTTCATCCAGGAAGGTAAACACGCGCTCGCTGGCCGCGGCCACCGATTGCAGCTGCCCGGTGAGCTGGGCAAACTGGGTGATGGGCTGGCTGAAGTTGCGCACATAGGCGATAAAGGCCTGAATGTCGCCCACGCTGATGCGCCCCATGGACGCCTGGATGGCGCCCACGATGGCCACCGCCACGTAGCCCAGATTGCCCACAAAGTTCATGATGGGCATCATCAGCCCGCTGAGGAACTGGCCCTTCCACGCGCTGTTGAATTGCTTGTGGTTGATTTCGGCGAAATCCCGCTCGGCCTCCTCCTCGTGGCGGAAGGCCTTGATGACCATCTGGCCCGAGTAACTCTCCTCCACCAGGCCGTTGAGCTCGCCCATGGCCTCCTGCTGGCTCTTGAAGTATTTGCGTCCCCTGGTCATCACAAAGGCCATGATGATGCCGCTGAGGGGCACGATGCCCAGCACCAGCAACGCCATCAAGGGGCTGATGGACAGCATCATGGCCAGCACACCCAGCAGAGTAGCCAGGCCGGAGATGGCCTGCGTCACGGTCTCCGCCAGGTTTTGCCCAATGGTATCCACATCGTTGGACACCAGGCTGATGATATCGCCCACCTGGCGGGATTCGAAGTATTTGAGCGGCATGCGGTGTATCTTGTGCGAGATGGCGTTGGCCGCGCGGTAGTTGAAATCCATCGCCACGTCCACCATCATGCGGCGCTGCACCCACTGGAACAGCGAGCTGAATACATAGATGCCCAGCACGCCCAGCAATATCTGGCCCACCCGGCCAAAGTCGATGCCGCCCTGGCCTTGCACCTTGCGCATCAGGCCCTGGAAGATTTCCGTCGTGGCCTGGCCCAATACCTTGGGGCCGATGATGCCGCTGGCGGAGGACAATATGGCCAGCCCCGCGGCCAGCAGCAGCTTGGTGCGGTAGGGCTTCAGCCAGGGCAGCAGACGCTTGAAGGCGGCCTTGAGGCTGCGCTTTTTGCCGTCGGTCGGTGTCATGCCGTGCATCAGGCCACACCCCCATTCAGTTCCTCGGCGCTCAGTTGGCTTTGCGCGATTTCGCGGTAGCTGTCGCAGGTGCGCAGCAGTTCCTCATGCCGTCCCTCACCCACGATGCGGCCCTGTTCCAGCACGATGATCTTGTCGGCCTTCATCACGGTGGCGATGCGCTGGGCCACGATGAGCACGGTGGTGTCCCCCATCTCGCGGCGCAAGGCCTGGCGCAGCATCAGGTCGGTGCGGTAATCCAGCGCCGAGAAGCTGTCGTCAAACAGCAGCACCTTGGGCTTGCCGGCGATGGCGCGGGCGATGGACAGGCGCTGCCGCTGGCCGCCGGATACATTGCTGCCGCCGCGCGATACCTCGCTGAGGTAGCCGCCTTCCTTCTCCCCGATAAAGCCCTGCGCCTGGGCGATGGCCGCGGCGCGCTCCATGTCGGCGTCGCTCATGGTTTCGTCGCCGTACTTGATGTTGCTGGCGATGCTGCCGCTGAACAGCACGCCCTGCTGGGGCACGTAGCCAATCAGGGCGCGCAGCCGGTGCAGGTTCATCTGGCGGATGTCCACGCCGTCTATCAGCACGCGGCCGCCAGTCACATCGTACATGCGGGGGATGAGGTTGAGCAGCGTGCTCTTGCCCGAGCCCGTGCCGCCGATGATGGCGGTCATCTGTCCGGGTCTGGCGGTGAAGTTGATGTCCTGCAGCACATCATCCTCAGCGCCCGGATAGCGGAAGCTGACGTCATCAAACACCACCTCGCCGCGCCAGGCATCCGGCAGCGCGGCCTCCTGCGCCGGGTCCTCAATGTCGGTACGGGTATGCAATACCTCCAGGATGCGCTCGGCCGAGGCATTGGCCCGGGGGATCATGATGGAGCCCATGGACAGCATCATGAACGCCATGATGATGTACATGGTGTAGCTGATCATGGCCATCATGCTGCCCACCTGCAGGCGGCCCAGGTCAATGCTCCTGGCGCCGAACCACACAATCATCAGCATGGTGATGTTCATCACCAGAAACAGCGAGGGCATCAGCGTCATGAACATGCGGCTGATGTAGCGCGACACGTCAATCACGTCGCGGTTTGCCTTTTCAAAGCGCGCCTCCTCGTGCCGCTCGCGGGTAAAGGCGCGGATAACAGGCAGGCCGGTCAGCACCTCGCGGGTAACCAGGTTTTGCCGGTCCACCAACTGCTGCACAATCTTGAACTTGGGCACCGCGCGCCCGGCCAGAATGCCCACCAAAGCGGAGGCTGCGACCACCGCCACCACCACAATCCAGCTGAGGCCGCTGTTGAGCCCGGCCACCCGCACGATGCCAATCACGCCCATGATGGGCGCGTACAAAAACATGCGCAGCGTCATGGTGCTGGTCTGCTCGATCTGGCGGATGTCGTTGCTGCTGCGGGTGATGAGGCTGGCGGTGGAAAAGCGGTCAATCTCCGCCTTGGAAAAGCCAATCACCTTGTGGAACACGCGGCCACGCAGGTCGCGCCCGATGCGGGCGGCGGCGCGGCTGCCGATGTAGCTGCCCATCACGGCGGACAAGCCCATCAACAGCGTGATGCCCAGCATGATCAGCCCATTGCGCCAAAGGTAGATTTGCTGCGTGTTGTAGGCGTCCATGCCCACGCGCTCATACTCCTGGCGCACATACTGGGCGGCCGCCTGCCGCAGCAGGCTGTCGGTCTGAGCGCCCTGTTTTTCAATCTCGGCCTGAGCGGCGTTCATGGCGGTCTGCGCGGGTACCAGCCCGCTGCGCAGCGCCGTCAGCGCAGCTTCGCCGCCCTGCTGCTCCATCATGAACAGCACGGCCATGGGCAGCCGCAGGGTTTCGTCCAACCGCTTCAGGTCGTCCCGGCTGGTCAGCTTCAACTGCCAGGCGCCGTCCGCCTGTTCATAGGCACTTTCAAACAGCGCTTTGTCCTCATCGCTGAGCAGGCGCAGAAGATCCGCGTGGCCGGCCTCACTCAGCCGCTGGGCCGCCGCGCTGTCCACGCCTCCCTGCTGGATGCCCACATCCACCATGCGCGACATATAGCCGGGCAGCGCCAGTTCGCACGCCGCCTGCGCGATTAAAAACAGCATAATCAGCAGGGCGCTTTTCCACTCCCTGGCTACAAAACGAAATACCTTCAAATGATGTCCTCCCGTGCGGCACAGGGCCACTGGCCGCATTATACGTTGAGCATCAGGGCAAGTCAACGAGCGCATTGTGCCGTTTGGCGTTGCTATGGTACACTTTGGGCAGAAAACCGACCGTCAAAGGAGGCCAACATGAACAAGCGCATCTCGTTTCTGCTTCTGCTGTGCCTGCTGACCGCCAGCCTGACCCCGGCCCTGGCCACCAGCGCCGTGCTCAACCAGCGCATGGCCACCCGCTCGGGCCCCGGCACCCAGTACACCGAGGAGCTGGGCACGCTGCCCCAGGATACCCCCATCCGGCTGATTGAGTACGT
>CALNAU010000194.1 GCA_937874275.1 uncultured Clostridia bacterium | reverse complement strand
CGAACCCCGTCCATGCTGTGGCTGTCCGCATGGATGTCCAGCGCGGCGGGCGTTTTCATCAGGTAGTAAAAGGCCACTTCATGGCACTGCTCCTGTTCCCCGCCAACAAAAAAGTTCTCATGGATGAACAGCAGGCGGTCAATTTCCATGTCGATGCCCGTTTCCTCCAGCACCTCACGGCGCACGGCATCCTCCAGGCTTTCGCCCAGCATCACCGCGCCGCCCACCGAATAGTAATAGGGGTCCCGCTCATTTTTTGCCATCAGCACGCAGCCGTCGCGCAGAATGACCGCAGTAGCCCGCAGGCGGAACCAGTATCCATCGCGCCGGATAAAACAATCCCTGCGCTGCTCGGCCAGCAATGCTTCTTCCATGCATGCTCTCCTCATGGTTAATCCGCATTCTCGTTCCCCTATGGTAACCGCGCGGCAACGCGGCTGTCAATGCATGGGTGACGTGTGTACAACCGGTTGAGGCGTGTATATTAGCAGTATCAAACCGCCTCCGCTACCACCAGAAAGGAGACACACATGAAGCAAAACGCAACACTCTTCAGACATTCCCTGGCCCGGATGATGCTGCTGACCATCCTGGCTTTGACGATTCTGTTGCCCGCGCAGGCCGCGCTGCCAGCATTCGAGACGGAAGTCATTGCCACAGGGCTGGAAAGGCCGTGGGACCTGGCACAACTGCCGGATGGCTCGCTGTTGTTCACCCAGCGCGGCGGCGCGCTGAGTGTGCTGCGGGAGGGGCAGGTGCAGCACATCGCCGATATTCCGGGCGTGGCCGCGCGCGGGGAAGGAGGGCTGACCGGCCTGGCGCTGGACACCGATTTTGCCGACAACCGCCTCATCTACCTAGCCTACAACACGCAGATAGATGGCGTGCCCGAGGTACGGGTCACCCGCTGGCGGCTGAGCGAGACGCTGACGCTGGAAGACCCGGTGGACATCGTGACCGGCATCCCGGCGGTATCCGGCGGGCGCCATTCGGGCACGCAGCTGGAGATGGGCAAGGATGGCACCCTGTGGATTGGTACGGGCGATGCCGCCACCGCCAACAACCCGCAGGACCCGATGAGCCTGGGCGGAAAAATCCTGCGCGTAACGCGGGACGGCGTGCCGGCCGAAGGCAACCTGCTCGCGCCCTTTGACCCGCGTGTGTTCAGCTACGGGCACCGCAATACCCAGGGGCTCACGCTGTTTGATGCGCCGGATGAGCACGGCAGCTGGGGCTACAGCGCCGAGCATGGCTCCTGGCAGGAGGATGAGGTCAACCGGCTGGTGCCGGGCAACTTCGGGTGGGCGCCCCGCCCAACCTATGACGAAAGCGTGCCGATGACCGACACACGTAGATTCCCCGATGCCGTGGTGGCCGTATGGAACTCCGGCCCCTCCACCATCGCCACCTCCGGCCTGACCAGGCTGTTGGGCGCGCACTGGGGCGATTGGGAAGGCGCGCTAGCGCTGGGGGTGCAAAAAGGCCAGCACCTGCGCCTGCTGCGGCTATACGAGGGGCGCGCAGCAGAGGAAGCCGTGCTGTTAGAGGGCCAGTTTGGCCGCCTGCGCGCGGCGGTGCTGGGTCATGACGGCATGCTGTACCTGGGTACGGACAACGGCCGGGATGACAAAATCATCCGGGTGACACCTGCGCAGTAACACCCTCTCGCCAAGTAATCAACAAAGCCGGGCTCGTTGTGAGCCCGGCTTGATATTTCGCCAATACTAATTGTTCGGGTAGTACTTGGCTATCGCCTTATGAAAGCCGAGGGTGTAGAACTCGTACCACTTGACGGCCTCGGCCTCCGGCGTGCCCAGAGCCCGCAGCACTTCGCGGGCGAACACATAGGGCGCGTTGCCGTTGGCGGTGACCAGGTTACGGTCGCGGACGGCCTCCTCAGGCCGATACCCAGCGGCATTCCGGTACAGCGCTTCCCCCGCCGTATCTTCGGCGAAGTTCAGGGTGTGCTGATGCGCGTTGAGCAATCCGTTGGCGCCCAGGAAACGTGCCGCGTCGCAGATGGCGGCCAGCACTTTTCCCTCCTGCAGGAACCGCTCGGCGATTGGGGCAACGGCCTGCGCGACTGGTAACTTCCACGACGTACCGCCAATCAAGACGAGGGCCGCGGCGTCCTGCGGGATTTGTTCCAACGTGATATCGGGCTGCATGCGCATGCCGCCGATGGAGGTTTTCAAGTCCAGGGTGTCTGACGCGTAGCGCACGTCAAACGCGGGGTGGTCGACCTGCGGATCGGCAAGCTCCCCCGCCAAAGGGCCGTATTCCCAGTCGGCAAAGCCTTCGAGCAGCACGAAAACAATTGTATCCTTGGGCATCGTGATTCCTCCTTCAGGGGGATGTTCTCGGTCTATACCGGCATGTACCCATCCAGATCCTTGCGGTCATAGGGGCTTTTGCGCAGCAGCTGTTCCATGGCCTCCACGGCGTGGATGTTCAGGTTTTTGTGCTTGCGCCCAACCTTCTGCGGCACTGCCTGTTGGGTGACGTATACCACCTGGTAGGCCCTGTCCGGGTCCACCTCTTCCTTGCCCACGAACACCCGCTGAATGCGCTGCGCGTAGGGATTTTCCAGCTTGAAATAGATGCGCAGGCCGGCATTGCGCTTGATGTAACCGCCCATCTGCTTGAAGGGCTGTGTGGAGAACGTGCTCTCCAGGTTATCCTCCAGCATTTGCACCTGGATTGTCAACACTTGGTCGGACAGATTTTATAAGGGACAAGTCTGTTTGAATT
>CALNAU010000193.1 GCA_937874275.1 uncultured Clostridia bacterium | reverse complement strand
CACATCGAAATCCGCCGGGTGGAAGCCGTGCTGCCCCAGGATGCCCCGGAAGAATTGCTGACACAGGAGCTCTGGCGGCTGTTCTTTGATACCCTGGCGATACAAGCCCGCAAGAACCCCAAGCTGCAGCGCCAACATATGCCCAAATATACCTGGCAGCACCTGACGGAGTTCCAACGCTGAGTTTTTTCACCAAATCCACCCATGCCGCCGGATTTTTACTTGACCGCGGCTTGCACCTGTGGTATCTTGTGGTTTAGCCGCTCGGGAGAGGCCTCTAAAGCCATGGTGCTGCCTCGGGACTGCGAATGTCCAAACGCCCGGCGAGTAATGTATGGAGGTGCTGCACGTGTACGCAATCATCGCGACTGGCGGCAAACAGTATCGCGTCTCCGAGGGAGACATCATCTATGTGGAAAAACTCGACAACCAGGTGGACGACTCCATTACCTTCCCCGTGCTGATGCTGGGTGGCGACACCATCAAGGCGGGCAACCCGCTGGTGGAAGGCGCCGAAGTGACCGGCAAGGTGTTGAAGCAGGGCCGCGGCCAGAAGATTATCGTCTACAAGTACAAGAGCAAGAAGAACTATCGCCGCAAGCAGGGTCACCGGCAGCCCTTCACCCAGGTGGAGATTACCGGCATCAAGGCCTGAGCATGACCACCGTCCTGTTGTACCGGCAGACCGGCAGTGCCATCACAGGCTACCGGGTCAGCGGCCACACAGGCTTCGCCCCATCGGGGCAGGACATTGTTTGTTCGGCCGTCTCCTTTTTATCCATCACCTGCGCCAACGCGCTGGAAACCGTCGCCGGGCTTACGCCCACCGTTCTGGAACAGGACGGCCTGCTGGAGGTTCGCCTGACGCAGGGCAATGACCGGGCCAATACCATTTTCCGGGTATTCGAGCAGGGCATGAAGGATTTGGAGGCCGCCTACCCCAAGCACATACGGCTCAAAGACAGTGAGCCGCCCAAATGAAACGGAGGAACATGAGATGTTGAAGCTGAATCTTCAGTTGTTTGCCCACAAGAAGGGCATGGGCTCCACCCGCAACGGCCGCGACAGCGAATCCAAGCGCCTTGGCCCGAAGCGTGCCGATGGTCAGTTTGTGCTGGCCGGCAATATACTGGTCCGCCAGCGCGGCACCAAGATGCACCCCGGCCTCAACGTCGGCCGCGGCAAGGATGATACCCTGTTCGCGTTGACGGATGGCATCGTGCGCTTTGAGCATCTGGGTAAGTTTAAGAAGCAGGTCAGCGTACACCCCAACACCGAAGTGGCGGAAGCCGTCGCTCAGTAATCCCCTACGCGGGCGATTGACCTGCCGGGCATTGTCCGGCAGGTTTTTT
>CALNAU010000192.1 GCA_937874275.1 uncultured Clostridia bacterium | reverse complement strand
AACCGATGAAACGGTGCGGCGCGTGCGCGCCAAGCTGCTCAAGGCGGGCAGCGCGATGCAGATTGAGACCATCTGGGGCTTTGGCTATCGGATGGACGCCGGGGCCAACCCATGAAAGGCCTGCGACGTCGGCTGCTGGTGCTGCTGTTTGCGGCGCTGTTTATCGCCATTGGCGCCCTGGGGCTGGGTGCGCGCTACTATATCAATAAATATATTGTCAGCCAGGCCACGCAGACCCTGCGCCAGATGACCCCGTCGGGCGACCGCGGCGATGCGCAGACCATCTTTGACGCGCGCCTGCTGATGGCCGATTACCGCGGCAGCCTGCTGGACAAGGACGAGCACCTGGAACATGACAAGGCCTTCGCGCTGCTGTCCTACTACCGGCAAAACCGCCTGCCGATGCTGCGGGGCGATATCACGCAGGTGACGGCAGGGGGCAGCCACTTCTTTCTTCGGCAGCTGCCCATTGTATCGCCGCGGGGCACGGTGACGCTGGCCTATGTGGATACCGGCAGCGTCGGGCAATTGATGGATACGCTGAACCGGGTGTTCGCGGCGGCGCTTTTGTTTTCCATCCTGCTGGCGGTGCTGGCCGGCATCCGGGCAGGGCGTATGGTGGATGACGCCCAGGGCAAGCTGAAGAAGTTTTTTGAAAACGCCTCACACGATTTGAAGACGCCGCTGACGGTGATACAGGGCTATGCCGATGGCATCCGCGCCGGGGTGATTGACCCGGTGGAGGGCGGCGAGACCATTGTCGCCCAGGGCGAGCGGATGACCGCGCTGGTGGAGGAAATCCTGATGCTGTCGCGGCTGGATGCCGGGCAGCGCAAGCTGAACCCCGTGCCCCGCGACCTGCGCGAGACGCTGCAAACCGCGGCCATGCAGCTCAAGCGAACGGCGGCTGAGCAGCATAAAGAAATCAGCCTCTCGCTGCCGGATGAGGCGCTGGTGATGCCCGTGGATGAGCAGGTGATGCTGCGCGCGCTGCAAAACCTGCTGGACAACGCCCTGCGCTATGCCGATACACGCATCACGCTTTCGTTGCGCGTGGGGCGGCGGGAGGCGCGCATCGTCGTTAGCGATGATGGCGCGGGCATCCCGCCGGAGGAATTGTCCCAGGTGTTTGCGCGCTATTACCGCGGCCGCAGCGGGCAAAACGGCATCGGCCTTTCGCTGGCGCGGGAGCTGGTGCTGCTGCACGGCGGGCACATCAGTGCGCACAACGATGGCGGCGCGCACTTCGTCATCCGTCTGCCGCTGCCCGCCCGGGGAAGGCTTACACAGATTTTCACACGCAATTGACAGATATTTTACTAACCGTTACACTGGCCGAGGACCGATTTTGCCGTGATGGCGACAACGGGAGGCGGCCTTGAGTATTTACGATATATTCCATCTGATGGGCGGCTTGGCGCTCTTTCTTTTTGGCATGAGCATCATGGGCGACGCGCTGGAAAAGCGCGCGGGCAGGCGCCTGAAGCCCATTTTGGAGCAGCTGACCAGCCACCCATTAAAGGCCGTGCTGCTGGGCGCGGGCGTGACAGCGGTTATCCAAAGCTCGTCCGCCACCACGGTGATGGTTGTAGGCTTTGTCAATTCCGGCATCATGCAGCTGCGCCAGGCCATCGGCGTGGTGATGGGGGCCAACATCGGCACCACCGTCACCGCGTGGATTCTGTCGCTGACGGGCATTCAGAGCGATAACTTCTGGATGACGCTGCTCAAGCCTTCCACCTTCTCGCCCATTCTGGCCTTTATCGGCATCATTTTGCTGCTGGCCTCCAAGCGCCACAAGGATACGGCCGGTATCCTGCTGGGCTTTGCGGTGCTGATGTTTGGCATGGAGACGATGAGCGATTCGG
>CALNAU010000191.1 GCA_937874275.1 uncultured Clostridia bacterium | reverse complement strand
CGCTGCCCCAATTGCTCAAGCTGGCCGAGGTGGAAAAGACCTGCGCCATGCTGGCGGACGAAATCCAAAAGACACGCCGCCGCGTGAACGCGCTGGAGCATGTGATGATTCCCCAGTTTGAGGAGACCATCCGATACATCAGCATGAAGCTGGACGAGAACGAACGCGGCAACCTGACACGCCTGATGAAGGTTAAGGAAATGATCAAGGACAGGACCTGAGACCGGCTATAGCAGACCGATCCTATGCATGATGCCCCGCGGCCCGCACGACGCGCCGCGGGGTTTTTGCATCCGGCGGGCCTATGACCAATTGTTTACAACTGGCGCAAATGCCTTGCAGGCATTGAAAAAACCGCCCAAAGGGGCTTGGCGCAGATATCGCCCCACTTGTTGGCTGCACCGAAAGATGCTATGATGCCAATAGTTTCAGAAAGTGGGATATAGCGACGGATATGGGCGAAAGCCTGCCGGCGCTATTTTTTCTGAAAACAAGTGGGATGAGGGGAGAGGAGTCTTTGGTTTTTTCTTCGCCGGTTTTTCTGCTGATCTTCCTGCCGCTGGTGCTGTGCGTGTACTACAACCCGTTCTTCAAGGGGAGATCGTTCAGAAACTATACGCTGCTGTTCTTCAGCCTGGGGTTCTTTGCCTGGGGCGAGCCGATCTTTGTGTTTGTGATGCTGTTCAGCATTGTCATCAACTGGTTCTTTGCCCTGCAGATTGACCGACAGGAGAGCCTGGCGAAGCGCCGGTGGCTGCTGTTCTTTCCCATCGCGTTTGATGTGGGGCTGATCTTTGTCTTTAAATACCTGGGGTTTGCCGCCCGCACGCTGGGGCCGCTGCTGGGGCGCGGCCACATCCAGCTGGACATCGCGCTGCCCATCGGCATCTCCTTTTTCACCTTCCAGATCATGTCTTATGTGTTTGACGTCTACCGCCGCACGGCCCCCGCGCAGAAGAATGTGCTCAACGTGGGGCTGTATATCTCGCTGTTTCCGCAGCTGATCGCCGGGCCCATCGTGCGCTATGAAACGGTGGCGCACGAGATCGGCCACCGCCGGGAGACGGCGCAGGATTTTACCGCCGGGGTCACCCGCTTTGTATTCGGCCTGGGCAAAAAGGTGCTGCTGGCCAACTATGTGGGCCTGATTGCCGACAACATCTTTGGCCTGACAACTGGCCTGTCGGTGGCCACGGCATGGCTTGGCGCCATTGCCTATGCTTTGCAGATCTACTTTGATTTTTCCGGCTACTCGGATATGGCCATCGGCCTGGGGCGCATGTTTGGCTTCCACTTTCTGGAAAACTTCAATTACCCCTACATAGCAAACTCAGTGACCGATTTCTGGCGCAGGTGGCACATTTCGCTTAGCAGCTGGTTCAGGGATTATGTCTACATCCCCATGGGGGGCAACCGCAAGGGCAAGGCCAGGTGGGTGCTCAACCTGCTCACCGTGTGGCTGCTGACCGGCCTGTGGCACGGCGCCAGCTGGAATTTCGTGGTCTGGGGGCTGTATTACTTCGCGTTTTTGTTGTTTGAGCGGCTGACCAACATCACCCGCAGGTTGGGGCCCTTGTCCCATGTCTATACGCTGTTGGTCGTGCTGGGCGGCTGGGTGCTCTTCCGTGTAGATGGACTGAATAATGCTATTCATTATTTGGGGTACTTGGTGGGGCGCGGAGCCACCTCTTTGGTGGACAGAAACTTCTTCTACTATCTGAACAACGGGCGCTGGGTGCTGATTGCCTCCCTGTTGGGTTGCCTGCCTCTCGCCCGGTGGGTCGGCCAGAGATGGGCATCTGAGGCCGCGGGCAAGCCGCTGGCCAAAGCGCGGTATCTGGGCCGGTCACTGGCCATGGTGCTGGTGTTTGCCCTGGCCTTGATGGTGTGCATCAACGCCACCTACAACCCCTTTATTTACTTCAACTTCTAAATAAGGAGGATAGCTTTGAACACCATTGAAAAAGGGCACGCCCTCCTCGCCAGGCTGCTGATGCTGGTGCTGGTCGTGTTCATGCTGCTGATTGGCCTTCGCTTTGGCACACGATACATTCTGATCAATCGGCTGGGCATGAACAATGCCTTTACCCGCCTGGTCATGTGGGAGGATCGGCGGCTGTCCATACCGGGCCCCATCGGCGATGAGAGGGCCGAGGTGACCGACTGGGACGAGCGCTATCCGTTTTCCGTGCCGGCTGCCCAGACGACCCGCTGGGCGCATCGGTTCCGCTGGATTGATGAGCTGCAGGGCTGGATGAAGAGCCGGGTAGGGCGCATATCCACCGCGATCGATCTGTATGCAAACCAGCACCTGATGTTCAGGCAGCCCATCGTGGAGAGCGCCAACCGATATGAGCGGCTCATCGGCTGGAACCTGGCAGGCTACAGCGAGTATAACAACGTGGTCGACCTGGGGGAGGGCTACCTGACCACCTTCAACGGCAGGATCGACGTGGATGGCAACGCTGCGGCCATAGGCGATCTGCGGGGCTTTTTGGACAGCCGGGGTATCCCCCTGCTGTTTGTGCAGCTGCCCAACAAGATTAGCCGTCAGGACGGCGGGTTTAACGATGTGGTGGACTTTTATAATGACAACGCCAACCGCCTGGTGGAGGGCATCCGCAGCAGGGGCGTGTCGGCGCTGGATTTGCGCGATCATGCGGAGCAGCAATACCCGGAAACCTACCACGCTCTGTTTTTCAACTCCGACCATCACTGGCTGCCGCAAACCGGGCTGTGGGCTGCCGGGGAGATTGCGCAGGTGCTCAACGGCTCGTTCGGCTATGCGATTGACCTTGCCGTCCTGAAGCCGGAGAACTATACGCAAACCGTGTATGAGGACTGGTTTCTGGGCTCCCTGGGCAAGAAGGTGACGCTGGCCCGCGCCAAGCCGGATGACCTGGTCACCTTGCATCCGATCTTCCCGGTGGAGCTGCGGCTGCAGATAGAGTCCCTCGGCCTGGATGCAACGGGCGGCTTTGACATCATATACGATCAATCCCAGCTGGAGTACAAGGACTACTACAACCAGAACACCTACGGCGCCTATTTGTATTCTGCCTATTCCACGCATGCCTTCATCCGGCTGGAGAACAACCTGCTGCCCAAGCAGGGCAAGCGGATGCTGCTGCTGGGCGACTCCTTCAGCAGCACGCTGGCCCCCTTCCTGAGCCTGGGGCTGGAGGCGCTGGATTTTGTAGACCTGCGCAGCTTCAACGGCAGCCTGCAGGCATTGGTTGACTGGGGCGGCTACGATATGGTGGTGGTTGCCTACTCATCCATGTTCCCGGTGGAGTACGACAGCCACAAAAGCATGTACGACTTCCGCTGACGCGGCGTACGCAACCCGATGGGCAGGTATGGTCTGTATGAGACCGCCTGCTCGTTTGTTTTCCCCTTGACAGGGGATGGGATTCCCATTACAATAAAAAAGGTAACTAATTACCTAATTGAGTGTGGACGGAGGCAGACATGCGCAAGTGGTGGAAGATCCTGCTGGGTTTGATCGTGTTGTTGTTGGTGCTGGCCGCGGGGGCCATGGTGGTAATGGGCAGCCAGGTGCGGCAGATGGAGAAGCTTGATTTTTCTGCCGCTGATCCCGCAGCCATGGCTGACGGCAGGTATCGGGGGCATGCCGGCGCGCTGCTGGTCAAGGCGGATGTGGAGGTGACCATCCGGGCGGGCCGCATCGCCCGGGTGGACATTGCCCGCCATGACAATGGCATGGGCGCGCCCGCCGAGGCGGTGGCCCAGGCGATGGTGGCGCTAAACACCGTGGACGTGGATGCGGTGGCGGGTGCCACTGCCTCCAGCCTGGTGATTAAGGCCGCGGCGTTGAATGCCATGAACGGGGGGAAAACACCGTGAGCGGGCATGAGCAGAGCCCTGTACCCCTGCCGGACGCCATGCTGCCAGGGCAATATGAGGATCGCTACGTCCTCTTCGCGCTGCTCAACGCGCTGGTCAACCGCATCCAGGCGGCGGGGGATGCCCAGTTTGAGGAGGTCACGTGGAAGCAGTGGTTTGCCCTGCTGGGCGTCAGCGTGTTTCCGCAGCCCCCAGGCGTGCAGGAGGTGGCTGCGCTGATTGGCACCTCCCACCAGAACCTCAAGCAGCTGCTGCTGCGGCTAGAAAAGACCGGCCTGGTGCAGCTGCAGAAGGACCCGGCCGATGCCCGGCGCACGCTGATCCACACAACGCCCCACACCCAGGCCTTTGAGCGCAAGTACCGCGACCAGAGCGGGGGCTTCATGCAGGCCATTTGTGAGGGCATCCCCCAGGAGGATATCGCCGTCACCCGCCGCACCGTGGAGCACATGAACGACAACCTGCGCCGCGCTTTTTCGGGCGGGCAGGATCAGGAGGATGTATGATACTAAACTCAAACCTTAACGCCTTGATGGGACTTGTCTTTTTCCGCCTACGCATTGCCTCTTTCGGTCAGCGTAGCGCCGCTACGCTTCCCTTCTTCGGCTTCACGCAGCCGAAAAAATCCTCTGTCCATCCTTGCGTTAACGTTTTCGTTTAGTATGATTACCATCATTTCAGACGATCAGGGGCAGGATATCGGCCGCCGCCTGCACGAGGCAGCCCGGGCCGCGGGCGTGCCCTGCGCGTACTTCCACGCCGACACCATGAACGTAAAGCCCTGCCTGGGCTGCGGCTCATGCGGCGGCAAGACCTTTGGCCGCTGCGTGCAGCGCGACGACATGGAGGAACTTCTCCAATCCATGGTTGGGGGTAGGGGGTATGTGATCGTCAGCCCCATCCGCTTTGGGTCGTTTTCCGCGGCGGCCAAGCGGGTGCAGGACCGCACCTGCGTGCTGGGCGATCCCCACTACCGGGTGCGGCAGGGGGAGCTGGTCAAGGGTAGCCGGGGCGACAGCCGCCCGTTCTTTGCCGTGGGCGTGGCCGGGCCGGGCTGCGACGCGCAGGAGCAGGAGGCCTTCCGCCGCCTGCATGCAGAGAATCTGCGCATCATGGACTCTGCCGGCCGCACCTTTGTGCTGGAGGAAAACTGTCCCCAGGCGCAGGTTGACGCGGTGGTGGAGGCGATGCGCCATGGATGAGCACAGGATGAATGCGCCTGCCGACAGCACGCTGCTGATCTGCGCTAGCCCCCGCGCCCGGGGCACCAGCATGATGCTGCTCCGGCGTGTGCAGGCTGTTACCGGCGGCCAGATCGTATTCCTGTACCGGGAAAAGGGCACCCATGCCCTGTTGGAACGCATGGCCCGGGCGGACACCATCGTCATCAGCGGCCCCTGCTACATCAACACCTACCCTGCCCCCGTGCTGGCGCTGCTTGAGGCCGCGGCCTTGCAGGCCCCGTGGGCCGGCCAGCGGCTCTACGGCATCATCAACGGCGGCATGCCCTACCTGCACACCCACCGCCAGGGGCTGGAGAGCCTGCAGCTGTTTGCCCGGGCATGCGGCCTGAGGTGGATGGGCGGCTTCGTGCTGGGCGGCGGCGCCATGCTGGACGGCCAGCCGCTGGAGAAGCATCTGTCCGCCCGGCGGGTGGTGCCCGCCTTTGCGGCCTTTGCCGGCCACATCGCCGCCGGCCGCCCCGCCCCCGACAGCCTGTACAAGCAGGCGCAGCGCTTGCCCGGCGGCGTGATGGCCCGGGTATTCTCGGCTTTTCTCAACCGCATGGTGGACAAGGGCTTGCGCCGCCATGGCCACGATCCCTACGGGCCCCTTCCTTACGGGCACCAATAGACAGGACACCGCACAAAGCCGCCGGGGCCGCCTTCAAGGCAGCCCCGGCGGCATGTATTACCGGTGATTGATGTGGCCGGCGGCCTATTCTGCGGCCACCCGCCGGATGGCGGACAGCGAGGTGGAATGGTCAGGGCGGACGATAATGTCCATCACATAGCGGATGCCTTGCGGGCCGGTGATTTCGGCCGTCAGCACCACCCAGTACTGCTTGCCGTCTCTCCCATCCGACGGGTTGCGCCAATGGATGTTGAGCGCGCGCACCTTGGCAAGGCTGAGCTGCAGGTCGCCCTGGTTGACCGTGGCCAGCTTCTGCTCCGCCAGCTGGTTGGCATCCCTGGCGGCATATTGCAGGGTATCCACCAGCTCATTCTGCCCATGGGAGGCGTAATAGGCGGCGTTTTTCCACAGCCAGTCGTCAAAGCCGGGCTGGTCAAACCACATGCTCTCCCCGCCGCTGCTGGCGTATTGGGCGTCAACAGCTTCATAGCTGTACAGCGCCAGGCTGTCATCCAGCACCAGGCTGTAGCGGACCGGGGGCACACCCTGGGCATCCAGCAGCCGCGCCTCATAGTCCGCGGGGTAGATATCCCTGGTCCACACGGACTGGTTGTTGTCGATGATCCCTCCGCCAAATTCCATGCTCCATTGCGCGGGGTCGGCGGCAAAATCCACGCCCGACAGTTGGGATAATATGCCGGTTATCTTCTGGTCAAACCCCCGGTTGGTGCCCAGCGCGACGGCATTGCGCTGCGTCTGCGCCCGTTCCAGCAGGCGGGCATAGGTCTTGAGGTAGGGTTCGGTGTTTTCCTCGGCTAGACCGATGACCTTGTCGCTGATTAGATCGGTGGTCAGGGTGTACTGTCGGCCGCTGGGCAAGTCTACCGCCACCACATGGTGGCCGGCGACGCGGTAATCCCAATCGCTGTTGCACAGATACGGCTCCGCCTGGATGACAACCAACTCCTGCATGCTTGCCGCGCTGAACTCACGCACCAGCGTCATGCTGCGGTCATAGCCGCCGCGGTAGAGGTCCACCTGATCGGCGATGCCCGCGCATACGGCCTCGCGCTGCTGGCTGTACAGGGGGTCGCTGTTGCCCTCGGGCGGGTTTTGCGCCATCAAATCAAGCACCGTGAAATCCATCAACTGGCGGTTGGTCAATGACAGCACAGCGCCCGAATGCTCCCCCTGCCTGTCGGACGCGGCCCATATGGGCAAATCCATCACCATCTGCAGGGTGTCCTGGGGGATGAAGGACTGGGGGTTATTAAGCGCTGCCAGCAGGCCGCTGAGCAGCTTTTGCCGGGCCATATCGGCCGGCAGCAGGGCCTCGGCAATCAGCAGGTTGCCATCCCCCCGGTAGACCGGATCGGCCAGGCTGCCCTGCGGGACTTCCAGCCGGTCCAGCAGCGGCTCCCAGCTTGTCCAGCCGGGCATGCCGGACGACTGATCCAGCACCTGCAGCATGCCGCGCCAATCCGGCGGCGGTTGGTCGTTTCCAACGGGCAGCACCGTGATGTCCTGCGAACTGTTGAGCGCGATGGGGGTGGACATAGGCATGGCGGTGGGGGCCGGGGTCAGGGGCGGCAAGGTGGCCCAGGGCAGCGCTTCTGTCGGGTCGGAGGGGGGGGCATCGGGCAGCTCCTGCGTGGGCAGGGGCACCACGGCGGGGGAAACGGACGCCGCCTCAGGTTCCGGCGCCTGCGTCGCAAAGGGCATGGTGGTATCCAGCGTGCCCGCGATGGCGCGCTCGGTCATCCAGGGCAGCGACAGGGCGGCCGCGGCCACGGCGGCCAGGCAGCACAGCGCCAGCAGCAGTTTTTTCAAGGCATGTATCATGGGGTGCCTCCCTTCTATGCCGCCATGATAGCGCAGGCATGTATCGGCAGGGTCTGCCGGATGTCACGAAGTTGTAAACAATAGGCTGACCGTCGTGCCCTGGCCGGGCTGGCTGTCGATGGTGAGCCTTGCTTTGTGCAGCTGGGCGATGCGGCGGCAGAGCGCCAGGCCAAGCCCCGCCCCCTGCGCCGCGCGGGCGCGGGACTTGTCCACCATGTAGAAGGCCTCGGTCACGTGGGGCAGGTGCTCGGGCGGGATGCCGCAGCCCTCGTCGCGTACGCTGAGGCCGTCCGCCCGCGCGATCAGCCACACGCGCCCGCCGGGCTCGCTGGCGCGGATGGCGTTGCTGAGCAGGTTTTGCAGCAAGGTCACCATCAGGTCACCGTCGCAGTGCCAATGGAAGTCGCCGGGCTCGGACAGCAGGTTGACGCCCTTTTCAGCGCGCGGGCCCTCGACCGCCTGAACCGCCTGCTCAAACAGCGCGTCCGTCCGGTGCTCGGCCAGCGTAAGGGCGTCGCCCTTGTCCAGCCCGGACAGGCGCAGCAGCTTGGTGCCCATGCGCTCCAGCCGCTCCCCCTGCTGCACGATGGCGCTCAGCGCCTCCTGGCGCTGATTTTCGGTCACCTGGGTGCGGCGCAGCAGGTCGGCGTAGCCAATCATGGAGGTCATGGGCGTCTTGAGCTCGTGGGCCATATCGGCGATAAATTGCTTTTGCGCCGCGTCCTGCCGGGTGAGGCGCTCCACATGCTCCTGCGTGGAGGCGGCCATGCGGTTGAAGGCGAGCGCCAGCTGGCCGGCCTCATCGTGGGCATGCACCACCGGGGCGCGGGTATCGTAATCCCCTTGCGCGATGCCGCTGGCAGCCTTCTCCACCCGGCGCAGCGGGGAGAAGCTGGCCCGCAGCGCCACCCACAGGCCAACGGCCATCGCCGCGCACAGCGCCACCAGCAGCAGGGATGCCGTGCGCGCCTGCAGCCGCGCGCCGTTATAGACCCGCGCCAGCGGCCAGGCGTAGTACAGGTGATAGGCGTCACCCTGGGCGTTGATGCCCCGGCGGATCAGCAGCCAGGGCGTGCCATACAGGCTGCGGATGCTGTATTCGCCGCCCTGGGCGGGCATCATGTCCAGCAGCGGCGCCAGCTCCTGCAAAAAGTTGTCGTACAGCAGCCGCCCCCGGGCATCTGCCACGGCCACCTGGGCGTTGTCGGTCATGTATTGGGCTGTCAGCCGCACGGCGCGGCTGGCGCTGTCCTCCTCCGGCAGGGTGCTGAAGGCGGTCAGGCTGGCGGTGAGGCTGGCCGAAAACATATCGCTGGAGGTCAGCCCGCGGTTGATTTCGCTGGACAGGTCCACCCGGAAGGAGCGCAGCAGCAACAGCCCGGCCAGCGCCGTGCCAAACAGCAGGCACAGCGCCAGGGTAATGACACCGATGCGGGTGCGCAGTTTCATGCAGGCGCCTCCAGGCGGTAGCCCAGCTTGAACACGGTGACGATGGCCTTCTCCCAGTCCAGCTTTTTGCGCAGGCGCTGGATGTGCATATCCACCGTGCGCGAGCCGCCCAGGTAGTCATACCCCCAGGCAGCCTCCAGCAATTGCTCCCGCGAGAGCGCCATGTTTTTGTGCCGCATCAGCAGCTCAAGCAGGGCAAACTCCTGCGGCGTCAGCTCCACCGGCTGCCCCGCCTTGGTGACTGTATGCGTATCCGGGTCCAGCACCACATCCAGCGCCCGGTAATCCGGCGTGCGGCGCTGATGGCGGCGCAAAATGCCGTCTACCCGGGCCTGCAATTCCACCGGATGAAAGGGCTTGAGCATATAATCCTCCGCCCCCAGGCGCAGCCCGCGCACGCGGTCGGGCACGTCCACCTTGGCGGTCAGGTACAAGATAGGCGGCAGCTTCGCGCCCTGGGCGGCCAGCTTTTCCACCAGTTCAAAGCCGTCCATGCCCGGCAGCATCACATCCAGGATGGCCAGGTCATAGTCGTTGTCTGTCAGCAGGCGCACGGCCTGCAGGCCGTCATAGCAAAGCTGCGGCTCGCAGCCGCTGACCCGCAGCGTCATCGCGATGAGCTCCGCGATGGCGCTGTCATCCTCCACAATCAGTACACGCTGGGCCATACTTCCTCCGTGACAATATCATATCACAGCGTGCGGTGTGAGTTGTCACCAAGTTGTAACGCCGGGCTATTGGATTTTGTTCTATTGTGTGACAGGGCGGGAGGGGATATACACCACCCGGTCCATCATGGGAAAGGGAAAGTTGTCCGCCGTGGGGGCATTGCCCGCCGCCAGAAGCGCGGCCAGCTCCACCACCGCCTGGGCCTGTTGGGCGGCGTCATTTTCCACGGTGCCGTACAGGGCGCCCTGGGCAATGGCCTCCATGGCGGGGGCGGTGGCATCCACGCCGATGACCGGGATGGTCTGCGCGCCGGCGAAGTAGCCCGCGGCCTTCAGGGCGTCGATGGCGCCCAGCGCCATGTCGTCGTTGTTGGCGATGACCAGCTCCACCCGGTGGCCGTAGACGTTGAGCAGCATGGCCATGCGCTCCTGCCCCAGGCCCTTCTCCCAGTAGGCGGTTTCCTCGGCCAGTTTTTGTACGCGCAGGCCCTCCTGGGTAAGCGCGCGCACCGAGAACAGGCTGCGCAGCTCGGCATCCTGATGGCCGGGCTCGCCGCGCAGCAGCACATACTGGATGATGCCGTCGCCGTTCAAATCCTGCTCGGGGTGGGTGCGGAAATAGTCGGCGGCCAGCTTCCCCTGCAGCTCGCCCTGCTGGCGGGGGTCGATGCCCACATAGTAGGCGTTGTCATAGGCGGCCAGGTCCTCGCGCAGGGGCTCGCGGTTAAACAAAATCAGCGGCAGGTTGTGCTGCCGCGCCAGGGCGATGAGGTACACGGCGCTCACCCGGTCCACCGGGTTGACGGCCAGAATATCCACCCCGTCGGATATCATCTGCAGCACCTGGTCGTTCTGGCGGTTCTGGTCGTTCTGGGCGTAGACGATTTGAAAATCCAGCGTGCCCTGGCTGCGCTCGCGTATCTGGCCCAGCAGGCTGCCGATGAATGTATCGCGTGAGGAATAGGCGCATATGCCCACGCGCGGCAGTTCCGCGCGGGTGGCTGCCGGGCCCAGCAAGGCCAGCAGCAGGCATAGGGTGAGCCAGCGTTTCATACGCGCCTCCTTAAAGATAAGGTATGCCGTTAATCCAGCAGAGGGAACATCAGCTTGACGTTCTCGGGGTCGTACAAGGTATCCGGGGTGACCAGGCGCTGCGGCGCCAGGTGCAGCGAGGGTTTCAGCTCGCCCGTGCGCAGGCTGTCCAGCAGCGCACCGGCCATGTAGCCCAGGGCATAGGGGTCATCGGCCACCAGCCCCTGCAGCAGGCCCTGCTCCATCAGGGGCACGGCCGCCTCGCCCCGGCCAAAGCCCACCAGCGGCAAATCGCCCGGCAGCAGGCCTTGCGCCTTGCGCTGCGCCATGGTGGCCAGCGCGGCGTCATCCAGCACCAGCAGGCAGGCGGTGTTGGCATCGATGCCGCCTGTTTGGGATGGGGTGAGCAATGTATAGGACACATCGTCCAGCGCGCTCAGCACGCCTTCCAGGCGCAGCGCCTGGCGGGCATTCCCGGCATCCGCCACCACGGTGATGGGGCCTTGTGGGGCCAATTCACGCACAAATTCACCCGCCTGGCGGCCGCCGTCCAGGTCATCGGGCAACACGCAGATTTCGCCGCGCAGGGATTGCTCCACCACCACCACGGGGTATCCCTGCTGATGCAGGGCAGCGGTGACGTCGGCCGCCTTGCGCGGCGCGAACAGGTACACCGTATCTACCTCGGCCGGCGTGGGCGGCAAACCATCCAGCCCCAGCCCGTTGAGGCGCTCCACGCTCAGCGTACCGCCGCGCTGCTGCACCGCCCCCTGCAGGCCCTTGCGCAGCTGCATCAGGTAGGCGCCGGTATCATTCTCCACCAGCAGCAATGTGCGGGGCGCGGCCTGTGCGGGGGTTGCTTCCCCCGCCCGGCTGAAGCCCCACAGCAGCATCAGCCCCGCCGCCAGGGCGCAGCACAGGGCCAACGTTACGGCGCGCCTCATGAGGTTACCTCCTGATGGGCGGGCAGCCGGATGGTGACCGTGGTGCCCATATCCTCCTGGCTTTGGATGGTGAGGCCATACTGCTGCCCATAGGTCAGCTGGATGCGCTCGTGCACATTCTTCAGGCCAATGCCGCTGCTGCCCGCGGGCGAGGTGAGCAGGGCAGCCTGCTTTTCGGGCGGGATGCCCACGCCGTCGTCCTTCACCTCAAAGCACAGCAGGTCATTTTCCTGCCAGGCGCGCACCGCAATCATCAGCCGCTCGTCGGCCAGTTCGTCCATGGCGTGGTTGATGGCGTTTTCCACCAAGGGCTGCACGATAAGCTTGATGGTGCGCAGGTTGCGCACCTGCTCTTCACAGTCGATGGTGTAGACAAAGCGGTCCTTAAAGCGCATCTGCTGGATGATGAGGTAGTTACGCACATGCTCCAGCTCCTCATGCACCAGAATGTGGCTGCGCCCCCGCGAGATGGAGATACGAAACAGCCGCGCCAGCGCAGACACCATCACGATGGCCTGCTTGCTGCGGCCGCGCTCCTCCATCCAAATGATGGAGTCCAGCGTGTTGTATAAAAAGTGCGGGTTAATCTGGGCCTGCAGGGCGTTGAGCTCGTGCAGGCGCTTGGTCTCCTGCTCCACCACAATCTGCCGCATCAATAGCCGGATGCGCCACAGCATGTGGTTGAACGCACCCGACACCCGGCGGATTTCGCGAAAGCCGGTCTCGTCAATGGTGACGTTGAGGTCGCCGGCCTCCACCAGGCGCATCCTTTCTTCCAGCGAGCGGATGGGCCGCGTGACCGCGTAGGCCATCAGGCCGGCCGCCCCCAGGCTGAGTAAAATGGCGGCGATCAGCACCACCGTGAAGGTGCGCACAAAGGCGCTTTGCAGTGTCAGGATTTCGTCCGCGTAGGCCACGCCCACCAGCCGCCAGCGGGTCTGGCCCACGGTGGCGGCAATCAGCGTGCGCTCGCGCCCGCGCAAATCGTCCCGCGCGATGCCCACGGTGCCGGCCAGCACGGCGGCGCGGTTTTCCTCGTACAGGCCGCTGTAGACCAGCGGCAGCTGCGGGTGGGTCACCAGCGCGCCATGCGTGTCCATCAGGTACACATAGCCCGAGCCGCCCAGCGAGATGCCGTTGGCCACCTGGCTGAAGGCCAGGTAGTCCACATCCATCAGCAACACACCCATCTTCTGCTGGCCGTCCTGCGTGTAGGGCACGCCCCGGCTGATGCTGATGACGTAGCGGCGCTGGTTTTCAAACAGGTGCTGCACGTGGGGCAGGGAGAAGTGGCTCACCGTGCCCTCCCAGCGCGCCGCGCTTCGGAACCACTCGGCCTGCCGAATCTCCTCCGGCGGCACGCGCAGGGCACCGTCGGTGCTGTAGCTGAGCTGCCCATCCTCCAGGAAGAAGGAAAGCGAGGCCAGGTCGGACCGGCTGCTTTTGAGGAAGGCCAACTGCTCCTGCCAGTCCGTATCCTGCTGGCGTGTGTCGGGCGGCAGCAGGCCGGTGGCGTAGTGCAGCGCGCGCAGCATACTGTCCACGTAGATTTCCACGCTGCTGACACCTTGCAACACGGTCTCCTTGGTGCGGTTCACAGCGCTCTGGCGCAACATGGCGGACACGCGGGGAACAACCAGCAGCAGCACAAAGCCCAGCACCACGGCGATGATCAGCATCAGCGCTGTCATCAGCACGGTGTTGAGGCTGCGGCCGCCGCCCTGCTCCCGTCCGGTCATGGCTGCGCGGGGCGGCCCTTGCGGGCCTGGCTGGGGGGGAAGCCGAAGTGCTTTTTGAAGCAGTAGCTGAAATAGCTGGGGTCGGGCAGGCCCACCTCGCGCGCCACCTGGGCGGTGCGCAGGTCGCTGCCGCTGAGCAGCGTGAGCGCCCGGTCCATGCGCAGCTCGGTCAGGTATTGGTGGAAGGTTTTCCTGGTTTCTTTTTTAAAGATGGCGCTGAAATAGCTGGTGGACAGGTGCAGGTGCAGGCATAGGTCTTCCAGCGACAAATCCTCGCGCATGTAGTGCTGCGCCAGATATTTTTCGGCCTGGGCCGCGGCCATGCGGCTGGAGGATTGGCGGCTTTCATCAATGCCCGCAATCAGCCGCCGCAGCAGGCCGGCAAACAGCTCCCGCGCGCCATCCACCGCCGGGCACGCGCCGAAAATGGCCTTGCTGATGCGGTCAAAATCGGCGTCAAAATCCTCCCGCTCCAGGGACATATCGGGCACAATGCGCAAAAAGCCCATGAACAGCTCCATCAGATAGGTCTGATAAACCTTGGGCGCCGGGCTGCCCTGGCGGCACCGGTCGAGGATGGCGTCCAGCGCCGTCAGCGCCAGCGCCTCGTCGCCAGATTTTACATAGTTGGTCAGCTGCCGCAGTTGGTTGCCGTCCATGATGAGGTCGGTGTTGCTGCTGCGCTCCACATCCCGCACGCACAGGCTGTGCTCGGCCTGGGAGAGCACCGCGTGGTCCAGCGCGCTGATGGCCTGGCGCGCGGCGGCGGGCAAAGTGGCCAGGTCGCGGCAGGCGGTGGATACGCCGATATACAATTCGCATTGCAGATAATAGGTAAAGGTCTTGCGCGCCTCCTCAATGCGGGTCAAGACCTCATTGAAGTGCGCGGGCGTATCCTCTTTCAGCATCAGCAGCCCCGCAATCATCCCATTATAGCGGAACAGGTAGCTGCGGCCCCAGCTGTCCAGCACCTCCTGCATGATGTTGATTACCGCAAAGGGCAGCAGCTCCGGGTCGCCGATTTTATCGTCGCCGGTCTCCTCACCTACCTGCGCCATCAGCACGGCGTAGGCCGGGGCCGCGATGTCCTCCTCATAGCGGGCGGCGTGGCGCTGCGCCTCTTCGGGCGTGATCCCGCCCGACAGCAGGGAGACCATCAGCCCCTCGCGCAGCAGCGGCAGGCTGGCCTCAAACCGCCCGCGCAGGCGGCTGACGTCCGAGCGCTGGCGCGCGGCCTCGTCCAGGCTGTCGCGCGCGCCCTGCAGCATCTGGGCAAACTCCGCCGCCGAGATGGGCTTGAGCAGGTAGCCCAGCACCTTGACCTCGATGGCCTGCCTGGCGTACTCAAAATCATCGTACCCCGACAGGATGATGAACTGGGTGGTGGGCAATATCGCCCGCACCCGGCGGCACAGCGCCAGCCCGTCCATCAGCGGCATGCGGATGTCGGTGATTACCAGGTCGGGGGACAGCGCTTCGGCCAGCTGCAGCGCCTCCGCGCCGTTGCCGGCCTCGCCCACCACCTCAAAGCCATATTCCTCAAAGCGGATGACCTCCCGCAGCCCCTCGCGGATTTCGGGCTCGTCGTCCACCAGCAGCAGTTTGTACATCATCTACACCTCTTTGGCATTATTGAGGATAAGGGCAAAACTGTCAACAAATCGGCGATGCAAACAGGAAGATTTCTATACTTTACAGGAAGATTTCCTATTACAAACTGGCCAGGTTTGGGTACAATAAGAACATCCAAAGGCTCGGTCATTGGCCGAAGCCCAAATAAACTAAGGGAGGAACCCCATGAAAAAGTTACTTGCCCTGGTTCTCGCCGCTGTGATGATGCTGGGCATCGTGTCCGTCGTCTCCGCCGAGACAAAGCCCCTGAAGATCGGCGTCGCCATCTACAAGTATGACGACAACTTCATGACCCTGTACCGCACCGAGCTTGAAAAGTACCTGACCGAGATGGGCCACCAGGTCACCATCGTGGACGGCAAGGGCGATCAGGCCGAGCAGACCAACCAGATCAACTCCTTCATCGCTGACAAGGTCGACGTGCTGATTGTCAACCTGGTGCAGTCCACCGCCGCCGCCACCATCATCGACCTGGTGAAGGCCGCCGACATCCCCACCGTGTTCATCAACCGTGAGCCCACCGCCGAAGACATGCAGCTGTGGGACAAAATCGCCTACGTTGGCGCCGATGCCCGCCAGAGCGGCACCTTCCAGGGTGAAATCATCGCCGCCACCGAAAACAAGGGCGACTACAACGGCAATGGCGTGGTTGACTATGTGATGCTGGTTGGCGATCCCGAGAACGTGGATGCCCAGTATCGTACCGAGTTCTCCATCAAGGCGCTGGAAGACGCCGGCCTGAAGGTTAACAAGCTGTTCGAGCAGCGCGGCGACTGGGCCCAGGAAAAGGGCCAGGAGCTGACCGCTAACGCGCTGGCGCAGTTCGGCAACGACGTGGACGTGGTGTTCGCCAACAACGACGCCATGGCGCTGGGCGCTGTGCAGTCCATCGAAGCCGCCGGCCGCGTGGTTGGCAAGGACATCTACCTGGTTGGCGTTGACGCCCTGCCCGAGGCCGTTCAGCTTGTCATGGACGGCAAAATGACCGGCACCGTGCTCAATGACCACGTTGGCCAGAGCCACACCGCGGGCGACGTCGCCGTCAAGGCCGCTGCCGGCGAGACCCTGGAAAAGAACTACACCGTTGACTACGTGAAGGTTACCCTGGAGAACGCCGCCGAGTTCGCCCCCAAGGCCAACTAAGCAGCATCCATTATCGGGGGTGCGTGTGCAGCCGCGCACGCACCCCCTTCCCCTATATGTAAGGAGGCCCGCCGATGAGCGAATACCGCCTGGAAATGCGCAATGTGTCCAAGGCGTTCCCCGGTGTGCAGGCGCTGGACAATGCCCAGCTTAAGCTGCGCCCCGGTACCGTGCACGCCCTGATGGGTGAGAACGGCGCCGGCAAGTCCACGCTGATGAAGTGCATGTTCGGCATTTATAAGATGGATGAGGGCGAAATCATCTACGAGGGAAAGCCCGTGCACATCGACAACCCCCTGCAGGCACTCAACCTGGGCATCGCCATGGTGCATCAGGAGCTGCAGCCCATCACCGAGCGCTCGGTGGCGGAGAACATCTACGTGGGTCGATATCCCACCAAGAAGGTGCTGGGCGCCATCCCGGTGATAGACCACGAGACCATGTACCGCAACACCGAGGCGTTGCTCGAAAAGGTGCACATGGATTTTGACCCCAAGCAGCGCCTGGGCAGCCTGAGCGTCTCGCAGATGCAGCTGGTGGAAATCGCCAAGGCGGTGTCGGCCGACTGCAAGGTGCTGATTCTGGATGAGCCCACCAGCTCGCTGTCCCAGCGCGAGGTGGAGGCCCTGTTCCGTATCATCCGGGATTTGCGGGATGAGGGTGTCAGCATCGTCTACATCAGCCACAAGATGGACGAAATTTTGCGCATCTCCGACGAGGTCACCATCATGCGCGATGGCAAGTACATCGGCACCTGGGATTCTCAGGATTTGACGACCGATAAAATCATCACCCACATGGTGGGCCGCGAGCTGACCAACCTCTACCCGCCGCGCGAGAACGTGCCGGGCGAGGTGGTCTTTGAGGTGAAGAACTTCACGTCCATCAACCCGCGCAGCTTCCGCAACATTTCGTTCAGCCTGCGCAAGGGTGAGGTGCTGGGCGTGGCCGGCCTGGTGGGCGCTCAGCGCACCGAGCTGATGGAGGGTATCTTTGGCGTTCGCTCCACGGACCATGGTACCGTCACCTACAAGGGCAAGGAGCTGAAGATCAGCCGCCCGCGCGACGCCATTCAGCGCTCCATCGCCATGCTGACCGAGGACAGGCGCGCCACGGGCATTTTCGGCGTGCTGCCGGTGGACGACAATGTATCCATCGCAAGCCTCGACCGGTACCTGGAGATGGGCTTGTTCCTCAACGAGGGCAAGATTGAGCAGCTGGTGCAGGACAATGTGGCCAAGCTGTCTATCAAAACGCCCTCCACCAAGACGCTGATCAGCTCGCTGTCGGGCGGCAACCAGCAAAAGGTGCTGATTTCGCGCTGGCTGGCCAACGACCCGGACATCCTGATTCTGGATGAGCCCACCCGCGGCATTGACGTGGGCGCCAAGTACGAGATTTATACCATCATTGCCTCGCTGGCCAAGCAGGGCAAATCCATCATCATGATCTCCTCGGAGCTGCCGGAGCTTATCGGCATGGCGGACCGCATTCTGGTCATGTGCGATGGACGGCTCACCGGCGAGGTTACAGGCGCCCACGCCACACAGGAAGAAATCATGGCGCTGGCCACCCAATTCGAGTAAAGGCGGAGGAAGAGTATGCAAGCAACTACCCAGCTGCCCACCGGCAGGAAGGTCCAGCGATTCATCACCAACAACATCATCATCATCGGCATCTTCCTGCTGGCGGTGGTGGTCAGCATCCTGCGCCCCAACTTCCTGGGCGAGAGCAACATCCGCAACCTCCTGGGCAACACTGCCATCCGCTTCATCATCGCGGTGGGCGTGTCCGGCTGTCTGATTACCCGCGGCACCGACCTGTCGGCCGGCCGCACGGCGGGCTTCGCGGCCTGTATGGCGGCCATCATGCTGCAGCGGCCTGACTACGTCAACCGCATGCTGCCCAACCTGCCCCAGATGCCCGTCATCGTGGTGCTGCTCATCGTGCTGGCCATGACCGCGCTGATTGGCGCAATCAACGGCAGCGTGGTCGCCTTCTTCAAGGTGCCGCCCTTCATCGCCACGCTGGGCATGCAAACGCTGGTATACGGCATCGCGCTGGTCACCACCGGCGCGCAGCCCATCGGCAGCCTGCGCAAGGAGTATACGGATATCGCCACCGGCTACATCGGCAACCCCATCGTCAGCTATATCGCCATCATCGCCTTGGTGGTGGGCCTGCTGATGTGGACGTTGTACAACAAGATGCGCTATGGCAAATACATGTATGCCATCGGCGGCAACGAGGCCGCGACCGAAGTAGCCGGCGTCAACGTGAGCCGCTCCAAGGTCATCATCTATACGCTGGCGGGCGTGATGTACGGGTTGTGCGGCTTCCTGCTGGCGGCCAAATCCGGCGGTGCCTCGGTTAACACGGCCATGGGTTACGAGCTGGAGGCCATTGCCGGCTGCACCATCGGCGGCGTATCGGTCAATGGCGGTGTCGGCCGCATCTCGGGCATCCTCATCGGCGTGCTGGTGTTTGAGGTGCTCAAGATTGCCATGCAGTTCATGGGCCTAAAGAGCGACTACACCTACATCGTGCAGGGCCTGGTGATCATCATTGCCGTTGCCCTTGACCTGCGTAAGTACCTGGCCAAGAAATGATGCGCGACCCCAAGGAAGGCCTGCCTGGCGCCGGGCGCGGGGACGACAGCCCCACGCCCCCGCCCAAGGGGCTCAAGGAGCGCCTGTATGACAAGGTGAATCTGCCCCTGTGGGCGGTGGACCTGATCATCGCGCTGCTGGTCGCGGCATTGCTGTTGACCATCTACCTGGGCACCAGGCCATAAATATCAAAGGCATTACAAATGCGGGCGGTTCACCAACCGGTGGGCCGCCTGTTTGTCTTTTGGCGAAAAAATAACGGAAACTTGTCTATAAAATGTAAAAAGGGCGTAAATCGACGGGGATTGGCTTGCTTTGACATGGAAGGCGCGGGTATAATAAAACAAAGGAGGGGGAGGCCATGAGCGAATTTCACGGAACCACCAAGATGCAGGCGGTCAACCTGGTCAAGGATTCTGCCGGAGAAATCCTGCAGCACGTCTACCGCGCCCTGCAAGCCAAAGGGTACGACCCCATTGCCCAGCTGACCGGGTTTATCCTCACAGGCGATCCCACCTACATCACCAGCCACGAATCCGCCCGCAGCCTCATTTGCCGGCTGGAGCGTGATGAGATTTTAGAAGAGCTGGTGCGCTTCTACGTGCAAAACCAGATCGAGGGCTGATGGGCCGCGTTCTGGGGCTTGATGTGGGGGACAGACGCATTGGCGTCGCCCTGTCGGATGAGGGGCGCCGCATCGCCAGCCCTCACAGCGTATATCAACGGGTGGGCTACGGGCCGGACACCCGCTATTTTTTAGCCCTTGCGAAAGAGCAGGGGGTGGCGTATATTGTGGCAGGGCTGCCCTACAACATGGATGGCTCGCTGGGTGGCCAGGCAGACAAGGTGCGCGCCTTTTGCGACCAACTGGCGGCAGCCGGGCTTGAGGTACGCTATGTCGATGAACGGCTGACCACCCGCGCGGCCGAAGGCGCCCTGCTGGAAGGCGGCATGCGCCGCGACGCGCGGCGGGACACCGTAGACAAGGTGGCAGCTGCCTTGATACTGCAAAGCCACCTGGATCAACTGGCGCGCTGACCGCGCCCAACATTGCCCTGACAGCGCTGTGGAGCGCATCACAATACAGGAGGGACACCATGGACGAGAAAAAGAAGGACCTGCCCGAGACCGAAGTCTTCCAGGAAGAGTACGACGAGGAAGACAACATTGTAGAACTTACCGACGAAGACGGCGTGACTACGGCCTTTGAATACCAGGCGACCATCGAGCTGGATGACGAGGAGTATGTGGTGCTGATGGTAGCCGATGCCGATGAAGAGCTGGACGAGGAAGAAGGCAGCGTCGTCATCATGAAGATTGAAGAGGGCGAGGACGGCGAGGACTATTACGTCACCGTCGACGATGAGGAGAAAGCCCAGCAGGTGTTTGACCTGTTCCTCGAGCACCTGGACGAGGAAGAGGAAGGCGAGGAGTAATCAACCTTCACCCGACTCAGCGGAGACGAACAATCATCCGATTATCTGCGCGTTTACGCACGCGTTCAGCATGGATGGATGATGTCATGAGGTCGCACCCTGTGTGCGGCCTTTTTCATTGACGCTTCACCGGGTTTCTGATACCTTGATACAGAAGAAAAATCGAACACCCACAGGGAGGACATACCATGAACCTGCCGCAACGGGAGATTCTTGTTCAGCCATGGCAGCCGGAGGCGCTGGACGCGGCGCAATCTGCGCCCTACGCGCCCGGGGAGGCCCAGCGGGTGCTGCGCTTTCACCGCAGCATGCCGGGCTATGCGCCCACCCCCCTGCACAGCCTGCCCGCGCTGGCGGCGCTGCTGGGGGTGCGCGCTATCTATGTCAAGGATGAGTCGCCGCGCTTTGGCCTCAACGCCTTCAAGGCGCTGGGGGGGAGCTGGGCCGCCGCCCGCTGGGTGGCGGAGCGCGTTGGCTTGGATGACGAGCATCTGAACTTCGCCGCGCTTACTTCCCCCAACGTGCGCGAGCGTTTGCAGGGGCTGACGCTGGTCACCACCACCGACGGCAACCATGGCCGGGGCATCGCCTGGGTGGCCCGGCAGCTGGGCCTGCCGGCCATTGTGTACATGCCCAAGGGCACCGCGCAGGAGCGGGTGGACAACATCCGCGCGTTGGGCGCCACGGTGGAGGTGAGCGACCTTAACTACGATGACACCGTGCGCCTGGCTGCCCGCACCGCGCGGGAGGTGGGCGGCGCCTTGATGCAGGATACGGCCTGGCCGGGGTATGAGCAGGTGCCGCGGTGGATTATGCAGGGCTATACCACCATCGCCTCCGAGGCCCGCGAGCAAGTTACCGCGCTGGGCGATGCCGCGCCTACGCACCTGTTTTTGCAGGCGGGGGCTGGCTCCTTCGCGGGCGCGCTGGCGGCCTGCTGGGCCACCTGGCCGGGGCAGCCGGTGCCCCGCATTGCCGTGCTGGAGCCCCACGCGGCCAACTGCTTTTATGCCACCGCCCGCGCGGCCGATGGGCATCTGCACGCCGTGGGCGGCGACCTGCGCACCATCATGGCCGGGCTGTCGGTGGGCGAGCCCTCCACATTGGCCTGGCCGCTGCTGGCGGGCACGGCCAGCTGGTTCCTCTCCTGCGCGGATGAGGTGGCGGCCCTGGGCATGCGCGTGCTGGCCTCGCCCCTGGGGCAGGACCCGCGCATCATCGCGGGCGAGAGCGGTGCCGTGGGCGCCGGTGTGCTGGCCGCCGCCTGCCTGTGCGGGCAGGGCAATGCCCTTCGGGAAATACTGGGGCTGGATGAGCACGCCAGCGTGCTGCTCATCAACACCGAGGGCGATACCGACCGGGAGAACTGGCGCAAGGTGGTCTGGGGCTGCTGATGCTTGGGTGATTTCGCCTGCTCGTTTTTCTGCATGGCAGGGGCCCTGCATTGACTTGCCCCGCACCGCACCGTATAATGGCATCACAACTGAACAGCCTGTGCATCTGCGCGCGAGCGCCGCGGGAGACCGCGAAGGGAACCGGATGAGATTTCCGGGCTATCCCAGTAACCGTGAAGCTGACGAAGGGCCAAGCAGCCACTGCCATTGGGCGGGAAGGCGGCCCCCAGGACGAAGCCAAGCCGGGAGACCTGGATGTGCGGAAGCGGCCAAAGGCCGCTTGCTCCTGGGGGTGGGATAAGCTAAGCAATATTAGCTTTGGGCGCCCGTGGGGCGCCCTGTTTGTATGAGTGCCTGTTCTTTTGCAGAAAGGGAACACCATGAAATCAACCCGCAAGTACCTGTCCCTGATGCTGGCCCTGCTGATGATGCTGGGCATGACGGCCGCCCTGGCGGAGCCCGTGACCGACATGGCCGACCGCGAGGTCACCTTGAAGGAGCCCGCCAAGCGCGTGGTCGCCCTGACGGCTGGCGATGTGGAAATCCTCTACGCCATCGGCGCCGGCGACACCTTGGTGGGCCGCGGCGAATACTGCAACTACCCCGCGGAAGTGCTGGAAGTGCCCAGCGTGCAGTCCGGCATGGAGACCAACCTGGAGCAGATCATCGCCCTCAAGCCCGACCTGGTCATCATGGCCAAGATGGCCCAGCCCAAGGAGCAGGCGGACGCGCTGGTCGAGGCCGGCATCCCGGTGGCGGTGACCGACGCGGCGGACATCGCCGGCACCTACAAGGCCATTGAGCTGATTGGCACCCTGACCGGCAAGCAGGAGCAGGCCGCCGCCGTGGTAGCCGACATGCAGATCCGCTTTGACGCCCTGCGCGAAAAGGTGGCCGGCGCCCAGGCGGAGCAGACCGTCTACTTTGAGGTCAGCCCCCTGCAGTACGGCCTGTGGACGGCCGGACAGAACACCTTCATGCAGGAGATTGCCCAGGTGCTGGGTCTGAAGAATGCCTTTGAGGATGTGAGCGGCTGGGCCGAGGTATCCCAGGAGCAGGTGCTGGCCCGTGACCCCGACTACATCGTGACGGTGGCCATGTACTTTGGCGAAGGGCCCACCCCCCAGGAGGAGATTGTGGCCCGCGCCGGCTGGGACAAGCTGAAGGCTGTGCAGAACAATCACGTCATTTTGCTGGACAGCGATGAGATTTCCCGTCCCGGCCCGCGCCTGATTGACGCCGCTGAGCACCTGTACGAGATGGTGTACGGCGAGCAGCAGGTGCAGCCCGCGGCGTAATCCAACGGAAACGTGTCAACCACTTCTGGGGCCGCCGGGTGCCGGCGGCCCCTCTCGGAAACGATATCTGAAAAAGGCAAGGTGCTGATGTGAGCATAAAGCCGCGGCGCGAGGGCTTTTCCCCGCGGGATTACCTGCTGTTTACCCTGGCTACGCTGGGCACAGCGCTGCTGTGCGTGTGTGCGGGCAGCGTGCCCGTGCCGCCGGGGGACGCGCTGCGCGCTGTGGGCAGCGCGCTGTTTGGGCTAATACCCGCGGACGAGCCCGCGCAGACCATCATCCTCAGCCTGCGGCTGCCGCGGGTGCTGGCCTCCGGGCTGGTGGGCGCGTCGCTGTCGCTGTGCGGCGCCGCCATGCAGGGCCTGCTGCGCAACCCGCTGGCCGATGGCTCCACGCTGGGCGTGGCCTCGGGCGCCTCGCTGGGCGCGGTCATCGCCATCGCCTTTGGCATCACCATCCCGGGTCTTCCGCAGCTGGGCGTGATGGGTATGGCGATGCTCACCGCCTTCCTGTCGCTGGTGCTGATACTGTCCCTGGCCTGGCGGATGGATGCCTCGCTGTCCACCAACACCATCATTCTGGTGGGCGTCATCTTCTCCATGTTTGCCAGCGCGGTCATCAGCCTGGCGGTGGCCTTTTCGGGGCCGCGGCTGCGCAGCGTCACCTTCTGGACGATGGGGTCGCTGTCCACGGCCAGCTATCGGGACGGGTTGACGCTGCTGGTGGCGCTGGCTGTGTGTGGGGCGGTGCTTTTGTTCAGCGCGCGCGAGCTGAATGCGTTCGCCGTGGGCGAGGACAACGCCCGCAGCGTGGGCGTCAACGTCAAGGGCGTCAAGCTGCGGGTGATGGTGACGGTGTCGGTGCTCATCGGCGTGTGCGTGTCTATCGGCGGCACCATCGGTTTTGTGGGCCTGGTGACGCCCCACATGGCGCGGCTGATTGTAGGGCCCAATCACCGGCGTCTGCTGCCGGCCGTGCTGTTTTCAGGCGCCATCTTTCTGATGCTGACGGATCTGGCGGCCCGCACCATCATCAGCCCCATCGAGCTGCCGCTGGGCGTGGTCACCTCGCTGATTGGCGCGGTGCTGTTTGTGGTCATCTTTATGCGGACAAGGCGGGTGAGGTAGATGCTGGCTGTCAAGGGGTTGTCGGTCACGCTGGGCGGCCAGCAGATTGTGCACCCGCTGGATTTTTCCATACAGGATGGCGACTGGATGATGCTCATCGGCCCCAATGGGGCGGGCAAATCCACCTTGCTCAACGCCCTGGCCCAGGGCCTTGCCTATCAAGGCAGTATTACCTTTGACGGCCGCGATGTGCGGCATATGAAGGCGCGGGAGCGCGCGCGCAGCATGGCGCTGCTCAGCCAGCGGCATGGGGTGGGCTATGCCTTCACGGCGGAGGAGGTTATCCGCCTGGGGCGCTACGCGCAGACGGGCTTTCTGCGCGGCGAAAGCGGAGAGGACGAGCGCCATGTGCAGGAGGCCGCCCAACTGTGCGGCCTGCAGAACATTTTGCACCAGAGCGTACTCACCCTGTCGGGCGGCGAGTTGCAGCGCGTGTTTCTGGCCCAGGTCTTCGCGCAGAATCCGCGCCTGCTACTGCTGGATGAACCGGCCAACCACCTGGACCTGCCCTTCCAGCGCCAGATATTTGAACTGATTTCGGGCTGGCTGCGCACGCCCGGCCGCGCGGTCATCAGCGTGGTGCACGATTTGAGCCTGGCGCGCCGCTACGGCAAGACAGCGCTGCTGCTCAACCGCGGGCATGTGGCGGCCCAGGGCGCAGCCACGGATGTGTTAGGGCGCGATGCCTTGCGGGTAGTATATGGCATGGACGTACACGCCTGGATGCGCGAGCTGCTCCGGGGATGGGAGGAAGCATGATCATTCACATGGTGCGCCACGGGCTGACCGAGGGCAACGCCCAGCGGCGCTATGTCGGCGCCACCGATATGCCCCTCAGTGAGGAAGGCCTGCGCCTGGCGCGTGCAGGGCAAAGGGATGAGGCCGTGCGGCAGGTGTATGTAACGCCCCTGCAGCGCACCCAGCAGACCGCGGCCATCCTGTACCCCAATGCCAGGCAGGTCATCGTGCCCGATTTGCGGGAGATGAACTTCGGCGCTTTCGAGGGCCGCACCTATGAGGAGCTGGAGAACGACGCGGATTTCCGCGCCTGGAATGACGATGGCGGCATGCAGCCCAGCCCCGGCGGCGAGGGGCGACTCGGTTTTTCCCAGCGCGCCACGGCGGCGCTCACCCGGCTGATTGAGGAAGCCGCCGCCCGTGGGGAGGACGAAATTCGCATCCTGGCCCATGGCGGCACCATCATGTCACTCATGGCGGTGCATGCCCTGCCGCAAAAGCCGTATTACGAGTGGTGGGTGGACAACATGACCGGCTACCGTGTGCAGGTTAACCCGGCCGAATGGGCGGCGCAGCCCATTTTTGCCGGGGTGGAGCGGGTGGACATGAACGCCGCGCAAGCGTAACGCCTGTACCGGGGAGGGGCCGATGCAGCTGCTGCTGATTCGCCATGGGCAGGCCAACTACGCGGCCTGCGACACGCGGGGCATGGTTGGCCCGGCGCGTGACTTTGCCCCGCTGAGCGACGCGGGGCGCAGGCAGGCCGACAAGCTGGCTGCCGGGCTGGACGTGAGTGATGTTGAAATGATTCTGTCCTCGCCCTACACCCGTGCGTTGGAGACGGCGGCCGCGCTTTGCCGCCATACCGGCCTGCCCCTGCGGGTTGAAGTGGATTTGCGCGAGTGGCAGCCGGACACCACCTGTTCGGGCGTCCAGCCGTCCCAAGCCCTGTACGCGGATTTCTGCCGCTGCCGCGGCATCCCGCCGGATGGGCGGACGCCTGCCTGGGAGAGCATCCCGGCCATGAACGCGCGCGTGCAGCGCGTGTTTGATGCCTACCTGGCGCAGGGGTACCAGCGCCTCATCGCGGTCACCCACGGCGGCGTTATCCGCCGCCTGACCGGCCTGGGCCGGGTGGCACACTGTCAGCCCTACGCGGTGGATTACCGGGAGGGCTTTGCCTTTTTCGGCTGGGTGGAAGGGAGCAACCGGGCATGACCCTAATTGTAACAGGGAGAGGGGAGTCAAGGCCATGAGCAGGCTGTCTGCCCTGCGCGAGCGCGTGTACGCGCTGCTGGCGGAGCACCTTCATGGACCCGCCCTGGGTGACGCCGTCGCCCACCTGGAGGGGGTGGCCATGGCCGCCCAGCTGTTGGCCGCGCGCCGGGGACAGGACGCGGAACTCGCCGCCATGGCTGCGCTGAAGCATGACCTGGCCACCTACACCACGGGCGACGCCTCGGGGCATGCCAAGCGCGGGGCAGCGCTGGCGCGCGAGCTGCTGGACAGGTGGGCACTCACCAATGTGGAGGAGACGGAGCGCATCTGCGCCGCCATCGCCACCCACAGCGCCAAGAAACATGTGGCGCAGGATGCTTTGGCCGAGCTGCTCAAGGATGCCGATGTGCTGCACCACAGCTTCTATGATCCCTCCTGGCCGCTGTTCCCCAAGGACGTGGCGCGCTACCATGCGCTGTGTGCCGAGCTGGGCCTGACGGGTAGATTGAAAATCTGAAGCCGCTGAGCCATGAATACGCCCGCCGGAAGGGCGTATTTGTGTTTTATGGTCAATTTACATATCATTTGTTTCATTTCGGTCGCGGTCGGGTATATTATATAAAGACGTCAAGTTAATCCCCGGCCCATCGACGTCATCCAGCGCCCTCCGGGCCGCCAAATTTCGCGGGCGACACGAAAGGAGCACCTATGCAAAACAAATTTTCCTTATACAATTTCTTATCACGGGAGCACGATGTCCAATGGCCGCGTATCTCCCTATACATGCCCACGAATCGTGTGCAGCCGGATAACCAGCAGGACCCCATCGCGTTTAAAAACCTGCTGCAGGAAGCCGAGAAGCAGTTAGTTGACAACGATGCCTATCCCCGCCGCCACTGGCAGCAGGCGATGGACCGCCTGAAGGCCATGCATGAGGATGATGCCTTCTGGCCATATACCACCGAGGGGCTGGCTGTGCTGGCTGTCGGGGATGAGGTGGAGGTCTTCAAGCTGTTTTACGCGCCCCCGGCGCAGGTACATGTGGGACAACACTTTCATCTGCTGCCGCTGCTGGGCCTGTTTGAGCGGTTGGACGCTGCCTATCTGGTGGATATCAGCCGCGACCGGTTTGCAGCCTATCGCGTGAACCGCTACAGCATGGAGCCCGTGCAGCCCGGCGACGTAAAGGCCAGTTTTCCCGAACTGTTCCGCGATTTTGATCCCAACGCGGACCTCAATGTCGGCACCTACAGCGGCCTGGTGGGCACCCACCACGGCCACCGCGCCAAGCCCGAGGAGATTGAGAAGGACAGGGAGAAGTACTTCCGCTACCTGGATGACGCCTTTGCCGGTATTCACAAGGAGGAGGGCCTGCCCTTTATACTGGCCGGCACCACTGAGAACATCGCCGCCTACCGCGCCATTGCCAAGGGCAGCTTCTACACGGAGGGCGCCATTGATCAACCGCTGCACTCGCTGGACGAGCCGCAGATACTGGCGCATGTGCGTGATATCCTGACGCCGCTGTATGAGGACGCACTGGACAAGGTGAGCAACCGTGTCCGCCAGGCGCGGCAGGATGGCAAGGCCGAGACCGTCCTTGGGCAGATGCTGGCCATGGCTCGTGAGGGCCGCGTGGCCGAGCTGGTGGCCGATATGGCCCAGCCGGACGGCCAGCAGACCCGTCTGGATAAAATCATCGACGCCCTGCTGCAAACCGGGGCCGAACTCACCGTGCTGCGCGACAGTGCGGATGTGATGAAGGGCGATGCCATCGCGATTTTGAGATACTGATTCCATGGCTATCGCATCGTCACGCTGTTTAGTTTGCCTTGCTGCCATATCGGCTGCTTGGTTGGCGTAGCTCAACTACGCTTTCCTTGGTTGCTCCTCGCAGCAAAACATAGTCCCATTCTGCTTTGGATACATGAAGGTTTGCATCAGCAGGATGACCTTGCAAACCATGAACACCCCGCCTCTCCTGTCGCAAATTGCCAGGGGAGGCGGGTTATGTTTCTTGACGGCACAGCGGGGATGGTGGTAAGATAGCCCCACAAAAGGGAACAAATGTTCTTATTTGTGGGGTGCTTTTTGTGTATTGGCATCCGGCAGAAGGGAGGGGTTGGCGTGGGACGGGTCATCCTGCACTGTGACGCCAACAGCTTTTACGCGTCGTGTGAACTGGTGTACCGCCCGGCGCTGCGCGGGCAGCCCATGGCGGTGTGCGGCAGCACGGAGGAGCGTCATGGCATCGTGCTGGCGGCGACAAGGGAGGCCAAGAAGTGGGGCGTCAAGACCGCGATGGTCAACTGGGAAGCCAAGCTGGTCTGTCCGGATTTGATTACCATTCCACCGGATTATGGCCGGTATATCTATTTTTCCCGCCGGCTGCGCGACATCTATGAGCAATACACGGACAGGGTGGAGCCCTTTGGGTTGGATGAGTGCTGGCTGGATTTCAGCGATGAAACGACCACGCTGACCGATGGTGTGCTGCTGGCCAAAACGCTGCGCAACAGGGTGAAGGAGGAGCTGGGGCTGACGCTCTCCATCGGGGTCTCCTTCAACAAGCCGTACGCGAAGCTGGGGTCGGACCTCAAGAAGCCTGACGCCACCACGCTGATTTCGCCGGGCAACTATCGCAATGTGGTCTGGCCGCTGCCCGTGGACAGCCTGATTGGCGTGGGCGAACGGATGCGACGCAAGCTTGCCGCCCGCTATGTGCTGACCATCGGGGATTTGGCCGCACAGTCACCCCGCGCCATGCACGCCTGGATGGGCAAGATGGGGGTGATTCTGCAGCGCTATGCCGCCGGGGAAGACAGCACACCGGTCATGCGCACGGTGGACGAGCCGGAGGTGAAGAGCATTGGCAACTCCATCACCGCCCCGCAGGATATGTATACCATCCATGACGCATACTGCGTGATGTATGTGTTGGCCGACTCGGTCGGAGCGCGCCTGCGGGAAGCCGGTATGCGCGGCAAGTGCATTTCCGTTTCGGTGCGTGATGTGGACATGCGTTGCTACGGCGCGCAAAAAAGCGTTGAATACTTTACCGCGCAGGCCGAGGAAATTGTGCCGATTGCCATGCGAATCTTAAACATGAAGGGATTTGATACCCTGCTGCCCTACCGCTCCCTGGGGCTGAGCGTGGGCTCGCTGGAGCTTAACACAAAGCCCATGCAGATGGATTTGCTGGGCGACGCGGCGCGGCGCGACAGGCTGGCCCGCCTGCATGAGGCGGTGGACAGCATCCACACGCGCTTTGGCGAGCGCGCCATCGAACGGGGGCTGGCCCTGGCCAATCCGCTGTATAACACAATCATCCCGCGAGTGGAGCATGTGGTGCATCCCGTGGGCTTTTTGAGGTGAGTATATCATGAAGGAACGATTTGCGGAAAAAATCTATATCGGGGTACTGGCTGTGACGCAGCCGGACGGCAGCATTGTGCCGCTGCGCCTCATCTGGCCTGACGGCCGCAACTGGGAGATTGACCGGGTGCTGGATGTGCGCCCCGGCGTTGCCCGCAAGGCGGGCGGCGAGGGGGTGCGGTACCTGTGCCGCATCAGCGGCCATGAAAGGGAGCTGTGGTACGCGCACGGCCAATGGTTTGTAGAGGGCGGCGAAGTGAAGGAATAGTTCGGGATGAAGAGCGGCCCTGCATACAACCTCGTACGTAGGGCCGCTGGTAGGGATCACCCTGGGGGTATACAGCCGCTGTTTTTTACGCCTGCTCCTTGCGGCGAATCAGCTCCTGCACGGTGAAACTGGCGACGTCCTCGGCGTATTTCTTTGGGCCGAAGCCGGCGTCGTAGCCCAGCTCCTTGGCCAGCTCGTGGGTGATGCGGGCACCGCCGCACACCAGAATGACCTGGTCGCGCATCTTTTCGGCTTCCAGCAATTCCACCAGCTCCACCAGGTTGTGCAGGTGCACGTCCTTCTGGGTGACGGTCTGGCTGACCAGCAGCACATCGGCGTTGACCTCGCGGGCCTTTTTGATGAAGGCCTCGTTGGGCACCTGGCTGCCCATGTTGTAGGCCTTGATGTGCTTGTAGCGCTCCAGGCCGTAGTGGCCGGCGAAGCCCTTCATGTTCATGATGGCGTCGATGCCCACCGTGTGGGCGTCCGAGCCCGTGGAGGCGCCGACAAACACGATGTCGCGGCCCAGCTTGTCCTCGATGAGCTGCTCAATCTCTTCCATGCTCATGACGGGGGTTTCCACATCGCGCACGCGGATGGTGGCCGGGTCCACGCCGTAGGGCACCATGCCATAGACCACATAGTGGCTGAAGCCCTCGCCCATGGGTTCGCAGTCTACCACGGCAGGGTCGGGCAGGCCCATCTGGCGGGCAATCTCCCGGGCGCACTCGATGCCGTGCGCGCCCGCGGCCACCGGCAGCGAGAAGGACAGCTGCACCTTGCCGTCGCCCATGGTGTCTCCATAGGGTTTAATCATGCTGGCGCACCTCCTCAATCTTTTCCATGGCCGGGTTGAGATACTCGGCGTGTTTTTCAACTACGCCCTCGGCCCCCTTGCCGCCGTCCTGCGCGCGCTTGACGTCGGCGAAGACGCCCTGCTCCAGCGCCTCAAACAGCGAGCCCTGGGCGATGGCGCTGAGCAGCTCCTCCGCGCGGGACAGCACATGCTGGGCGCGCTGCTGCACAATGCCGCCGGGGGTGAACTGGATTTCGTCGGCGATGCCGCGCATGGTGGTCTGTACCATGCGGGCGTTCTTGATGGCCAGGTGGCGGTCGGACAGGAAGGGCGTGTGGATGGCCTCGGTCATCATGGCCAGCAGGTGGATGGATTGGCCGGTCATCATCACCGCGGTGTTGAACAGCGTGTCCTGCGCCTGGGTGTGGAAGATGTTGCCGGTGGAGTGCTTGGTGGGCGGCATGTACTTGAGCGGCGCTTCGGGGAAGATTTCCCGCGCCATCTGCGCCTGGGCAATCTCGTACAGGAAGCCGTTTTCCACCATCGGGTCAATCTCAAACGCATGGCCCAGGCCCATCTGGCGGGCGGGCAGCCCGGCCGTGAGGGCAAAGGCCTCGTTGATGAACTGGCTGGCCAGCACGGTGTGGGCATTCTCCACGGCGTCGGCGGTGGTGAGGTAGTTGTCCTCACCCGTGTTGATGGTGATGCCGGCCACCGCGTTGAGCGAGCGGGAAAAGTACTGATCCACGAACGTGCGGCGCATGTTGATGTCGCGGAAGATGATGCCGTACATGCTGTCGTTGAGCATCATGTCCAGCCGCTCCAGCGCGCCCATGGCGGCGATTTCCGGCATGCACAGGCCGGAGGCATAGTTGACCAGCTTGACATAGCGGCCCAGCCGCTCGCTGGTTTCGTCCAGCGCCCGGCGCATGATGCGGAAGTTCTCCTGCGTGGCGTAGGTGCCGCCAAAGCCCTCGGTGGTGGCACCATAGGGCACATAGTCCAGCAGCGACTGCCCGGTGGAGCGGATGACGGCGATGACGTCCGCCCCGGCGTCGGCCGCAGCCTGCGCCTGCACCACATCCTCGTGGATGTTGCCGGTGGCCACGATGACGTAGATTTCGGGCTCGCGCCGCCCAAAGCGGTCGAGGTAGTTTTCCCGGTCGGCCCGGTTTTTGCGGATGCGTTCAAAGGAGGCATCCAGCAGCGGCTTGAGGATGGCGCGCGCCTCGTCGGCGTCGGGCAGGGGGTGCCCCAGCAGGGATACGCTGCCATCGGCCACCCCGGCGGACAGGGCATCCAGGCTAAGGCCGGTGGCCTTGAGCGCCGCGGCCAGGTATACGCTGATGCCGCGGGACAGGTCGCCGCCGCGTCGCACCTCGTCCACCATGAGGTTGGGCACGGGCACGTCAAAGCGGTCCACGCCGTCCACGCCGCACAGGCGCAGCACAGAGCGCTCCACCGTGACGGTGGTGTGGCGGTCGATATAGCTTTGCACGCCGCCGGCGATGCGGGCGGCGTAGCCCCGGCATTCGGCAATGCGCGCCTGATCCAGATCCAGTTTATTCATTCGGTGCAATCGCATCATCCTCCAGTACATTGATGACGGTAAGGTCGGTCACCGCCCGCAGGGCGGCGAGGAAGGCCGCGTTGTCAAACCGCCGGCCCGAGGGAGAATAGGGGTTGGCCGCCACAAAGGCCACGCGCAGCGGGCGCAGCACCCGCAGGGGCCGCTCCATCAAAAACAGGTGGCGCAGCGCGTCATCGCCTGCCACGATGGACAGGCCGTCCACCAGAATCAGGCCGCAGCGGTGGCGGTCGCGCTGCTGCACGAAGCGGCGCACGAACTCCGGTCCGGCGGCGCCGGGCAGGTACAGCCATGGGGCATCCGGGGGCACCTGGTCCAGCACCTGCTGCGCCTGGCCCAGGGCCGAGGCGGCGTCGATGGGGTGAAACGCTCCCTGATTATCTACCCATCCGGGGCGCTGCTCCCGCGCCAGGAAGCGCAGGGATTCATCCACCGCCGGCAGGGAGAAGCGGCGCAGGGCATAATCGGCATTGTCGGCCACGCGGCGCATGTCCGGCCCCTGGTGGGCGCCGGCCACATAGATGAGGGCCTCGCCCGCCGCCGCGTGGGAGCTGCGGGCAAAGGCGCCGTCGATGAACACCTTGTCTGCGCCCAGGCGCAGCAGGCTATCCACCACCTGCTCCATGGCCTTGACCGAGGAGGGGCCGCCCACCAGGCAGGCACCCGCCGTTTGGGCCTGCACGATGACAATCTCGCCCAGGCCGGTCATGATGCCGGTGCGCTCAAGCATCTGCCATGCAAAGTCCGACTGCTTGAGGCAGCCCTCGGCGGTGGCCACCAGCGCGCCCGGGGAGAGGGTAATCTGCGGCTTGGGCAGGAAGCTGACCGTATCCAGGTCCTCCCCATCCAGGCCGATGGACGTGATGCCCGGCCGCAGGTGGGGGTGCGCCGTCAGCAGGGCGCCCAGCACGGTGGTCTTGCCCGCGTTTTTGGCGTTGCCCACCAGGCTTAATACCCGCCAGGGGGCAATCAGCTCTCTGAGCGTTTTGATGCACGCTCCCTTCGTTGCAGGCGCTTGGGCTCGATGGCCAGCCTGTGGCCGCTGAGCAGGGAGGCCACGCCCTCGCGGGGCGTCGCGTTGCGGCACATCTCGCAGTTGCAGCGGTCGTCGTACACATCGGGCTCGGTGTAGGTGGTGATGACGCCCTCGTAGTTGCGCAGCACCGTGCGCGACGGCGACTGGCTGACGACATACTGCGGCATCACGGGGATTTTTCCGCCGCCGCCGGGCGCGTCCACCACAAAGGTGGGCACGCAGAAGCCCGACACGTGGCCGCGCAGCCCCTCGATGATTTCGATGCCCTTGGAGATGGGCGTGCGGAAATGCTCGATGCCGCTGGACAGGTCGCACTGGTAGATGTAGTAGGGGCGCACGCGCATGGCGGCCAGGCGGGTCACCAGTGTGCGCATGATGTTGACGCAGTCGTTCACGCCGCGCAGCAGCACGCTCTGGTTGCCCAGCGGGATGCCGGCGTCGGCGAGCTTGGCGATGGCCGCGGCGCTCTCGGGCGTAATCTCGTTGTAGTGGTTGAAGTGGGTGTTGAGCCAGATGGGGTGATACTTCTTGAGCATGTTGACCAGGTTGTCGGTGATGCGCTGGGGCATGACCACCGGCGTGCGGGTGCCCAGGCGGATGATTTCCACGTGGTCAATCTTGCGCAGCTCGGAGATAATCCACTCCAGCCGCTTGTCGCCCAGCAGCAGCACGTCGCCGCCCGACAGCAGCACATCGCGCACCTGCGGGTTGCCGCGGATGTAGTCGATGCCGCGCTGCACGCGCTCGGTGGGGGACTCGCTGTCCTTCTGCCCGGCAAAGCGCCGCCTGGTGCAGTGGCGGCAGTACATGCCGCACATGTCCGTCACCAGAAACAGCACTCGGTCGGGGTAGCGATGGGTGAGGCCGGGCACGGGCGAATCCTTGTCCTCGTCCAGTGGGTCGTTCATGTCGTTGGCGCCGATGTAGGTCTCCTCCACCGAGGGGATGGCCTGCAGCTTGACCGGGTCCTGCGGGTCCTCCGGATCAATCAGCGTGAGGTAGTAGGGCGTGATGGCGATGCGAAAGCGCTCCAGCACGGCCGCGATGTCGTCCTCATCCTGCTGGGTGAGCGGGATATACTTGCGCAGGCCGGCCCCATCGGTGATGCGGTTTTTGACCTGCCAGTGCCAATCGTTCCACTGTTCGTCGGTTACATCGGGGAAATAGCGCGCCCTGCGCTCCAGGTAGGTGTTGTTGGTGATGAGCATGGCGTCAATCCTCCCCGCCGTAGCGTTTTTTAAACAGTTGGTACAGCTCGGGCGAGCTGCGCAGCAGGTCCAGCGTAAAGTCCGCATGGCCCTTGGTGTAGCCGTTGCCGATGATCATGGTGGCGTCGCTGGCCACCCCTTCGGCCCCCAGGGCGGCCTTGCTGAACGAGGTTGCCATGGAGAAGAAGTAGATGATGCCGCCGTCGCGCACGGGCAAAATGGTGGCCATCTCGGTGTCGGGCACGTTGATGACGTTGATGCTCAGGTCCACCTTGCGGCCGCCGTTGGCGGCCAGCACTTGCCGGTACACCTCCAGCGGTTTGCGGGCGTCGGCTCGGATGATGTGGTCGCACACGCCCAAGGAACGCAGCTCCTCCATCTCCTGCGGGTCGTAGCACAGGGCAATCACGTTGCCCTGGGACCCCGCGTCCCGCTTCGCCTGCACGGAGCACAGCACGCCGCTCTTGCCCGAAGCGCCCAAAATCAGCACGCTGTCGCCGGGCTTGACCATGCCATGCACCTGCGCCGCGGCGCCCGCCACGTCCAGCGCGGCCAGAGCCACCTTGCGGTCCATGTCATCGGGGATGCGGGCCCAGATGCCGGTCTCAAAGAGGATAGCGGTGGCCTCTACATCCACCTGATCGCGATCCATGTGGATGGCACGGATGGTGCGGATAGAAAGCGGCGTCAGCGACAGCGAGACCAGCGTGGCCACCCGGTCGCCGGGCTTGGCATCGCCGGGGAAATCCGGCCCCACCTCGCTCACCGTGCCCAGCAGCATGCCGCCCGAGCCGGTGACCGGGTTTTGCATCTTGCCGCGCTCGGCCACGATGTCCAGAATCATCTGCTTCATTTTGCCCTCGTCGCCGCCGCAGGCCTCCTTAATCTGGGTGAAGGAGGCCGAGTCCACGTTGAGGGTCTCCACGGCGATGCGCATCTCGTTGCGCTGCATGGGCATATGGTTGTCCAGCTTGCGCGCGGCCTGGGGCAGCGCGCCGACGGGGTCCAGTACCCGGTGGGAGCCATAGGGGCACAGCGGGATGTTGCTCATGAATGTCCTCCGATGTTCAGAATGCGGCGCGCCTCATCCGGCGTGGCGATGGCGCGGCCGTAGGCGCGGCCCATGTCGGCCGCCTTGCGCACCAGGTCGGCGTTGGATTGTGCCAGCACGCCTTTCTCCAGGTACAGGTTGTCTTCAAACCCCACGCGCACGTGACCGCCGTCCAAAATGGCGTACTCGGCCAGCGAGAACTCAAACCGCCCGATGCCGGCCACCGAGTAGGTGGCACCGTCGGGGATGCTGCCCCGCAGGAAGCGGAAGTCCCGCTCCTCGCCGGTCATGCCGCCGTTGACCCCCAGCACAAAGCTGAAGTGCAGCGGCGCCGTGATATAGCCCTTCTTGTGCAGGCGCAGCGCCATGTCGATGTGGCCCTTTTCGAAGCACTCCAGCTCCTTGTGGATGCCCCTGTCCTGAATGGCCTTGGCGAAAGCGATGATATCGTTCTCGGTGTTGATGAAGATTTCGTCGCCGCCAAAGTTGAGGGTGCCGCAGTCCAGCGTGGCCATCTCGGGGTTGAGGGTGAGGGGCGCCATGCGCTCCTCACGGCTCATGCCGGTGGCGCCGCCGGTTGATACCTGCAAAATGGCCTCCGGGCAGGCGGCGCGGATGGCGTCCAGAATCTGCTTGTAGCGCCCGGCCTCCTGCGTGGGGGTGCCGTCGTCATGGCGGGCGTGGATGTGCAGAATGCTGGCACCCGCGTCCACCGCGGCGCGGGCCTCGCGGGCCATCTCGTCCACGGTGTAGGGGATGGCCGGGTTCTGGGCCTTGGTGACCTCGGCGCCCGACAGCGCGCAGGTGATGATGAGCGGGGTCATGCCTGCCCTCCCTTGCGCTGCTGCGCCTTGGGCACAATGCAGGTGCCGGAGGCCGATACGCACAGCACCGGTTCGTCCAGCAAATCCGCCGCCGAGGGGGAGATATCCCCCCGGGCGGTGATCACCTTGTGACAGGTGAAGGTCATCTTGCGGGAGGAGCCGCCGGTGTGGGTGATTTCGCCCACCACCTCCAGGAAGTCGCCCGCGTAAACCGGGGCCAGGAAATCCACCTGGTCATAGGCGCGGAACAACCCCTCGTCGCCGTCATGGCGAATGAGCAACTCGGTTGCCACATCGCCAAACAGCGCCAGAATGCGCGCGCCATCCACCAGGTTGCCGCCGTAGTGCGCGTCCGCCTGGGACATGCGCAGCCTGAGCATCGTTTTCATGATAGGTGCTCTCTTTCCTCCCGCAAGGGAACTTATTTCTTTTTAGGGGGCATGATGGTGGCTTCGCCCATGATGACGGGCTCGCCCTGGGGGTTGACAGCCAGGCATTCCAAAATCACGCGGTTCTTTTCGGTGATGAGCTCCTTGACTGTGACGGAGGCCGTGATTTCCTCGTTGAAATGAACGGGCTTGGTGAACTTGAGGGTCTGGCCGGTGTAGATGCTGCCGACGCCGGGCAATTCGGTGCCCAGCAGGGCGCTGAACAGCGAGCCCACCAGCATGCCGTGCACGATGCGGGTCTTGAACATGGTGGTCTTGGCGTATTCCTCGTCCATATGGGCGGGGTTGTGGTCGCCGGATACCCGGGCGTAATCCGCCACATCCTGCTCCGTAAAGGCGCGCGTGACGCTCGCCTTATCGCCTACCTTCATTTCTCCGATGGATTTGCCTTGCATGTGTCTGTCCTCCTCTAATAAAGTAAGAGCTGTCATGCCGAAAGGACATAACAGCTCTCCATATCTCATGGCAGTGCGGAGACATTGGCCTGCGCACCTGGATCTGGCCGGACGGACCCGGACATTCCATCGGCGGTGCCGCCATTCGTCCGCCGCATCCGGAATCCGCTCCGTTTGCATCGGCGGGCTACACGCGGGACCGCACCTCTGTGATCGCGATGATATTGACAATTTTGCCACAGTGGCCAGGGGCTGTCAACCCCGCCGGGGCCGCCGATTGAAAAAAACATCGGATGGGTTTATGCTCTATGTGGCAGGAAATCCGGATTGGATGCAGAAATGTACAGATAACAGAAAAGCATCAGCAGAAGGGGGGCGGCGCCGTGACGGACATCCCGCGTCACAGGCTTGGGGAGGTCGAGCGCAAGGTGCTGACCCTCTACAGCCTGCATACGTTGGGCGAGTGCGGCAACCTGCAGCTCATCAGTTTCATGGTGGAAAATGACATCATGAACTATTTTGATTTGCAAACCGCGCTGGGTGACCTGCGCGACGCAGGCCAGGCCGCCCGCACCCCGGTGGAGGCCGACTACCTCTACCAGCTGACTCCGGCGGGGGAGGAGGCGTTGCGCATGTTTTTGCCGCGCGCGCCCGCCAGCCTGCTCAAGCGGGTGGAGGAGGCCGCGCCCAGTTTCCGCGAGCGCTTTGACCGCGAGCGCGAGATGCCCGCCCGCATCGTGCACGACGAGGGCAACGAGTACCATGTGTCCATGCAGATTGTCGAGCGGCGCATGCCGCTGATGAGCATTGATGTCAGCCTGCCCACGGCCGAGCTGGCGGCGCGCTTTCGCGACCGCTGGGTTGGCGCGGCGCAGGATATTTATGAATACATCATCGGCCGCCTGGCCGGGGAGGAGGAAGGCCAATGAGTTGTTGGGCCATCGTTGCGGCGGCGGGCAGTGGTACCCGCATGGGTGGCGATACGGTGAAGACGCTGCAAATCCTGGACGGCAGGGAGGTAATCTGCCACAGCGTGGAGCGGCTGGGGCGGGTCAGCGATGGGGTGATTTTGTGCGCGCGCGAGGAGGATATCCCCGCCTACCGCGGGGCCATGGAGCGCGCGGGCCTGCGGGTGGACCGGTATGTGCTGGGCGGCCTGACGCGCCGCGACAGCGTGCGCAATGCCCTCAACGTGCTGCCGGACGACTGCGACGTGGTGCTGGTGCATGACGGGGCGCGGCCGCTGGCCAGCGACGCGCTGATTGAGCGGGTGAAGAAGAGCGCCATCAAGCATGGCTCGGGTGTGCCCGCGCTGCCTATCACCGATACGGTCAAGCGCGTCAACGTGCAGGGCTTCGGTGTGGAAACCTTGCAGCGCAGCGTGCTGCGCGTGGTGCAGACGCCGCAGGGCTTTCAGCGCAAGCTGCTGGTCAGCGCCCACCGGGAGGTGATTGGCCCCGCATCGGACGATGCCTCGCTGGTAGAACAGCTGGACATCCCGGTGCATCTGGTGGAGGGAGAGGTGGACAACATCAAGCTGACCATGCCCGGCGACCTGGAGCGTGCCGAGATGCTGCTGGCCCACCAGCGCCAGCCCAGGGTGGGGCTGGGCTACGACGTACACCGCCTGGTGGCGGGCCGCCCGCTGGTGCTGGGCGGGGTCACCATCCCCTATGAAAAGGGCCTGCTTGGCCACAGCGACGCGGATGTGGCGACCCACGCGCTGATAGACGCGCTGCTGGGGGCGGCCGCCCTGGGGGACATCGGCCAGCACTACCCGGATACGGACGAGCGCTGGCGCGGGGCGGACTCCATCAAACTATTAGGCGACACGGTGCGCACACTTGGCCTGAAGGGCTTTGTCCCGTATAATGCGGATATCACCATTGCCGCCCAGCGGCCCAAGCTGCTGCCCCATGTGCAGCAGATGCGCCACAACCTGGCCCAGGCCATGGGCCTCACTGATGACAGGGTGTCCGTCAAGGCCACCACCACCGAGGAGCTGGGCTTTGAGGGACAGGGCGAAGGCATTTCCGCGCGGGCAGTGGTGCTGATCCGCGCCGATGGATAAAACCTCAACATCAAGATATGGAATTGGGAGGAACGACACATGCTGCTGGATAACAAGATTTGGATTGGTACAAGCAACGAGGGCGCCGTCTCCATGCTGCCCCAGATGGCCAACCGCCACGGGCTGATTTCGGGTGCCACGGGCACGGGCAAGACGGTCACCCTGCAGGTGCTGGCCGAGGGTTTCTCCCAGCTGGGGGTGCCCGTATTCATGGCCGACGTCAAGGGCGACCTGGGCGGCCTGGCCAAGCCCGGCGACCAGACGGAGCGCATCGCCAGCCGGCTCAACCAGGTGGGGGTGACCAACTTCTCTTACCGCGCCTGCCCGGTGACGTTCTGGGATGTGTTTGGCCAGGCGGGCCACCCGGTGCGCGCCACGGTCAGCGAGATGGGGCCGTTGCTGCTGGCCCGCATGCTGCAGCTCAACGACACCCAGTCGGGCGTGCTGCACCTGGTGTTCCGCATCGCGGACGAGGAAGGCATGCTGTTGATTGACCTGAAGGACCTGCGCGCCATGCTGGCCTACGTGGGCGAGAACGCGGGCGATTATACCCTGCGCTACGGCAACATCTCCAAGACCTCCATCGGCGCCATCCAGCGGGCCATCGCCGTGCTGGAGGATCAGGGCGGCGACGATTTCTTCGGTGAGCCGGCGCTGAGCATCAACGACTGGTTTGTGCGCGACGAGAACGGCAACGGCATGATCAACATCCTGGCGGCGGACAAATTGTTCCTGCGGCCGGCGCTGTACTCGGCCTTCATGCTGTGGATGTTGGGTGAGCTGTACGAGCTGCTGCCCGAGCGCGGCGACAAGGAGCTGCCGCAGATGGTGTTCTTCTTTGACGAGGCGCACCTGCTGTTTGACGATTGCCCCAAGGAGCTGATGGACAAGATTCAGCTCACCATCCGCCTCATCCGCTCCAAGGGCGTGGGCGTGTTCTTCATCACGCAAAACCCCACCGACGTGCCCAGCAGCGTGCTGTCGCAGCTGTCGGCCCGCGTGCAGCACGCGCTGCGCGCCTTCACCCCGCGGGAGCAGCGGGTCATCCAGGCGGTGGCGCAGACCTTCCGCGTCAACCCCGCCTTTGACACCCAGGACGCCATCACCCAGCTGGGCACCGGCGAGGCGCTGCTAAGCTTCCTGCAGGAGGATGGATCCCCCTCCATCACCCAGCGCGCGGTCATTCTGCCGCCGCAGTCGGCCATCGGCGCCATCTCCAACCAGCTGCGCCAGGATTTGATTGAGAGCAGCGACCTGAAGGGCAAGTACGACAACATGTTTGACCGGGAGAGCGCCTACGAGGTGCTGTCCATGAAGTTCAACAGCCACGGCGTCACCCAGACGGCGGTGGTGCAGCAGATTCCCCTGCAGCAGGACCTGTCCGAATCCCCCATGGCGCCCGAACAGCCCACCGTGAAGGCGATGACCTTCAAGGTGTACGACCCCAGCACAGGCAGCTATGTGGAGCGTGAGATGGCCGCCCCCGAGGCCTACACCCCGCCCAGCCAGACCGTGTACGCCCCGCAGCCCCAGGCGCAGCCGCCGGCCGTACAGCAGCAGCCCCAGGTGCCGGCAGCCCCCAAGGGCAACCCGCCTGTGCTGGTGTACAACCCCAAGACCGGCCAGTATGAGCCGCAGGAAATCACCCGCGCCGAAAAGGCCAAGGCCGAGAAGCCCGTCAAACAGCAGCCCTCCACGCTGGACCGCATGCTGCAAAGCTTCACCCGTTCCACGGCGTCGGGTGCCGGCTACACGGTGGGCCGCTCCATCACGCGCAATATTCTGGGCGTGTTCGGCATCAAGTAATCCTTCGGGAGGGGTTGGGGGGTTAGGAGTTAGGAGTTAGGAGTTAGGGGTTCACATATTGCTTG
>CALNAU010000190.1 GCA_937874275.1 uncultured Clostridia bacterium | reverse complement strand
CTGATGGAAGCGGAATCCAGATAGAATCCTTGTTCGACTGAAAGGAACCGCATGAAACGAACGCTGCTGTACCTGTTGAGCGCCCTGCTCTGCCTGACGATGTTGCCCATACAGGCCGAATTTGTGGTGGTGGCACCAACGGAATCGGATGCGCTCTCCGAAGGGACAGCGCCGACCCAGGCGCCGTCAAACGGCACGATGACGGAGCCGCCTACGGCAACGCCAATCCCCACACCACCATCCCAACCGCCCCTGCCCACGGAAACAGCGCCGCCCACGGCCACGCCGCGGCCGACCCCCAGCCCATCGCCCACCCCATCCCCTACGCCGGACCCTCTGACCGTGATGAACGAGCAGGTGGACCGCCTGTTCCGCCGATATCAGACGGTGGGCGGCTCGGTGGTGGTGGCCCGCCGGGGAGAGATTGTCTACGCGCGGGACTATGGCTACAAAAGCCTGGGCAGACGCACACCGGTGGATGAAAACACCTATTTTCGCATCGCCAGCGTCACCAAGCTGGTCAGCGGCATCGGCCTGATGCAGTTAGTGGATGAAGGCAAGTTGCACCTGGACCGGGACATCGGCCGCTATTTCGGCTACAAGCTGCGCAACCCGTACTTTCCGGACACGCCCATCACCCTGCGCCAGCTGATGAGCCACACAGCCTCCCTCACCTCGGGCAACGGCTTTGCGGTGGGGCAAAGGCCGCTTGAAAGCATGCTGAGCCTGGAGGCAAACAAGCGCGTCTGGTACGCCAACAAGGAGCCCGGCAGCACCTACGCCTACAGCAACTTTGGCGCGGGCGTGGCCGGCGCCCTGATGGAGCAGGCGGGCGGCCTCAGCGCCAACGCCTACATGCAGCGGCATGTGTTTGAGCCGCTTGGCATCACCGCCGCCTACGCCGCCAGCCTCATCCCCACGCCGGAGGATTTGAGCCACCAGTACCAGGACAGGCAGCTGTTCCGCTCGGCGCAAACCTATATCAATAACGGGTATGAGGACACCGCCTCCCCCCAAACCCACTACAACACCACCTACGGCGGCCTGTGGATCCGCTCGCGTGACCTGGCCCGGCTGGGCATCGCCCTGTGCGAGGGCGGCCGGGTGGATGGTGTGCAATTAATCAGCGAAAAAAGTGCCCGCGCCATGGGCACCCCGCAGAACGGAGGCGGCACCAGCGTCACCGGCGACAGCCCCTACGGCCTGTTTGTGGAGCGCACCGACAAGGTGCTGGGGGGGCACACCTTCTACGGCCATCAGGGGCTGCTCAATGGCGTGATTTGCAGCCTGTACTACGAGCCGGAGACGGGATTTGTCATCGCCATGACCACCAATGGCTGCAGCACCGCGCGGCGCGACCGGGTGAGCCTGCTGTCCATCCGGTTGGCGGA
>CALNAU010000189.1 GCA_937874275.1 uncultured Clostridia bacterium | reverse complement strand
CCATTTGCCGCGCATGAGGGCGGCGGTGGAGCCCAGCAGCAGCCCAAACACCAATGCCACCACAATGGCCATGGCACCCAGCTTGGCTGATACCGAGAACGAGGTGAATATGGTCTGCGAGATTTCTCGCCCGGTCTTCAGCGACACGCCAAAGTCCCCCTTGGTGAGGTTCTTCAGGTACATGACAAACTGCTCGCTGACCGGTTTGTCCAGGCCGTAGCGTGCTTCCAGCACGGCCTGCACACGGGGTTCGGGCGCCTTTTCCTTGGCGAAGGGACCGCCGGGGACTGCGTTCATGGCAAAAAAGGTAATGGTGGCAATGATAAACACCGTTAGAATTGCCAACAGTATCCTTTTCACTGAGTACTTGAGCATCCTCAAACCTTCTTCCTGCGATATTAAATACTGTTAAAAAACATTATACGCCCAACATGCCATGAATTCAAGGTTTAGATTCCTGCAAATTGCATATTTCGGGGGCTCACGGAACATGTTCGGCCATTCTTTATCAAGCTATATCTGCAATTTCGGCACTTTGTGCCTGCATAAATTTATTTGTGATACAGCCTGTGGGTCTGGTACTTGGGCTCACTGGTCAGGTTGACCCCCAGTCGGCGGAAGATGTTTTCATCCACCGGCGACAGGATAACGCTGGTGTGCACCTCGCAGCCCTTAAGCTGGGGCAGCTGGCTGAGCGCCTGGGCGGCGACCTGGCTTTCGGCGGCGGTGATGCTCAGCGCCACCAGCACCTCGTCGGAGTGCAGGCGGGGGTTGTGGTTGCCCAGGAAGTTGAGCTTCAGCTCCTGCACCGGGCCGATGACCTCGGGCGGGATGAGCTTGGCAGGCTTGGGGATGTCGGCCAGCTTTTTGAGCGCGTTGAGAATCAGCGCGGCGGATGCCCCAAGCAGGGGCGATGTCTTGCCGGTGACAATTTCACCCGAGGGCAGGCGGATGGCCGCGGCAGGCGCCCCCGTCTGGTCGGCGCGCTTGCGGGCTGCGCCAATCACCGGCCTGTCGTCATCGGTCAAGCCCAGCTTTTGCAGCAGCAGGCGCTGCTTGTCCACCTCTTCCTCGCTGGAGCCGCCCTTGCGCAATTCGCACAGGGTGCCATAGTAGCGGCGGATGACCTCTTGCTTGGCGGCCTGCTCCACAACATCATTGTCGATGATGCACTGGCCCACCATGTTGACGCCCATGTCGGTGGGCGAGCAGTAGGGGCTCTCCCCCCAGATGCGTTCAAAGATGGCGTTGAGTACGGGGAATACTTCGATATCCCGGTTGTAGCTCACAGCGCTCACGCCGTATTTCTCCAGGTGGAAGGGGTCCAGCATGTTGACGTCGCTCAAATCCACCGTGGCCGCCTCATAGGCGATGTTGACCGGGTGGTTGAGCGGCAGGTTCCAGATGGGGAAGGTCTCAAACTTGGCGTACCCGGCCTTGATGCCGCGCTGATGCTCCTGGTAGAGCTGGCTTAGGCATACGGCCATCTTGCCCGAGCCGGGCCCCGGCGCCGTGACCACCACCAGCGGGCGCTCGGTCTGCACAAACTCATTTTTGCCGTAGCCTTTGTCGGACACGATGAGGTTGACATCACTGGGGTAGTTGGGGATGGGATAGTGCACCGCCACCTTCACGCCCAGGCTGCGCAGCCGGCGGCGGAACTTGGCCGCGTGGGCCTGCTGGCGGTAGTGGGTGATGACCACCGAGCACTTGTCCAGCCCAATCTCGCGGAAGGCGTCAATCAGGCGCAGCACATCAGCATCGTAGGTGATGCCCAGGTCGCCGCGCACCTTGTTCTTCTCGATGTCATCAGCGTTGATGACGACGATCATCTCCGCCTGGTCCTTGAGGGTGAGCAGCATGGATACCTTGCTGTCCGGGCGAAAGCCCGGCAGCACGCGGGCGGCATGAAAGTCGTCAAATAACTTGCCGCCAAATTCCAGATACAGCTTGCCGCCAAAGCGACTGATGCGCTCGCGGATATGCTGGGATTGCATGCGGGTGTACTGGTCATGGTCAAAACCGATCTTCATGTTCCCTCCTCCATGTGAAGGCGATGGAGGAATCCCGCCATCGCCTTTTGATTATGTATGTGATTATTCTACAGAAAGATGGGGACCATTGCAAGGGTACGAATCGCTTATAAATCGTCCACCAGCGCGCTGGACTTGGCGTAGGCTGTGCTGCGCGCCTCAAAAAAGTCTGTTTTTATCATGTTCGCGTTGGCGTACTGGCTTACCCACTTCATGCTGTCGGGCTCCAGCTCGTGGCCATCGTAGATGGGGTCCAGGTCCAGCCCGCGGGCGCGCAGATTGCCCAGGTACTGGATATAGTCGGTCACCATCTGGCCGTTGAGGCCCTCAATCTCCTCTCCGATGACGTACTTGCCCCAGGCAATCTCCTGCTCGCAGCCCTCGCGAATCATGTCGCGGTATACTTCGCAGCGCTCGGGGGTAAACAGCTCGGGCTGCTCGCGGCGCAGCTCCTGTACGATGTTGCGGAACAGCCACAGGTGGGTGTTCTCATCCCGGTTGATGTAGCGGATTTCCTGCACGGAGCCCGGCATGCGGTTGTTGCGCCCTAAGTTATAGAAGAACATGAAGCCGGAGTAGAAGTAGATGCCCTCCAGGATGTAGTTGGCCACAATCACCCGCATAAAGTTGTCCAGCGTCTGCTCCTGCTGGAATCGGTTGTACTGCTCACCGATGAAAGTGTTGCGGCGCAGCAGGTGCTCGTCATCCTTCCACTGGAAGAGCACCTGGTCGCGCTCCTGCGGCTCGCAGATGGTATCCAGCATGTAGCTGTAGCTCTGGCTGTGAATGGCCTCCTGAAAGGTCTGGATGGCCAGGCAGAGATTCACCTCATTGGCGGTGATGTACTGGCTCACGCTGGGCAGGTTGGCGGTCTGGATGCTGTCCAGGAAAATGAGGAAGCTGAGAATCTTGTCATAGGCGCGCCGCTCCGCGGGCGCCAGATGGGGGTACTGCTTCTTATCGGGCGCCAGGTTGATATCCTCGGGAATCCAGAAGTTGTTCATGGCCTGGCGATACCAGCCGGACACCCACGCGTACTTCATGTTGTTGAAGTCGTTGAGGTTGGTGGTGTTGCCGCCAATCATGCGGCGCTCCAACACACCGGTATCTCCCTGCGGGTTAAAAAGCGGCTTGCGCTCCATTTGTTCCATGACTGTTCTCCTTCGTTCTATCAGTATTCAAAGGTGAGGAACGAGGAGTCATCAGTTAGGAGTGAATAGCTACGCCTTCGGCGCTGAACTGTCGACAGGTTGTCCAGGTTCAAGACATCGTACAGTAAAAAGGTTCAAGACATCGTTGAGTCCAA
>CALNAU010000188.1 GCA_937874275.1 uncultured Clostridia bacterium | reverse complement strand
TGTGATTGATATCCCATCATAAACATGCTATCCTTGATGAGTGAATAACCACAGTGAGTATACAAGGAGCCACTATGCATCAGTGTGACCGTACAGCCACGGTAACCATCGACGGCGCCCATCTAACCCTGGAAAGCTTCATCCGGGTGGCCAGGGACGGCGCCAGGGTAGACATCTGCCCGCAGGCCGTGCAGCGCATGCAGCGCTCGCGCGAGGTGGTGGAGGACATCATCCGCAGCGGCCGCCCCGCCTACGGCATCAACACCGGCTTTGGCGACTTCTCCCGCATCTCCATCAGCGAGGAGGACGCGAGCCTGTTGCAGAATAACCTCATCCTCAGCCACAGCACCGCCATGGGCAGCCCCTTCCCCCAGGAGGTGGTGCGCGGCATGCTGCTGCTGCGCGCCAACGCCTTGTGCGGCGGCTATTCCGGCATCCGGCCCGAAATTGTGCGCACCATGGCCGACATGCTCAACCTGGGCGTGCACCCCGTGGTGCCCGAGAAGGGGTCGCTGGGGGCGTCGGGCGACCTGGCGCCGCTGGCCCACATGGCGCTGGTGCTGCTGGGGCTGGGCGAGGCCGATTACAACTGGCAGCGCCTGCCCGGCGGCGAGGCCATGAAGCAGGCGGGGCTGCCCACCTACTCGCTGCTGGCCAAGGAGGGCCTGGCGCTGATCAACGGCACCCAGGCGATGACCTCGGTGGGGGCGCTGGCCCTGCACGACGCCATGTGCGCCGCCCGCCTGGCCGACATCACGGCCTCCATGTCCCTGGAGGCGCTGCGCGGCCTGACCAGCGCCTTTGAGGAGCGCCTGCAGACGGTGCGCCCGCAAAAGGGCCAGCCCACGGTGGCGCGCAACATGCGCCTGCTGTGCGCAGGCAGCGAAATCATTGAAAACGCGGCCTCCCTGCGGGTGCAGGACGCCTATACCCTGCGCTGCATCCCCCAGGTGCACGGTGCGGTGCGCATGGCCATGCGCCATGTGATTGAGGTGGTGCAGGACGAGTTGAACGCCGTGACCGACAACCCCATGGTGTTCGCCGAGGACAGCGCGGTTATCTCCGGCGGCAACTTCCACGGCGAGCCGCTGGCCCTGGCGTTTGACTACCTGGGCATCGCCGCGGCGGAGTTGGCCAGCATCTCCGAGCGCAGGCTGGAGCGCATGGTTAACCCCCAACTCTCCGGCGGCCTGCCCGCCTTTTTGGTCAGCCAAGGCGGCCTTAATTCCGGGCTGATGATCGTGCAGTACGCCGCCGCCTCCATGGTGTCGGAAAACAAGGTATACGCCCACCCGGCCAGTGTGGACTCCATCCCCTCCTCGGCCAACCAGGAGGACCATGTGAGCATGGGCACCATCGCCGCGCGCAAAAGCCGCCTCATCGTGGAAAACACGCTGTCGGTGCTGGCGATGGAGCTGATGGTGGCCTGCCAGGCGCTGGACTTGATTGCGGAAAAGCCCTCGCCCGTGCATGCCCGGCTGCTCAAGCTGGTGCGCGAGCGCGTGCCCCATTACGACAAGGACCGTGAAATCCGCCTGGATATTGAGCAGATGAATCAATTAATCCGCAGCGATGAGGTGCTGCGGACTGTGTGGGAGGAAGTCCCGGATTTCGATTGAAAGAATCGATCAGATGAGAATCGCGCCAATATGTCGCGATTCAAATTGTCAAAGAAGAATAGTCAGGGAGGTATCGGAGGGCAAAGCCCTCTGATGGAAATCCGCCCCAGCGACATGCGCGGTGGGGCGGAAGGGCCTTGCGGAGCAAGGGTTTCCTTGCCATCCGCCGCCCGGGAACGAAGTGAGAGGCGGATGGCCCACCGTTCCTTCCCGTCAAACAACCAAAGGTTGTTTGACGGCATGAATCGCGCCGATGAGGCGCGATTTTTATGTCATGTGCCGGCTACGATGTGCCCATCCTTGATGACGGTGTGCGCCAGGTTTTGCCCGAAGCGGTAGAAGATGTAGTCCAGGTTGTCGGTGTCCCACAGCACCGCATCGGCGCGCTTGCCGGCCTCCAGGGTACCAACCTCCCCGGCCAGGCCGATGGCAGCCGCGGCGTTGAGGGTGACGGCGGTCAGCACCTCCTGGGGCAGCAGGCGGTATTGCCAGCAGGCCAGGTTCATCACCAGCTGCAGGTTGCTGCCCGGGCAGCTGCCGGGGTTGAAATCCGTCGCCGCGCACACGGGCACGCCCGCATTCACCATGTCGCGCGCGCGGGCAAAGGGCTTGCCCAGGTACAGCGAGGTGGCGGGCAGCAGGCAGGCAATCACGCCACCGGCTTTGAGGGCCGCGATGCCCGCGTCGTCAGCCGCGATCAGGTGCTCAGCCGATACGGCGCCAATCTCCCCCGCCAGGCGGCTGCCGCCGATGGCCTCCACCTCGTCCGCGTGGATTTTGGCCCCCAGCCCCAGCGCCTGCGCCGCCAGCAAAATGCGGCGCGATTCCTCCGCGCTGAAGACGCCCTGCTCGCAGAACACGTCGCAGTATTGCGCCAAGCCCTCCCGCGCCACGCGCGGCAGCATGTCGTTGATGACCAGGTCAATATATCCCTCGCGGTTGCCGCGGTATTCCTCAGGCAGCGCGTGGGCGCCCATGAAGGTGGAGACCAGCGTCATGGGCTGCCTGTCTTGCAGCGTGCGGGTGACGCGCAGCTGCTTGAGCTCCTGCTCGGTATCCAGGCCATAGCCGCTCTTGCACTCACAGCTGGTGACGCCAAGCGCCAGCATGCCATCCAGCACGTCCAGCGCCTTTTCGGCAAGCGCCTCTTCATCCGCCGCGCGGGTCGCCCGCACGGTGGACAGGATGCCGCCGCCCTGGGCCAGAATATCCAGGTAGGGCACCCCTTGCAGCTTGAGCGCCAGCTCATGCGCGCGCCAGCCGCCAAACACCAGGTGGGTGTGCGCGTCCACCAAGCCGGGGGTGCACAGGCGCCCGCCGGCGTCCAGGGTCTCGCCCTCGTAGTCGCGGGGCATGCCCTGCCCCACCGCCGCGATGCGCCCGTCCCGGATGAGCAGGTAGGCGTCCTTCAGCGTATATATGTCGCCCTGCGCCGCGCCGCCGCGGGCCGATTGGCCCTGCGGCGTGGCCAGCAGGCCGATGTTATATATCAGCAGGCTCATGCGCCCTCCCCCGCTGCGTCCAGCGCCTGACGCACCAGGGCGTCCTCCGCCAGGTGGGGCATGGTGATGTGGTCGCTGTCCGCGAACCGCTCGTTGTACTCGCGCACGGTGTCCAGCGCGTGCTCGTTGCCCGCCCAACTGCGGCGGGACACGCCCACCATCACATCCCACGGCATGGCCATGCGCAGCACGGTGTCCACCCGCTCGCTGCCATCCAGCACCATGCCAAAGCCGCCGTTGACCGCCTTGCCGATGCCCACGCCGCCCCCGTTGTGCAGCGCGGCCAGCGTCATGCCGCGCGCGCAGTTGCCCGCAAAGCACTGGGTGGCCATATCGGCCATGATGTTGGAGCCGTCCTTGATGTTGCTGGTCTCACGGAATGGTGAATCCGTGCCGCCGGTGTCGTGGTGGTCGCGCCCCAGCATCACCGGGCCGATTTCGCCCCGGCGCACCATGTCGTTAAACTTCAGCGCGATGTTCATGCGGCCCAGCGCGTCCTGGTACAGGATGCGGCACTGCGTGCCCACCACCAGGCGGTTCTTCTTGGCGTCGCGCACCCAGGCCCAGTTGTCCCTGTCCTGATAGCGGCGCTCCGGGTCAATCTGCTCCATGGCCGCGCGGTCGGTGCGCTCCAGGTCCTCCGGCTTGCCGCTCAGGCAACACCAGCGGAAGGGGCCGTAGCCATAGTCAAACAGCTGCGGGCCCAATATGTCCTCCACGTAGGAGGGGAAGATGAAGCCGTTGAGGTCATTCTCGCCGTTGCGGCAGATGGCCTTAACCCCGGCATCATAAACCGCCTTGAGGAAGCTGTTGCCGTAGTCAAAGAAGTAGGTGCCCGCCTCGTGCAGGCGGCAAATCAGCTCGTAATGGCGGCGCAGCGACGCGTCCACCAGCTTGCGGAACCCCTCCGGGTCCTTGTCCAGCATGTCGGTGCGCTGGGCAAAGGTGAGGCCCTGCGGGCAGTAGCCGCCGCCGTAGGGCACGTGACAGCTGGTCTGATCGCTGAGCAGGTCCACATGCACCTGGTTGTCCAGCAGGTACGCAAGCAAATCAATCACATTGCCGTGGTAGGCGATGGCATAGGGCTGCCCGGCCTCCAATTTTTCCCGGGCGATGCGCACGGCCTCGGGCAGCGAATCGGTGGCCGCGCTCACCCAGCCCTGGCTGTGCCGGGTCTCAATGCGGGAGGCATCCACCTCCGCGATGATGGCCACCGCGCCCGCGATTTCCGCCGCCTTGCCCTGCGCGCCGCTCATGCCGCCCAGGCCGGAGGAGACGAACAGCTTGCCCTTGAGGTCCTCCCCCTGGCCCACGCCCAGCTTCAGGCGCCCCGCGCCCAGCAGCGTGTTGAAGGTGCCGTGCACGATGCCCTGGGGGCCGATGTACATCCAGCCGCCGG
>CALNAU010000187.1 GCA_937874275.1 uncultured Clostridia bacterium | reverse complement strand
GAGGGGTGCATCCCCACCAAGGCGCTGCTGTACAGCGCCAAGCTATATGACGGGGTGAAAAATGGCGATAAATACGGCGTAACCGCCGAGGGTCTGGCCCTTGACCACGCCGCGGTGCTACGCCGTAAGAACAAGGTGGTGCGCTCGCTGACCGCGGGTGTCAAGGCGCAGATGAAGGCGGGCGGCGTCACCGTGCTGACCGGCCGCGGCGTGATCGTGGGCAGGCAGGATGATGCCTTTGCCATGCAGGTGGGGGAAGAGACTGTGACCGGCCGCAACCTGCTCATCGCGACGGGGTCTCAGCCCGCGGTGCCGCCCATTGAGGGGCTGCAGGATGGGTTGGCGCGCGGCTTTGTGCTGACCAACCGGGAAATACTGGACTTGGCCGAGGTGCCTGAGCGCCTGTGCGTCATCGGCGGCGGCATCATCGGGCTGGAATTGGCCAGCTACTTCTGCTCGGCGGGCAGCCAGGTCAGCGTGGTGGAGATGCTGGACCACATTGCCGGCGACACCGATCAGGACCTGGTGGCTATCCTGAAGGCCGATATGGCCAAGCGCGGCATCCGCTTTGAGCTGGAGGCCAAAGTGACCGCCATTGAGGAACACGGCGTGCGCTACGAGCAAGGCGGGGAAAGCCGCCTCATCGAGGCGGACAAGGTGCTGCTGTCCATCGGGCGGCGCGCCAATACCCGGGACATTGGGCTGGAGGCGCTGGGCGTACAGGTGGAGCGCGGTGCCGTAACCACCGATGAATACATGCGCACCAACATCCCCGGTGTGTACGCCGCGGGCGATGTGAACGGCCGCAGCATGCTGGCCCATACCGCCTACCGCGAGGCAGAGGTGGCCGTCAACCATATGCTGGGGCAGGCCGATGCCATGCGCTATGATGCGATTCCCGCGGTGCTGTACACCAACCCGGAATTGGCCACCGTGGGCGAGACCGAGGCATCTGCCCGGGCCAAGGACATCACGTTACGCACGGTCAAACTGCCCATGCGCTTTGCCGGGCGCTATCAGGCCGAGAACGAGGGCGGCCAGGGCGTGATGAAGCTGCTGGTCAACCCGCAGGATGAGACCATCCTGGGCGCCCAGGTGCTGAGCAACTACGCGTCGGAGTTCATCGTGACGGTGGCCGGGTGGATGGAGATGGGGGCCACGCTGTCACAAATCAAGAAAATTGTGTTCCCGCACCCCACCGTGAGCGAAATCCTGCGGGAGGCCGTGTTTCAGTACCAGCCGGAGGACGACACGTGAACGGGCTGTATGAGAGCGCGGGCTTTGACCCCAC
>CALNAU010000186.1 GCA_937874275.1 uncultured Clostridia bacterium | reverse complement strand
CGCGCAGCTGCGCCGGGCGATGGAGCGCATCAAGCAATATCTGGATGGGCGCCGCTTGTAGCAATGAGCGGGCTACACCGATCAGATGATAGGGGGGCTATGGCGTTGAACGGCCATAGCCCCTTTTGATGGACATCTCTATTTCTTCCCGGGCAGAGGAAGCACACAACAGACTCTCCTCGGACAGAAAATGCCGCTAATTTGCCTGCCTGCGCCGTATCAGCAGCCAGTACATCCCAAGCAATGCCAGGGCAGCCAGAGCGATGTACGAGACGCGCTGCATGGCGCTGTCGCCGGTGCTGGGCAGCTTCATGGTATTGGTGAAGCTTATCTCGCCGCTGTAGGGCACACCGTCCTTTTCCAGGCTCACCCCCGCGTCCAGACCGCCTGCCACATCGCTTACCTTGATGATGACCCGGTAGACCGTATCATCGTACTGCATGTGCTTGTCCTCGCCCGCCACCTCTGTGATGGTGTAGAGGAAGGTGCCCGCGCGGCTGAAGCGGCGGTTGCTAAAGGATATCCTGCCCTGGGCGTCATTGGTGACAGTCTCCAGCGTGTTGCCCCCCGCATCCTTCACCACGAAGGAGAACTGGCCGGGCTTGAGGGCGGCGTTTTGCACGATTTTTACGCCTTCGCCCGGGTCAACGCTGATAGATTCGTAGCGTATGCTGTTGGCAAAGCGCAGCGGCGCGTTTTCGCCGATGGGTTCGCCATTCTTCCACACCTGGGGCAGCAGGCGGGTCAACCGCCCGTCGTCGCCCACACCAATGTGGAAGTTGAGCACATAACGCGAGGTATCGTAGGTTACACGTGGGTCGCTGCCCGCGACCTCGGTGACCTGATAGCGATAGTCGCCCGGCTCAGTGAACTCGATGGGCTCAAACACCACATTGCCCTGCGCGTCGTTCCGCTTGGTTTGCAGCACGTTCCCCTCTTCATCCGCCAGGGTGAAGGAGAATTGACCCGCCGACATACTGCCGCCGGACAGGGCCTTGTTAGCGGATACCTGGACCTGTGCGGGTTGAATCAACAAATTGGTCAGCACCGTGCCGTCTGCGCTCATGCGCGCGGCGTAGCCATCGGGTACATCGACTTCCTCAAAGCGGTACGTGTACTCGGTCTCACCATCCTCGGCAAAGCGCGGTAGGTTCTTCCAAGTGTATTGCCACGCGCTCAACTCGCCGGAGCCGTCCTCCTGCAGGGTGGTGTCCACCAGGCCGTCGAGGGATACCGCGTCGCCAACGGGCGCGTCATCCCGGTACAGCTGCAGCGATATCTCGGGTTTTTCCTCCGGCGCCCCTGACCTGCCCCCCGATCCTTGTGCCAGTTTCAGAGTTAGTTGAGATATAATCA
>CALNAU010000185.1 GCA_937874275.1 uncultured Clostridia bacterium | reverse complement strand
TAATTGGACGATACTCCTTCTGGTTGCAGCCAGCTCGTATAAGGTACGCAAAAAAGGGCCGCCCCTTCGGGCGGCCCGGGTTGGTTTGATGGAATGCTCTTTACGGCCTCTGCTCTTTCCTTCGCTTGCCGATGAAGACCGCGGCCCCGGTCAGCAGGATGGCCAGGCCGGCCACACTCGCAATGGTCCACAGGGTATTGTCCCCTGTCGCGGGCATCCTGCGCTCGTTGGTGAAGAGGATGTCCCCGCCGTAGGGCACGCCGTCCTTCTCCACATTCACGCGAGCGCGGAGCCTGTCATCCCGGGCGGTCGTGGTCACCTTGACGGTGTACACGGTCGGGTCGTAGGCGATGGCCTTATCGGTGCCGGGCTTTTCGTTGATGGTGTAGATGTAGTTGCTCACCTCACGGCGGAACGTGCGATCCGGGAAGGTGATGCTGCCGTCGGCCGCGTTTTGCACCTCCACCAGCACCGAGCCCCTGGCGTCCTTCAACTGGAAGGTGAACTGCCCGGCGGTCAGGGGTGCGTTCTTCAGGGTCTTGCCCGCCTTGAGGGGCACGCGCAGCGTGGGGTACAGCGGATCAGGCGTCGGCGTGGGCGCGGGCGGCGTATACACGTTGCGGAAGGCCAGGGGTGTGCCCAGGTCCTCCAGCTCGGTGCCGTTGCGCGCCAGCCGCACCAGTTCAGTTACCAGCACATTGTTCTCCACATCCACCATCACGTTATAGGTCAGGGTGTACACCGTGCCGTCATAGGTAATCAGGGAATCGCTGCCCGGCTTTTCGCGCACCTTCAGGATGATGCCCTCGCCGGCTGAGGTAAACTCGATGGGGTTGAAGGGCACCGTGCCGTCCGCTTTGTTCGTCACCACTTGCAGCACTTCGTCATCACTGCTGAGCAGTTCGAAAGTGAAGACACCATCGCCCAGAGTCAAGCCGCTGAGCTCTTTGTGTGCCACAAGCTCGATCACACTGGGGTCCGGGATATAGGTGTTGTTAAACATCACGCCTTCACGGCTATAGGTATCCACGATGTTCAGCGTGCCATCCTCGTTATCTTCGATGACCAGCGTCAAATCCACAATCGTTTCGTCATAGTCCACATGAGATAGGCCATCGTTAAGTTCTCCGATGCTGTAGACATGGGTGCCAATGTCATCGTAGGTGAAGTGCATCTCCGGGAAGCAGACGAAGCCAATTCCTTCATCGTTGGGCGCAGAGTTCGATTGTGTCAGAAGCGCTTCATCTATGGGCGTGCCATCAGCATCGTTAGCGGGCGCACCTTCATTAGGAATCAGCTCGAAACGGAATTCGCCTTCCAACAGGGGGCGGCCAACCAGCCGTTTGCTGACCATGGGGGTGAAGGTGCCGGTTGCCTTGTAGGTGTTGGTGTATACATGGATGGTTTCGCCGGGAATCGACTCCGTATCGTAGCTCAGGAGGGACTCATAATTCTGCACGCCGGGTTCCTGCACGGTGTACGCATAGGGGGCGCCATTGCCATCATACTTGGGCAGATCGGCCCAGGTATAGTCATACCGCGCCTGGCCGGTCCCCGTTGGTGTCACTACATAGTCCGCATCCCAGACACTTCCGTTTTGCAGCAGGGTCAGCGCCACCGCATGGTAGTCATCCGCCGGTGTTCCGCCCTGCCACAGCTTGCGGGCGTAGGCGGTGGTCACGGTATCGCCCTCCTCGGGGGCATTGGTCACGGTGATTGCACCATTCTTCTGCGCGATGCTCAGCGTGACAGGCTGCGTGGAATAGGTGGGCGTGAAGCCGTTGGTCACCACCTCCTCCACGCTATAGTCGCCGTAGGGCAGGTTGAGCATGGTCAGGCTGCCGCCGGCCTTGAGGGTGATGACCGCATTGGGGTCGCCATAGGTGGGCCGCTGGTTCACCGCGTCCCAGCCGATGGGGCCGTAGGTGTAGTCGCCCGCCGTCTCGTCCCAGCCGGTGGGGCCGGTCACCCGGATTGTGAAATCCGGCCCGGTGGTGCCGTCGCCGCCTGCGGGCAGGGGGCCGTCACCGTCGGGGTCAAAATGCTTGTACACGGTCAGCTGGCCCAGGGGCTTCTCCTGATTGGTCGCCAGCAAAGTAAAGTCGGCGTCCTCATCGCTGAGCACCGTGAACTCGTTGGTTTCCACGCCGCCGACGGTCAGCACAATGTCATAGTCATTGGCAGTATGTCCTGTGGTGCCGGGTTCAACGATTTCCTCCGCGGTGTAGTCCCCCTGGTCGCGCAGGTTGGTCACCACAAGGCGCATCCCTGCTGTCAAATCATAGTGCTGATCATAATCTTCGGTGCCCGTCAAGTTCTGCACATGGATGTCGAAGGTTCGCGCCGGGTCGGTAATCGTGTTGCCGAAGTGGCTGAGCATCTGCTTTTCGACAATCATCAGCACGGGGTTGACCTCGGGCACGGGGAAGCCGACTGTCTGCACCACATCATTGACGTCCGTCCAGGATGCCGTGGCATTGCCGTTGGTAGAATACAGGTCGTCGTTGGGCGTGGCATTTAGAATGCTGTCGTCAATCTCAATCTGGTAGGTCAGCTCCGCGTACTTCAGCAGCGGGTTGTCCGGGTCCACAGGCTCGGTCAGCGTGCCCACGTTCCAACTGATAGTACGGGTAGTCCCATCATATGAAGCGGTGCCCTGGGAGGGGTCGAGCTCGGTAATTGTGCCAAAGTCCACCACGAAACCTGCGCCCATAGGGTCATTGACCGAGGCGTTTTTAGCCGCTTTAGCCGCGCTGCCAATGGCTTCCGCGATTTCGGTAAAGATGGGTGTCAGCGCGCCGGGGTCGTTGGTCGCATAGTTCTTGCCGGGGCTGGCCATGCTGTTGAGCACCGCAGTGCCAGCTGTCCCGGCGTCCAGGGCAATCGTGTACAAATAGTCATTGTCCCCGTCCGCCAGGGCAAGCATGCCCTTGGCAAAACGTGCTTGCGCGATGGCGCTGTTGCCGTGGTTGTAGTACTTGTCATTGCTGGTTCTGGGCGGATTATCATAGCGATGGAACATCGCGGTGCCTTGACCAACCGTGGTAGTTCTATAGGCGGCCGCCGGGGCGTTTGCGGTGGTTGCCCGCCGGTTACCATAGACATCATGCGTGCTTCTCCACGAAACTTCACCAGGTGACGCTTCTCCTATGTATTGAGTACTTAGATAGTTATCAGGATTGTTCAATGCGTAGCTGTATGTAGGCTCACCACCGGATAACAGCACGATGTGTTTGTTCAAAGCCCCTGAGCCACTGAGGATGGTACCGGCCTGCCGCACGCCGGCCTGGGTGTGCGTGCCGCCGCCTGCCGTCAGGCCATTAATGGCATCTAAAAGAGCTTGTTTGCCGGTATAATTCGTCAGCCCCAGGTTGGTTGTTGCGCCGTCCGCGAAGGACACCACAGCGATTCTGGTGTCGGGACGGTTTTCATCCAGCAAGTTATTGACAAATGCCTTGGCAGCCGCCTTGGCATTGGCCAACTTGGTGCCCCCCATGGAGCCGGAGCGGTCAATCACCAGCACGATGTCGGTGGGCTCGGCCACGTCCAACGCCTCCATGCGCAGAGTGACCTCCCATACGTTGACCATGCCCGGTACAGGGGTCACGGCTTTAAACAGCATCACCTCGCCCGGCGTGGTGGGGTGATCCTCGCCAATAAGCGGCCCCACTGCCAAAACACTTTGCGGCAGGGCGACAAGGGTGACCATCAGCACCAGCAGCAGGCCGGTGAGCAGTCGATTTTTCCATGCGTTTAGAACGTTAGAGCGCTTATTCATGTGCTTCTCCTTAATGTGCCGATGTGGCCAGGATAATGCCTCCGATAGATGATAAACTGATGCGAAATTTAATGACAATAGGTAACATCTCAGCATGTTATCACACTAAGCGGGGCCGGTATGCGCTATGTTTTGCGTTTTGTCAATAGATTTTGGCAAATAATTGATTAGTCTGAGTAGGGTTTTATACACCAATGCGGATAATGTTCAGATGATTATGCTATATGGCACAGGAATTTGCATAAATAATCGCCGGGCTCAGCCCGGCGGAAAGGATGTGAGAACCTGTGAAAATCAGGTAATGGTCAGCGAGGGCG
>CALNAU010000184.1 GCA_937874275.1 uncultured Clostridia bacterium | reverse complement strand
GTCACACCACTGAAACCGGATGATACCCCCAGCATGGTTTGGAAATACTGCTGTCTGGCAGGGGTTTGCCGGTGTTCATCCAAGGAAATGCCTATGGTCGGGGCAGCGGCGTCGGGCCGAGCGGCAACCAAGGCTTGGTAATCCACATAGGAAAAGTATCCGTCCGAAAAAGCGGAGGCAGGCATCGCGGTGAGCAGTTGCTCCAATGGGGTGGCCGCCTGTGCTGAGACGACGCCGGAGAGGAGCACCAGCAGTATGGTGATGAGGTGGAACTTGCGTTTCATGGGGGTTACCTCCATTTTTGTTGCTTCAAGTTGTGTAGCGTTGGGCCAATGATGAAAAGTAAAGAAAGATAGCTGTACTAATAGATGGTGAAAAAAGTAAACAACATCTAATCTATCAGAACACCGCCCTTGGATACCTCGGGCACGGTACACATGCCGGCATTGAAGCAACAGGGGCGGCGGTCGCCGCGGCGCAGTTTGTCGATGGCAACGGCGATGCGTTTGTTACGGGTGGCGTGGTTCGCGGTGGCGCGAATCCAACGCAGCCAAGCCCAGCGGGCTTTGGTGGTCAGGCTATGCCATTGTGGCATCAGGTTTTCATGTTCCAATGCGTCCATGATGTCGCGGGGCATTTCCGGCTCAGGCCAATCGTTGGTGGGTGTTAGCGTTATGGATACAGCCTGTCCAATCTCGGCATGGCCATCACGGGCCAGGGTATCGTTGATATCCAGCCAGTGGCCGCCTTGGCCATCAGGCTCCAGGGGTGCAGTGAAGGACGCGCCATTCATTGTCCCCTCAGCCATCACCATGACGCGGGAGGGCAGGGCTCTGCTTGCTTGTTCCGTCAGGCGCACCAGCAGGTGCTGGCCGATTTGCGTTGGTACCGCTTCGAAGTGAATTGCCATGTGCAACCTTTCTGCCAAGGGATTCACCCCTCAACACTTAGAATGTACCCACCAACGCGGTTGATACAGTGATGCGCGGGTATGTTCATTGCATGAGGAGGGGATACATATGCATAGAAAACAAATGCAACGCCTACTGGGTCTTTTGATGGTGCTGGGTGTCCTGGTCGGTATGGTTCCTGTTGCGGCCGCGGCTGATGATATGTCTGAAGGAACCTTCGCGGACGCACTGGTGCAGGACCGCCTGGCGTTGCGGCCGGTGGCGTTTGCGCTGACCATTCCATCAGAAACCGTGGCGAGGGAGGTGGAGCGGTACAACGCATATGTTGACGCGCGAGATGGTGAGGCAGATGCAGCACCGGGCAATTTTGCGTTGATAGAAGAAACAATGCTGGATGCCGACCGGCTGTATGAGTTGGCAAAGTATATCAGTTTCTCCCACGACGGGCGAAAACTGTTTGCCGCGATAGATGGCGGAGCTGTGATTGTTGACCTGGATACACAGGACTTTCGTGTTCTCTTGCCCGCGGAGGGAATCACTGAATCCTACTATGATGAGAGCATGTCCGGAACCCTGGCAAACCCCGAGGACCAGGGGCTGCTATGGTCGCCTGACGGACGATACATCGCCATCGCTTCGCCCAGGCAGGTGCTGACCATGATGCGTCTGGCCGTGAATATTTTGCTGGTGGATACACAGACCGGCGAGGTGGACAAGGTGGTCAAGGGGGTGCCCGATCAGATTAACTTTTTTTCCGATGAGTATACCGGCGGCATTCCTTTCCGTGCCGGCTTTTCGCCAGATGGAGCAACCCTGTACTACGAGCTGTACGGGGTGAACAGCCTGGGCCTGCGGCGCAACCAAATCATGGCCTACCATATCGCGACCTCAGAGAGCGAGTTGGTGTCTGTTTTCACCAGCGAAACGACAACATCGGACGCTGCCCTGTGGCCGGTTGAAGATGGCCTGCTGGAGAGCATTGCCC
>CALNAU010000183.1 GCA_937874275.1 uncultured Clostridia bacterium | reverse complement strand
TCAATGGGCAGATTGTAGAATGCAGGGTCGCCGATGAAGGCATAGGAGTCGGCCAGGCCCATACGGGAAGCCTCGTTGAAGGTGAAGAGGTATTCCGGGGTATTGAAGCCCATGGCCTTGAGGTCATAATGCTCCATCAGGTTGAGCATTTCCAGCAGCCAGTCGCCACCGTTGGAGGGCGGCGGCACGGTGACCACTTCGTAGCCATGATACGTGGTGCGGATGGGCTCGCGCTCAGCGGTGGTATAGATGGCCATGTCTTCCATGGAAATCAGACTGCCGCCTGCCTGCAGGCCGGCAACGACTTCCTCGGCCAGTTTGCCTTTGTAGAATTCGTCAATACCGCCGTCGGAAATGCGCTGCAACACATCTGCCAACTGCTCATTCTTAAACAGATCGCCTTCCGCGTAGGGAATGCCATCATTGGTATACAGCTCCAGGAAGCCGGGCACCTTGGACAGCACGTCGTAATTATCCGTAACAGCCGCAGCCAGACGCGAATCCAGATTGAAGCCTTCGCGAGCCAGTTTGATGGCAGGCGCCATGACTTCCTCACGGCTCATCGTCCCGTATTTTTCCAGGGCGGTCAGCAGGCCGTGCACCTGGCTGGGAACAGCCACGTTTTTAGCCGTCGCGCTGTCGGTCTCCTTGTTGTACCAACCGGGCTCAACTGCCTGGGGCACAGTCTCCATGTACTCCAGCACCTTGTACTGATTGCCATCTTTAATGTAGATGTTCATCATACCGCAACCGCCGATGCCGTTGAGGTTGGGCTCTACGACGCCGATGGCGAAGGCGGTAGCAACTGCAGCATCTACGGCGTTGCCGCCGGCTTTCAGGATATCGATGCCAATCTGAGATGAATAGGGGCTGCAGCTGGACACGCCGCCCTGGGTGCCGACGGCGCCATTGCCGAATTCGTCACCTTCCATCGCCGGGGCGACTTCGGCCAATGCCGGAAGCATCGCAGTGCACAGCATGACCAGGCCGAGGAACAGGGCAAGGAGCTTCTTGTGTTGTCTCATGAATTGTGATCCTCTCTTTCCGATTTCGATGTTGTTGGGGCAGGGGAAGTTGTTCAATAGTCGGTCAGTAGGGTTGCATCAATACGCCAGGGATTTATACTGCCGCCGGTTATCACCACCGGCGAATACCAGTCCACTCTCCTTGTCCACCAAAACGGCGGCCACACTGCCCAAACCGGTGTTCCAGTCACGGCCTGCGTTCATCTCATAGCCGGCTTCGGCCAACGCGTCCAGCACAGCCTGGTCGATGCGCGGCTCTGCGGTCACACGGATGGGGGCACGGAAGTTGGTGAAGATGGCTCGGGGCTCGTTGATTGCGGCCTGAAGATCCATGTCGAAAATCAGCACATCGTTGATGATGGCAACGATTGCGGGAGGAATGCTCCAGCTGCCGGGGGAACCGACGGCCATGATGGGCTCGCCATCCTTCACAACCAGCGTGGGGCACATGGTGCTCATCACGCGCAAGCCGCCCTGTACAAAGTTGGGATTATCTTTTTCTGCGATGTCGAGGAACTGGTTTTGCAGGTGGGCGTTCAGCGGGAAGCCGGTGCCGGGAGCAACAATGCCCGAACCGAAGTAACCGCCAATGGTATGAGTGGCTGACACCATGTTGCCAAACTCGTCAATTACGGAGACATGCGTGGTAGAACCGCTTTCCGGTGTGGCGGTAACCTTCTTTTCGAAAGGCAGTTCCTTACCGGGCACCAGTGTGGGATTAATCTTCCAGTCTTTGGGCATATCCTGCTCAAAGCGGGTCTTTGCATATTCCTTGCTGATGATGGTATCCAAGGGCAATGTGTAGAAATCAGGATCACCAAAGTAGGTAATACCGTCCGCCATCGCAAGGCGCAGCGCCTCGTTGAAAACAAACAGGTATTCAAAAGTGTTGTAGCCCATGGCCTTCAGGTCGTAGTTCTCCAGTATGTTAAGCATCTCAAGCATGGGAGCGCCGCCATTGGAGGG
>CALNAU010000182.1 GCA_937874275.1 uncultured Clostridia bacterium | reverse complement strand
CGGCCAGCGTGTCCAGGTTGATGGCTGCGGCCAGCACACGCCCGCGGTTGTGGTCGGTATGGTTGCCCACAATCTCGGTGCGGCCGGGCGCGCTGACCATCAGTACATTTTCTTGCGGGCCAAACAATGCCGCGTGCCGGCTGATTAAGGCGGTATACCGGGCGGTCTGGCGCTGCACGGCGTCATCCCGGTGGCCGTACAGATGGGCCAGGCGCTGCTGCCCCTGCTGGCTTTGCAGGGCTTCCATCAAGGCGGTGTGGTTCATATTGCTCCCTCCGGCACGGCATCCAGCACCTGTTGCCAGAATGCCATGAATGATTTGATGCCCAGGGTTTCCAATTCCCGTTCAAAGGTTGCGAACTGCTCGTCGCTCAGCGCCCACTCACCGGTCACCCAGCTGGCCAGGCTTTCATCCACATAGCGGCCGATGGCGGCCTGCAAGGGGGCAATCTCCGCCTCTTGCTGGGCCGTTAGCGAAAACGGCGGGAAGGGGTCGGTCGCCACGCTGCCCACGCGGTCAATCTGCTCGGACAGCTGGCGCACAACGCCCTCGGCATACAGACGCTGGAAGGCATCGTTGCTCACCCCCGGCGGCACCGCCCCCGTCATGATGGAGGTCTGCGCCAGAAAGCTGCTCTGCTGAGCAGAATTGGTCTTGCGCCAGGTGCCGTCGCCATCCACCAGGTAATCGATGCCCTCCTCCCCGGCGGTGGCCAGAATGGCCCCCTCCGGCGAGTACAAATAGTCCACCCAGCGCAGCATGGCAGCAGGCGCCCGGCATGCCGTAGTCAGCGCGAAGGCACCGGGCGTTGCCCGCGGGGCGACCCGGCGGTAGACCTGAGCGCCCTCATGCACCAGCGGCGGCACGACTTCGTAATCCCCCACCCACTCGGTGGGCACCAGGCTGTTGGGCAGCGGCGCCAAAAAGGCGCCCAGGCGGTTGACGGCCTTGGCATCGGTCACCCGGCGCAGGGCATCGGCGTTGATGAAGCCGTTTCGGTCCAGCAAGCCCTGTTCAAACATCTCCCGCAGCCAAATAACAAACGGGCGGTAACCCGCCTCCAGCGGCATAAACCGCGCCTGGCCGTCCTTGGCAACCACATTGAAGTCGTTGGCAATCAGCCCCCAAGCATGCGCCAGATACTTCAAATCATAGGGCCCCACAAAGCTCAGCGGTACTTCATCCGCGCGGGCATTCTGGTTAGGGTCCTTCTCCTTAAATGCCTGCAGCACCGCCTGCAGCTCCTGCGCGGTGGTGGGCATCTCCAGCCGCAGCGTCTTAAGCCAGGCGGTATTCATCCACAGGGCGTTTTGCGTGGGAGCCAGGTTGATGTAGGGCAGCGCCCCGATGCGCCCATCGGGCAGCGTAATGGCGGCCAGCACATCCGGGTGCTCGGCCAGCAGTCGGTTGAGGTTGGGCGCGTTTTCCTCAATCAGGGGCTTCAGATCAATCAGCACGCCGCCGTCCAGCAGTCGGATCGTATCTGCCGGTGTAAGCCCGGCCTTAAAGAGCACCTCGGGCAGCTGCGCGCCGGGCGCCAACAATGCCTCCTTGGCCTGCTGCCAGGCATCCCACCCGTCGGTCTGCTGGTAGACAAAGGTGATGCCCGTGCGCTGCTCCATGCGCCGGAAGAACAGGTTGTCCCCCCAGGTGCGGTAGGTGTCCTTCTCCTCGTAGCCGGCCATCACCACATCCTTAGGAACATCGCTCGCCAAAGCGGGCAGTGCGACAGGCAACAGGCAGGCAATCATGGCCAGGGCAAGGAATCTGCGCAAGGAGGTACCCCCTTTGATGGTTTCGATATGGTAGGAAGTATACAGGAATCGGCGGCCAAACGCCACCGGTCACAGCATCAGATGGCCTGACGGATGAGCCACAGCAGCAGCAGGTGCCCGGGGTACATGCCATAGGCCAGCCAGCGGGGCACCTTGATGCCGGTGTTTGTCTGGCACAGCATGAAGGGCAGGCTGAGCAGCGCCAGGGTCTGCAG
>CALNAU010000181.1 GCA_937874275.1 uncultured Clostridia bacterium | reverse complement strand
ATGGGTACCCGCTATATTCTGGTTAACCGGCTGGGGATGAACAATGCCATCACCCGTCTGGTGATGTGGGACAACCTCCGTTTGACCCTGCCGGGCTATGTGGCGGAGGAGACCCCCGTGGTGACCGATTGGGATGAGCGCTATCCGTTCTCTGTACCTGCTGCTCAGACCACGCGCTGGGCGCATCGGTTTAGGTGGATGGATGAGATACAAAGCCGCATCAAGCGTTTGGTGGGGCGCATCTCAACGACGGTGGAGCTGTACGCAAACCAGCACCTGATGTTCAGGCGTCCCATGGTAGAATCCGCCAACAGCTATGAGCTGTTTGTCGGGTGGAACCTGGCGGGGTATACCGAATACAACAATGTGATTGATTTGGGCGGAGGGTATCTGACCACCTTCAGTGGCCGCATCGAAGTGGGCGGCAACGTGGCCGCTGTGTCGGATTTGCGAGGATATCTGGACAGCAAGGGCATTTCCCTGTTGTTTGTGCAGTTGCCCAACAAAACCAGCCGAGAGGACGGCGGATTCAACGATGTGGTTGATTTCTATAATGATAATGCAAATCGCCTGGTAACCGGCCTGCGCGAGCAGGGCATACACACGTTGGATTTGCGCGATCATGTGGAACAGCAGCGTCTGAACCACCGCGCGTTGTTCTTCCGCACGGATCACCACTGGCTGCCGCAAACCGGCTTGTGGGCAGCGGGCGAGGTGGCCAAAACGCTCAATGAGTCGTTTGGATATGGGGTGGATATGTCCTCGCTGGATGCCAAACAATACGACTATCAGATTTTGAAGTCCTGGTTCCTGGGGTCTTTGGGCAAGAAAGTAACACTGGCCAGAGCAAGGCCTGATGATTTCGCGGTCATCCGACCCAAGTTCCCGGTGGACATGCGGCTTGAGATACCCTCGCTCAACATGGACGTGACGGGGGATTTTGAGATCATCTTTGATCAGTATCAGCTATCCCACAAGGATTACTACCAGGAGAACCCTTATGGCGCCTACCTGTATTCGGCGTATACCACCCATGCGTTCATTCGCATGGAAAACAACCTCATGCCAAAGCAGGGGAAGAGGATGCTGTTGCTGGGCGACTCATTCAGCTCTACGCTGGCGCCATTCCTGCATCTGGGCGTGGAAGCGTTGGATTTTGTCGATTTGCGCAGCTTTGACGGCAGTCTTCGCGCTCTGATCGAGTGGGGCGGCTACGACATGGTGGTGATTTCCTACTCCTCACTGTTCCCTGTGGAATACAACACGCACCAAAGCATGTACGATTTCCGATAAACTCCAATGATTAGGTTGCATTGAATGCAAAAAGGGAGCAGCGGGCGCTGCTCCCTTGGCGTTTGCTTGGATACGCTTACTCCGCTTCCGCCCGTGTGATGGACAGCAGCGAGGTGCTGTGGTCGGGGTTGACAAGAATCTCCATCACGAAGCGAAGGCCCCGCTGGTCGGTGAGCGCTGCGCTCAGCGTGACCCAATAGCGCTTGTCGCCGGAAGGCTCAGCCGGGTCCTGCCAGTGGATGTTGAGCGCGCGCAGGCTGATAAAGTTAAACAGGCCGTCGTTCTCCAGGTTCACGGATGATAGCTGTCGCAGCGCCAGCTGCTCGGGCTCCTTGGCGGCGTATTGCAGGGTGCGCACCAGCTCATCCTGCCCATGGGAGGCGTAATAGGCGGCGTTTTTCCACAGCCAGTCGTCAAAGCCG
>CALNAU010000180.1 GCA_937874275.1 uncultured Clostridia bacterium | reverse complement strand
CGAGGGCGGCCACACGGTTGGCTCCGGTGCCGTGGCCCGGGTCATCGAAGACTAATACCTAAAACAAGCAAGGCCGGGCTTCGTGCCCGGCCTTTTGCTTGCCTGCTTGCATTGAGTTATGGCATGGTATGCTGTAAAATGATGCGGAAGAACCAAGAAGGAGCGGGAATGGTGCGAATCGTCAAAAAGGTACTGGTTGCCATTGCCTGGTTATTGCTGTGGCAGCTTGCTTCGCACCTTGTCGCGTTGCCGGTATTACTGCCCAGCCCCATTGCGACGGTGCGCACCATGGCCGCGCTTTGGGGCACCGCTTCATTCTGGTCAAGCCTGTCGATTAGTTTTGTACGGGTGGCGTTTGGCATGGCTGCGGCCATCACGCTTGGGGTGTTGATAGCGGTATTGTGTGCAGCCTCCTCGTGGGCCGAGGCATTTTTGTCACCCCTTCGCTCTGTTATTCGCTCAACACCCATTACCTCCATCATCATACTGGTGCTTCTCTGGATACGGGTCGATTTGGTGCCCGTGTTCATTGTTTTCCTGACCGTTCTGCCCATCATTTGGCAAACAGTTCAGCAAGGTATCATACAAACAGATAAAGACTTGCTTGAGATGGGCCGGGTTTATGCGTTTTCGAGAACCAAGTTGCTGCGCAAAATTTATGTGCCCAGTGTGCTTCCGTACTTTTACACCGCCTGTGCGACCGGGCTTGGGTTTGCATGGAAGGCAAGCATCGCGGCCGAGGTAATCGCCCGACCCATTCATTCCATTGGTGCGCGCCTACAAGACGCCAAGGTGTATCTGCTAACGGAGCATTTATTCGCCTGGACTGCGACGGTCATTTTGATTAGCATTCTGTTGGAGACAGCTTTGAAGGCCTGGATGCGCAGACAGACCCGGCATGGGGGAGGGGCGGCAGCATGATTGCGTTGCAGGGGGTCAGCTTTGGCTATCCGGGGCAGGAGTATATTTTGGATCATGTGGACCTGACTATGCCGGAGCAGGGGATATGCGCAGTGATGGGGCCGTCAGGCTCAGCCAAAACAACCCTTCTCCGGCTCATTGCGGGCCTGGAGAAGCCGATAGAAGGCACAATCAGTGGCCGCGATGAACAGAAAATCATCATGATGTTTCAGGAAGATCGGCTGCTTCCCTGGTGCACTGTTATGGAGAATGTGATGCTGGGTATGCCGTCACCTGTTCATCAAACAGCCCGACACCTGCTGACACTTGTCGAATTGGATGATGTGGCAGATCGCTACCCGCCGACACTTAGCGGCGGCATGCGGCGCCGCGTGGCGTTGGCGCGTGCCGTGGCGGCCGAGCCGGATATCCTGCTGCTGGATGAACCCTTCAACGGACTTGATACTGATGTAAAGCTTCGCATTTCACCATTTTTGCGAGAGGCTGCAAAATTGATTGTTTTCACCACCCATGATGGTGATGAGGTGAAGATGATGGAAACTGAACGAATATTCAGAATTGAAGGGAAAAACATCATCAAATTGTGAGAAAATCGTCAACTTGCATATCATTTTTGGCACGAAGGGTGTATAATGAACGGACAAAAACAATACGCGGAGGTGGGAAAATGAAAATCCTGATTGTTAATGCTGGTTCTTCTTCCCTGAAGTACCAGTTGGTTAACATGGATACCGAAGAAACGCTTGCCAAGGGGCTGATTGAGCGCATTGGCATTGAAGGCAGCAAACTGACGCAGAAGGTCAATGGGGAAAAGCATATCGTCGAAGCCCCCATGAATGACCATGTGGCTGCCACCAAATACATGATTGAGGCGTTGACCGACGGGCAGCACGGCGTGGTCACAAGCATGGATGAAATCGGTGCGGTTGGCCATCGCGTGGTGCAGGGCGGCGAGCACTTCACCACATCTGTCGTCATTGATGATGAGGTGATGAAGGCGATTGAGGAGAACGCCCCGCTGGCACCCCTGCACAACCCGCCCAACCTGATGGGGATTAAAGCCTGCAAGCAGATTATGCCCAACACGCCCATGGTGGCCGTGTTTGACACCTCCTTCCATCAAACCATGCCGCCCGAGGCCTTTTTATATGGTGTTCCGCTGGATTATTACAGGCGGCTCCGCGTTCGCCGTTATGGCTTCCACGGTACCAGCCACCGCTATGTGAGCCAACGCGCGGCCGCTATGCTGGGCAAGCCGCTTGAAGAGCTTCGCCTGATTACCTGCCATTTGGGTAATGGCTCCTCTATGGCAGCCATTGACCACGGTAAGTCGGTGGATACCTCCATGGGCATGACGCCGTTGGAAGGCGTCATCATGGGTACCCGCAGCGGTAATGTAGATCCTGCCGTATTGCAGTTCATCATGAACAGTGAACACCTCAGCGTCGACGAAATGCTTGACATCCTCAACAAGAAGAGCGGGTTCCTGGGCATCAGCGGCGTCAGCAGTGACATGCGCGATGTGGAAGAGGCGGCAGAGCAGGGGAATAAGGACGCGCAAATCTCCATTGACATGCTGTACCGGGGTATCAAGAAGTATATCGGTGCGTACGCTGCCATCATGGGCGGTGTGGATGCCATCGTATTCACAGCCGGCATCGGCGAAAACAGCAAGGAACTGCGTGAAGCGGTCATGACAAACATGGAGTTCCTGGGCGCCAGCATCGATACAGAGAAGAACAACGTTCGCGGCAAGGAAACCGATATTTCCGCGCCCGGCAGCAAGGTGAAGGTACTGATTATCCCCACGGATGAAGAGATTGTTATTGCACGCGATACACTTGAGTTGGTTGGCAACAAGGCGTAATTGATGACAGACAGCAACCTGAAATTGGTGGATCTGTACACCGACGGCGCTTGTTCCGGCAATCCGGGGCCAGGCGGGTGGGCGGCCATCCTCAAATTTGGTGAACATACCAAGGAAATCAGCGGCAATTTCCATTCCACGACCAACAACCGTATGGAACTATTCGCCGTTATCAGCGGTCTGGGTGCGCTGAAACAACGCTGTCGCGTACGGGTGCACTCTGATTCGGCCTATGTGGTCAATGCCTTCGAAAAGCGCTGGATTGACGGCTGGCAGAGGAATGGCTGGAAAACCGCTGATAAAAAGAATGTGGAGAACCAGGACTTGTGGAAGCTTTTATTGATGACCATGCGCAAGCATGAAGTCAGCTACCACAAGGTGCCCGCCCATCAAGACCATGTGGAGAACAATCGCTGCGATGAACTGGCCAAGGCTGAGGTGCAGAAAGTCATCAAAATCTTCTCCGACTTGATGCCCGGTCCGGGGGACGAGCAGCCGGCAACCTAAGGATTATCAATAATCTTGCGCAATACTATTCGCGAAAGGCATCTTTTACGAATAGTATTGCCTTTTTTGGCGTGAAGCGATATACTTCCATCAGAGGCGGCGATACGGACCAACATCCATGATCCATTCCAGCCTTCCAACAAACAAAGGCAGTATTCATTAAAGTAAGGTTGACTCAATTGTTACTCACTTCAATTCGTACGTGTAAAATCACTCCTTCATGAATGGAGAATTGTTCAATGGCTCAGAAACGGGTATCCTATCACACCCAACATTCCTATCAGATGAACGAACGGCTTAAGGAGCTGCAGCGGGAATTGCCGTCGCTATGTACGGATTATTTCCGCGCCATAGCGCAAACCACCAGCCCCCTGACGCGGTTGGCGTATGCCTATGACCTGCGCTTGTTTTTTCAATACCTTCGGCTGGAGAATGTAACTTTTGCGAATAGTTCCACCATTATGCTAACTGGTGATGATATCGCGCGCGTTACAGCCCGCGACATTGCGGGTTTTCAGGAGTATTTGCAACAGTATGTGCGGGAAACCGATATGCAGGACGATGGGACAGCGTTTGGCGATGACTCTCCCCCCATTTTGATTCAAAACTATGAACTGGGCATCATGCGCAAACTCAGCTGTGTGCGATCTTTCTTTGATTATCTTTTCAAGAATGAGATAATCCCGGCTAATGTCGCAACCATGATCACCTTGCCCAAGCGCCGTGAGAAGCCCATTTTATACCTGGAGCCCGACGAGGTGGTGCGATTGATGGATGCCGTGCAATCCGGCGAAGGCCTTTCCCCCCGTCAGCAACAGTACCTGAAAACGACCCAGCGCCGTGATATTGCGATTCTGATGATGTTTCTGGGTACGGGTATTCGTGTGAGTGAACTGGTTGGGCTGGATATCGATGACTTGGACTTTACGCAGAACGCATTCATGGTCACCCGCAAGGGCGGTAATCAGACCATCCTGTATTACCCGGATGCGGTACAACGAGCGCTGAAAAGCTATTTGCAGGAGCGCGAACAAGTCACCACATTGCCCGGCCATGAGTATGCTTTGTTCCTCTCCTTGCAGCGCCGACGTATCACTGCCCGGGCGGTAGAGAACCTTGTCAAAAAGTATGCACAGATTGCGGCTCCACTAAAAAAAAGGATCAGCCCTCACAAACTGCGCAGTACCTTTGGCACCAACCTGTATCAAGAGACGGGCGATATTTATCTGGTATCGGATGCCCTTGGACACTCGGATGTCAATACCACGAAACGTCACTACGCAGCGATGAAGGATTCCCGGCGTCGCGAGGCTGCGCAGCGCATCCCGCTGCCGGAACTGAAACAGACACAAAAAGACGAGTAACAGGGCTATGCAAACAGGTGTTTGCATGGTATACTATCGGCAATGATGCAGGAGGTATGATGAATGACGACGCTTGAAAAGAAACGGCGTGCCCGCGGGGATACGCAAAGCAGGGTGCTCGCCTTCATCCGCCAGGAAGTAGCCGATAAGGGCTATCCCCCATCCGTTCGCGAAATTGGGGAGGCTGTCGGCCTCAAATCTACCTCCACGGTACATGGGCATTTGCGGCGTCTGGAAGCCAAAGGCTTGCTGGTACGCGATGCCATGAAACCACGTGCCATGGGCGTGGTGGACGAATTAACGGATACGGCCAACCAGGTACGCCTGGTACCTATGTTGGGCCCGGTTGCTGCCGGTTCCCCTATTCTGGCCGAGGAAAGCAGTTCGGATACACTGCCTGTACCGGCGTCTCTGCTTGGCGACGGCACCTATTTTGCCCTCACCATCCGTGGGGAAAGCATGATTCAGGCCGGCATCATGCATGGTGATTATGTCATCGTCAAGCGCCAGCCCGAGGCCAATAATGGCGATATTGTGGTTGCCATGATATCCGGCGACGCAACGGTGAAGCGCTTCTATCGCGAGCAGGGCCGTGTGCGCCTGCAGCCGGAGAACCCGGCCATGAAACCAATATATACCAATGCTGTTGAGATTCTGGGTAAGGTGGTATCCGTGTATCGGCAGTTGTAGTCCGAGCGATCTTGGTTGTGCACAAAGAAACAGCGC
>CALNAU010000179.1 GCA_937874275.1 uncultured Clostridia bacterium | reverse complement strand
CCCAGGGAAACAAGCCGCGCGCTGCCCAGCGGGCTGGTGCGGGGCTGGCGGTCCAGCAGGGCGTCCACCAGGTCGTTCACCATGGCGTGCGCGGTGGGCAGGCGGCCTGCGCCCGGCCCCATGAAGCCCACGCGGCCCAGGTACTCCGCGTCAATGTCCACATAGTTGCCCACGCCGCCGATGCCGGCCAACACGTCCCCTTTGGGCAGTGCCCAGGGAAACACGCTGGCCGCCACACGGTCATCGGCGCGGCCGGCGCGGCCCAGCAGCTTGACAGAGTATCCCGCCTCCCCCAGCGCCAGAATATCCGCCAGCGTGACGCGGCTGATGCCCACACAGGGGATGTCCTCCTCCGGCACCGTGCCGCCCATGGCCAGGGTAGCCAGTATGCGCAGCTTGCGCCGGGCGTCCCAGCCCAGCAGGTCGCTGTCGGCATCGGCCTCCAGGTAGCCCAGCGCCCTGGCTTCGGCTATCACGTCGTCATAGGCTCGGCCTTCGCCGCCCATGGCGCTCAATATATAGTTGCACGAGCCATTGATGATACCACGCAGGGTGTGTACCCGGCCCAGCATCGCCAAATCCTTCAACGGCTTGATGACCGGGGTGCCCCCGGCCACGCTGGCCTCGTACAGAAAGTGGACGCCCTGCTCTTCAGCCAGCGCGCTCAATTCTTCCATATATTGGCTGACCAGCGCCTTGCCCGCGGTGACCACGTGCACGCCCCGCGCCATGGCCTGCCGCGCCAGCGTGTACCCCAGTGCGGTATCGCCGGTGGCCTCCAGCAGCACATTGATGGCACCATCCGCCAGCAGACGTTGCGGGGCATCGGTCAGCAGCCCGGCCGGTACGGCCACATCCCGCGACCGGCCGATATCGCGCACCAGAATGGCCGCCACCTCGGGCGCCTCGCCCAGCGCATGCGCCAGGCGCTTCCGCTGCTCGTGCAATATCTGCCAGATGCCCTGGCCTACCGTGCCAAAGCCCGCGATGGCGACGCGCTTCACGCCTGCGCCTCCAGCACGCGCTGGGCAATCTGCACGGCGTTGACCGCGGCGCCCTTGCGCACATTGTCGGCCACCACCCACAGGTTGACGCCGTTCTCCACGCTGTCATCGCGCCGGATGCGGCCCACAAACACCTCGTCATGCCCCTCTGCCGTGATGGGCATGGGGTACAGGCTGCTTGCCGGGTCGTCCTGCACCACCAGGCCCTCCTGACCTGCAATGGCGGCGCGCAGCTCGCTTAATTCATACGGCTGTGCCAACTGCACATTGATGCTCACCCCATGGCCGTAGCGCACCGGCACGCGCACGGTGGTGGCGGTGACCGCCAGCTCCGGCAGGTGGAGGATTTTGCGCGTCTCGTCCATCATCTTGCGCTCCTCCTTGGTGTAGCCGTCCTCCAGAAAGCTGTCGATGTGGGGCAGCACGTTGCCGGTGATGGGGTAGGGGTAAAAATCCTGCCGCCCCTCATCCAAATCCGTCAGCCCGCGCTGACCCGAGCCCGACACCGCCTGGTAGCTGCTGTACACCACGCGCTTGATGCCCCAGCGCTTGAGCGGGTTGAGCGCCACCACGCTCTGGATGGTGGAGCAGTTGGGGTTGGCGATGATGCCCGTCCGCCGCACATCGCCCGGGTTCACCTCGGGCACCACCAGCGGGATGTCCCGCTCCATGCGGAACACGCTGCTGTTATCCACCACCAGCGCGCCCAGGCCCGCCGCGACAGGAGCCCACTGCTTGCTCACCGCGCCGCCGGCCGCGAAAAACACCACATCCGCTCCGGCCAATGACGCTTCGCTGATTTCCTGCACGGTGTAAGGCCGGCCGTCAAAGGCAATCTCTTTGCCCGCCGAGCGCGCCGAGGCCAGCGGCAACAGCTTGCCCACGGGGAAATTCCTGCTCTCCAACACGCTTAAAATGGTGCCGCCCACCAGCCCGGTGGCGCCGAGCACGGCTACGGTGTATGTCTTCATTCTTTCTCTCCTTGCACAAAGGTGTCGTAGATGGCCATCACGGTGCGCTCAAAGTCCTTGTTCTCCACGCCCACCAGGATGTTCATCTCGCTGGAACCCTGGGATATCATGCGGATGTTGACCCCCTGTCTGGCCAACGCCCCAAACACGCGGGCCGCCACGCCGGTCTCGTGGTTCATGCCCTGGCCCACCACTGCCACCAGCGCCATGGAGGGCATGCTGGTTAAGGCGTCGGGCTGGCAATAGATGCGAATCTCCTCCAGTATCTTCTTTTCCTTGTTCTGAATGGCCGCCTGGGACACGATGACCGAGATGCTGTCGATGCTGGAGGGCATGTTCTCAATGGGCACTTCGTTGCTCTCAAACACGCTGATGAGCTTGCGCAAAAAGTCCGATTCCTCGCGCAGGCGCGCCTTTTCCACTGAAATGACGCGGAAATCCTTGCGCCCGGCGATGCCGGTCACGATGGTGGCCTTTTTCTCGGTCTGCTGGGGCACAATCAGCGTGCCCGGGTCCTCGGGCCGCTGCGTGTTCTTGATGTGGATGGGGATGCCGGCCTCGCGCACCGGGAAGACCGCCTCCTCATGCAGCACCTGCGCCCCCATGTAGGACAACTCGCGCAGCTCCTTGTAGGTGATGCTGCGGATGGGCCGCGGGTCGGGCACGATGGCCGGGTCGGCCATCAGAAAGCCGGATACATCCGTCCAGTTTTCGTACAGCCCGGCCTCCACGCCGCGGGCCACCAGCGCACCGGTGATGTCGCTGCCGCCGCGGGAAAAGGTGACGATATTGCCCTCCCCATCCTGTCCGTAATAGCCGGGGATGACCGCGCGCTCCACCCCGGACAGGTGTTGGCGGATAAGCCGGTAGGTGGCCTTGTCGTCCAGGCGGCCACCGCCAAAGCGAATCATCTGCGCGCTGTCCACAAAGGGCCAGCCCAGGTATTCCGCCAGCAGCAGGCCGCTGACATGCTCGCCCCGGCTGGCGCAATAGTCGCAGCTGGCACCGCCGCGGATGTTCTGCTCGATCTCATCCAGCACCGGGCCCAGCGCCTGCCTAAGCCCCAGCCCCCGGTGAATTTCCTCAAAACGGGCGCGGATGATGGCAAACACATCCTCAAAGCGCAGCTGGTGGCTGGCCAGCTGGTAGCACATCAGCAGCATGTCGGTAATCTTGTGGTCCTTGCCGTTGCGCTTGCCGGGCGCGGATACCACCACATAGCGCCTGTCGGCATGCTGGCGCACAATCTCCGCCACATGGCGGAAGCTGTCCGCGTCCGCCAGCGACGTGCCGCCGAATTTCGCCGTGATTGTCTGCATGTCACCCCTCCGTTCCCCGGCCAATCGGCCGATACAGGCCATCATATCCAGCGAAATATGGCAAGTCAATCAATCCACAGGTCCTGCGCTTCACAGAAACGAAAAAAATACCAAGCGTCCGCATTTGACAGCCCCCGCCGCCAATCCTATAATCCAGACAAATACCAAATATATTCGGAAGGGATGTTCATCATCATGACCAATCCGCAGAAATCCTTCATTGATACCGCCCGCCGGCGCACCGCCTACTACCGGCTGGAGAACCCGGGCAAACCCAAGCTGATGCTGGTGCACGGCAACGCCTCCTCGGCCGCCTTTTTCTTCCCCACCATCCAGGCCCTCGCCAAACACTTTGACATCGCGGCGCCCGACCTCAACGGCTTTGGTGACACGCAGGCCACCCCCATCCACGCCCCCACCGCGCTGTGCGACTGGGCGGACGATGTGGACGCCCTGGCCGACAGCCTGGGCTGGCAGCGCTTCGCCCTGCTGGGCTGGTCGCTGGGCGGCGGCGTGGCCTGGCGCTATGCCGTCAACCACCCGCAGCGCCTGACGCACCTCATTTTGCTCTCCCCCATGTCGCCCTACGGCTTTGGCGGCACCAAAGGCGAAGGGGGCCAAATGTACGACGAGCGCGGCTGGGGTTCGCCCGGCGGCTTCGCCAACCCGGCCTTCCTGCAAAAGCTCAAGGACCAGGACCGCGGCGACGACCCCATGGCCGCCCGCGCGGTGCTGGCAAAGTCGCTCTTCGCCGCCGGCTGGCCCTTTGACAAGGCCTGGCAGGATTTGTTTGTGGACGAGCTGCTCAAGATTCACCTGGGCGAGGACTACTACCCGGGCGACTATCAGCCGCTGGCGGAGTTCCCCTACGTATTGCCGGGAACGCGGGGCATCTCAAACTCTTTGGCGCCCCAGTACGCCAATGTATCGGCCTTTGCCAACATCGATCCCAAGCCCCCGGTGCTGTGGATACGCGGCGCCAAGGATACCTTGGTCAGCGACCAGAGCTATTCCGACCTGGCAACCCTGGGCCAATTGGGCGTGGTGCCCGGCTACCCCGGCGCCGAGGCCTTCCCGCCCCAGCCGATGGTGGCCCAGACCCGTGCCGTGCTGGAGCAGTACCGCAAAAACGGCGGCCACTACCGCGAGGCCGTCTTTGAAAACAGCGCCCACGCCAGCCACCTGGAGGAACCGGAGCGGTTTGTGGACGAGCTGACAGGGTTCATCAAGGGGTGAAACAACCCAATCACTTGAATTAAATATTTCATATGTGGTATAAGTGGTTCAATCAGTGAACCCTCTGTGCGAAATCATCGGGAATTTCCGCAACAGTTTGCTTGCTGAGCCGGCCGGCGGCTTGTGAGCCGCCTTTCCAACGCCGTAAAATGAAGACAAATACGGCGGATTCGCTCTGCCTCATCTGGAGGAAGCAAATGAAAATTGGATTTATCGGCTTAGGCATCATGGGCAAGCCCATGGCAAAGAACCTGCTGAAGGCGGGCTATTCCCTGGTGGTCAGCGACCTGAACAAGGCTGCCGTAGACGAGGTGGTGGCCGCCGGCGCGCAGGTTGCTAACAGCACGGCAGACCTGACCGGTCAGTGCCAGGTCATCCTGACCATGCTGCCCAACTCCCCCCAGGTGCGCCAGGTGGCACTGGGTGTGGGCGGCCTGATTGAGAGCATTAAACCCGGCACCGTCTTCATTGACATGAGCAGCATTAACCCCATCGCCTCCCGCGAAATCAGCGAAGCGCTGGCCGCCAAGGGCGTGGAGATGCTGGACGCCCCGGTCTCCGGCGGCGAGCCCAAGGCCATTGACGGCACGCTGGCCTTCATGGTTGGCGGCAAGCCCGAGGTGTTTGAGCAGCACAAGGATTTGCTGGGCAAGATGGGCGCCTCCGTGGTCTACTGCGGCACCATCGGCGCGGGCAATGTGACCAAGCTGTGCAACCAGATCATCGTGGCCGTCAACATCGCCGCCGTCAGCGAGGCGCTGATGCTGGGCCAGAAAGCCGGCGTATCGCCCAATCTGATTTATCAGGCCATCCGCGGCGGCCTGGCCGGCAGCACGGTGCTGGACGCCAAGGCGCCCATGATGATGGACCGCAACTTCAAGCCCGGCTTCAAGATTGACCTGCACATCAAGGACCTCAACAACGTGCTGGACACCGCCAAGTCGCTGGACTCCCCCACCTTCATGAGCAGCATGGTGATGGAGATGATGAAATCCCTGCACGCCTCCGGCGATGGGCAGAGCGACCATAGCGCCGTGGCCAAGTTCTACGAGAAGGTGGCTGGCTGCGAAATCTGCCGCTGATTCACCAACCACAGGCCCGCGCTGTTAGCCGGGCCTTTTGTTTTCCCATAACACCCACAAGGAGGCCATCCGTGAGCAAACTGCTGTTGATGATGCCCACCCAACGCATGTACGAACAGGCGCAAAGGATGATACCCACCCTGGGGGTGGAGGCCGAGGCGCTGCTGGCCAGCTCCCGCAATGTGGTGCAGCAGGTGACGCAGGCGCAGGAGCGGGGGGCCTTGGTGGCCGTCGCGCGCGGCAACCAGGCCTATCTGATTCAGCGCCACACCAGCCTGCCGGTGGTGGAGGTGGTGCTCTCCGGCCAGGCCATTGTGGACCTCATTGCCGCCGCCAAGGCGCGCCTCAAAACGCCGCACCCCAACCTCGCTTTTGTTGGTTTTCGCAACATGTTCACCGACACCAGCCCCTTTGAGGCGCCGCTGGACGTATCCATCCACAACTATTATGTGGAAGACAGCGCGCAAATTCCCCTGGCGGTAGATCAGGCCAGGGAGGACAGCATGGACCTGGTCATCGGCGGCGAAATCGCCATGCAGCGCGCGCGTGAAGCCGGGCTGCCCTCCCTGTTTGTGGAGTCCACCGAGGATTCCATCCGCGAAGCCATCGAGGAGGCACTGCGCATCCTGCGCGCGGTGGAGCTGGAGCGCCAGAACACCACCGAAGTGATGACCATCCTCAACTATTCCTTTAACGGCGTGCTGCGCCTGGACCAGCACGGCATCATCACGCTGGCCAACCATCTGGCGGAAAAGGTATTCCGCCAGAACCGTCAGGCGCTGATTGGCCGCCCCGTCAGCGACCTGCTGGACGTGCAACCCGGCGACCCCATCGACCGCGCCCTGCGCGAGGGGCACAACAGCTATGCCACCATCCTGCGCTACAAAAACCTGGCGCTGGTGGCCAACGTGGCCGCCATCGCGCCGCAGGGGCAGGTAGAGGGCGTCATCTTTTCGTTTCAGGAGTTTGGGGCGATTGATGAGCTGGAGGAGGGCATCCGCCAGGAGCGCTATGACATGGGCTACAAGGCCGATTTGCACTTCGGCGACCTGTCCGTCGCCTCCCCGGCCATGCGCCGCCTGCGGGCAACGGCCGAAAAATACGCCAAGCTGGACCTGCCCGTGATGATTCGCGGGGAGCTGGGCACCGGCAAGCGCATGCTGGCCCAGTGTGTGCACAATGCCAGCCTGCGCAGCCACAGCCCCTTTGTCTCCATGGATTGCCGCGGCCTGCCGGCGCAGGTGCAGCAAAGCATGCTGATGGGCGGCCGGGCCGGCCGGGAGAGCGGCATCGCCCAGAAGGGTTTTTTGGAAATCGCCCACAAGGGCACGCTGTTCCTCACCGGCGTGGAAGAGCTGGACCCCTTCTGCCAGTACCAGCTGCTGCGCGTGCTGCGCGAAAAATGCATCATGATTGACAACAGCACCAAGGTGCTGCCGCTGGATGTGCGCATCCTGTGCGCCTCGGACCGCGATTTGAGACAATGTGTGCAGGATGGCCGCCTGAATGAAACGCTGTACTGCCTGTTGACCCAGCTGGAGCTGTATGTGCTGCCGCTGCGCGAGCGGCCGGAGGACCTGCGCCTGGCCGTTGACCGCAGCCTGGACAGCTACAACAAGCTCTATCACAAGTATGTCACCCTGACCGACGCAGCCAGGGCGGTGATTGCCGCCCACCC
>CALNAU010000178.1 GCA_937874275.1 uncultured Clostridia bacterium | reverse complement strand
TCCGCCGGGATTTCCAGGCCAATCAGGTCGCACATGGTTTTGTTGATGGTGTACTCAAACTCGCTCTGCGCCTGGATGGGCATCTTGGAGATGTCAGCCCCCTTGAGCACGTCCACAGCCATCTGCGCGGTCTGTTTGCCCAGGTTGTAGTAGCTGATGCCCAGCGTGGCCGTGCCGCCGCCCAGAATCTGCCCCGCTTCACCACAGAAGATGGGCATTTTGCGGGCGACCGCAATCTCGTACACGATGGACATGGAGGAGGCCACCACGTTGTCGGTGGGCACGTAGATGACGTCGCAGCGCTCCACCAGGCTTTGCGCGGCCTGCTGCACGTCGTTGGAGTTGTTGACGGTCACTTCCTCATAGACAAGGCCAGCGGCCTCAATATACTCCCTGGCCTGGCGGGCCTGCAAAATGGAGTTATCCTCGTTGGAGGTATACAGCAGCCCCACGGTCTTGGCGTCTGGCGCCATGCGGCGGATGAGGTCAATCTGCTCCTTGATGGGGTTCATGTCCGTGGTGCCGGAGACATTGTAGCCCGGCTCCTCGTTGCTGGCGGCCAGCTTGGCGGCCACATAGTCGGTGATGGCCGTACCCAGAATCGGGATGGTTTCCGTCTTGCCGGCCAACGTCTGGGCCGCGGGGGTGGCGATGGCCAGCACCAGCGTGGCCGACTCGCCGATGAAGTGATCGGCGATGGAACTCAGGATGTCCGGACTGGCGTTCGCGTTGCGCGTGTCCACGGTGATGTTGACGCCGTCTTCATAGCCCAGCTCCTTGAGGCCGTCCAGAAAGCCGTCGCGCGCGGCATCCAGCGCCGGGTGCGCCACATACTGAATGATGCCAATTAGCGGCTTTTCCTCCGCCGCGGCCAGGGACGCCGCAGGCGCCAACAGGCATACAACCAGGGCCAGCGTGATGATGGTTCTGATGCTCTTCATGTTGTTCTCCTCTCGGTGGGTTGTGTGGTGATAGCAAACGAATGCGCGAATTCGAGTACATCGATGCATAGGTGGTTGAATTCGTTCTTGGGATGCAAAACGCCCTCTGCCAATGCAGAGGGCGGAAAATCCGCGGTACCACCTCGATTTTGCTGCCAATGGCAGCCTCAGGGGCAATGCATGCCCGCCCCGGTAACGTGGGGTGTACGGCGCGGCCTACTACCATGTTCAGCCTGCGGCTCTCAGGATGTACTCACCCGGCGTTCCCTGCCCCCTTGCACCGTCCGGGGACTCTCTGAAAGGGAGGGCGCGGGGCTACCTGTTCCCGGTCATCGCCTTTAATGAGGGCATTGTAGGGCCGGACGCAGGGAGGGTCAATGTACAATCCGGTCAACCGGCGCACCAGAACAAGGAATAAACAACGCCCGTCACACCAGGCTGTCAATCATGGCGCGCACGGCGTGGCGGAATGCGTCCATATCGGCCTGCGCCTGCTCGCTCTCCTTGCCCTGCAGCGTAAGGTATAGCTTGAGCAGCGGCTCGGTGCCGGAGGGCCGTACGGCCAGGTGGCGTCCGCCCGCCAATCGGAAGGTCAGCACATCGCTGGGCGGCAAATCGGTCTCGCCGGTGAGGTAGTCTACGCGCTCCACAATGTCCAGCCCGATGATTTGCTCCTGCTGGCGCAGGGCTTCCATCACCCGTTTCAAATCGGCCGCGCCCTGCGCGCCTTCAAAGCGGATGGATTCCAAGGCCGACAGGTAGATGCCCCAGCGCTCCTCCAGCGCCTGATAGGCGGCCACTAAATCCATCCCCAGGCTGCGGTAGTAGGAGGCCATCTCGCACACCATCATGGCGGCGCCTACCGCGTCCTTGTCGCGCGCGTAGGTGCCTATCAGGTAGCCGATGCTCTCTTCAAACGCGAAGAGGAAGCGGTCGGCCATGCCCTCGCGCGCCAGGCGGTTGATTTTATCGCCTATGTACTTGAAGCCCGTCAGCACGCGAACCATCTGCACCCCATAATGCTGGGCGATGACATCGGCCATGGGCGTGGTGACAATGCTGCGGATGGCGACGGGGCCCTGGGGCATATCCTCGCGCACGGTGCGCCCCTCGCAGATGAAGTGGAACAACAGCACGCCCACCTGGTTGCCGGTGAGCAGCACGCTGCCCTCCCGCGTGCGCACGCCCACCCCCAGGCGGTCACAATCCGGGTCCGTCGCCAGGCAGATATCGGCCTCCAGCTCCTCCATCAGCTGCACGGCCAAAGCCATGGCCTGGGGGTTCTCCGGGTTGGGCTTGGGCGCTGTGGGAAAATCACCGTCCGGGTTTTCCTGCTGGGGCACCACGCTGACGCGGATGTTTGGCAGGCTGCCCAGCATGCGGCGCACGGGCCGGTTGCCTGCGCCGTGCAGCGGCGTGTACACCACGTGCAGGGGGGCAGGCGGCATCAGCAGGCTGTGCTGCAGCACCGCCTCCTGAAAGGCATCGCCCACATCGCGGCCAATGGCGCGGATGTGCCCCTTGTGCTGATACTCCGCGAAATCCGGCAGGCGCATCACCAGGTCGCTCTGGCGGGCGATGTGGTCGGCAATCTCGTTGGCCACCGCGTCGCTCACCTGGCAGCCGGTGCGGTCGTATACCTTATAGCCGTTATAATCGCTGGGGTTGTGGCTGGCGGTAATCATCACGCCGCCGTCGCAGCGCAGATAGCGCACGGCGAAGCTGAGCATCGGCGTGGGCACCAGCTCCTCGAACAGGTGGACGCGCACGCCCTTCTCGGCCAGCACGGCCGCGGCCAGCTGAGCAAACGCGCGGGAACCGTTGCGGCTGTCATAGCCTATGGCACAGCTGGGCAGCTCGCTGATGCTGTTGAGGTATTTTGCAAAGCCACGGGTGACCTTGGCCACGGTGTAGGCGTTGACGCGGTTGGTGCCCGCGCCCATGATGCCGCGCAGGCCGCCGGTGCCAAAGCTGAGGCCCCGCCAGAACCTGTCGGCAATCTCCTGTGGGTTGTTCCTGATGGCCTCCAGCTCCGCCCGCGTCTGTTCATCCAGGTGCGCGTAGGCAAGCCATCTGTTGTACGCATCCATTGCTTGTGGCATACAGTCCCCCGAATTCATACATGCTTGAATAAACGA
>CALNAU010000177.1 GCA_937874275.1 uncultured Clostridia bacterium | reverse complement strand
GCTCTAAGGAGGATTTCCATTGCCACGCATTGATATTTCCGCCCGCAGCGAGCTGCTGCGCAGGGATATGACCATGGCCAACCTCTTCGCCATCACCGTCAGCGAAGGCGACCTGGTGGCCGCCCACTGGCTGGAGGACGACGAGGAAAAATCGCTCACCTTTGCCCAGATGAAGGATATCAGCATGGACTACGGCGCGTACTTGCGCCGGGCCATCGGTGAGGAGCGGCGCGGCCGCTATGTCGCCATCCAGATGGAAACCTCCTGGCACTGGTTCCCCACGTTTTGGGGGCTGATGGCCGCAGGGTATCAGGCCATTTTGCTGGATGCCACGCTGTCGGACGAGATGACCGAATACATGCTGGAGCAGTCCGGCGCCGCGGCCCTGATTGTGAAGAACAGGCGCGACCTGCCCGACAGCTATGTGCAGGTGCTGCACGCGGACCTGTTCGCCACCCCTGCCCAGACCGGGTTTGTGCCGCGCTTTGGCAGCCAGGTGGCGCTATGCACCAGCGGCACCACGGCCACCAGCCGCATCTTTGTGTACGATGAGGAGGCCATCTGCCACCAGGTGCTCAACAGCGAGCTGCTGTACAACGCCAACCGGCGCATCATCTCCGGCGAGCCCGAGCGCTCCCTGGCTTTTTTGCCCTTCCACCACATCTTCGGCTTCATGGTCAACCTGCTGTGGAGCAACTTCATCGGCTTTGAAACCGTCTTTATCAAAGACCGCGCGCCCGAAACCATCCTGGGCACGTCGCGCCGGTTCAAAATCACCTTCCTGTGCGCGGTGCCGCTGTTGGCCAACAGCCTGTCGGTATCCCTTAACAAAAAGGTGGCCAACGAAGGCCGCAAGAAACAGGCCGCCTTCAAGTTTGCCCGCGGGCTGAGCCTGGCGCTGCAGCGCGTGAACCCGGAGTTCGGCATGGATTTTGCCCGCAACGTGCTGTTTAAGGACGTGGTATCCAAAATCCTCGGCCCGGACGTACGCTGCGTCATTCTGGGCGGCAGCCACACCCCTGAGGAGCATATGCGCACCATCTCGGCGCTGGGCTACTACACCATCTCGGGCTTTGGCATGACGGAGACCGCCATCACCTCGGTGGAGACCTCCATGCACCTGAAAACGCGCACCTCGGGCTCGGTCGGCCGGCCGCTGACCAGCGCCGAATATCGCGTGCAGTCAGACGGCAAGCGCTCCAACTCGGGCGAGATGTACATCCGCGGCAAATCCGTACACACCGGCCGCCTGCAGGACGGCCAGCTCATCGGGCCCGACCTGGACGCCGAAGGCTGGTACAAGACCGGGGACATCGTGCGCCTGGAAAAGGGCATGCGCATGTACGTGGAGGGCCGCAGCAAGGATGTCATCATCAACGAGTCGGGCGAAAACGTATACCCCGACGAGATTGAGGACAGCTTCGGCTTGCTGGACGGCGTGGACCAGTACTGCGTGCTGGGCATCAAAAACACAGGCGTCAGCCGCATCAACCGCCTCAAGCGCCGCCGCCACATCAACCCCAACTATGAGGACATCACGCTGGTGCTCAGCGTGGGCGACCGCTACCGCGATGACGCCTTCCTGACCGACCTGATGCGCCAGGTGGCGGCCCTCAATAACCGCCTGCCCGTGCTCAAAAAGGTGACCCGCGTGCTGGCCACGCCCGAGCGATTCCAGACCGCCAACGGCATCAAGGTCAAGCGTCTGGCGCTTAAGGACATCATCGAAAACAAGAAAATCGCCTACCGCGACCTGGACCTGAAGTCCGGCGCCGGCCCCATCCAGGAGAGCGTACCCATCGTCAACGAGGAGACCGTGCCCGAGGACCTGGGCTCGGAAGAAATCCGTCAGAAGGTGCGCCGCGTCTATGCGGAAACTTTGCAGGTATCCCCCGAAAGCCTGGATGACAACGCCCACTTCATCAACGACCTGGGCGGCGACAGCCTGCAGGTGCTCAGCCTGTCCCTGAAGGTAGAAGAATTGTTCGGTGTGCTGATTCCCGTGGAGGAGTATGGCCAGTGCACCAGCGTGAACGACCTGAGCCGCCTGCTGGAGGACAAACTGTCCGGCGCCGGCGACAGGAAGCAGGAGGAGCGCAAGCCCGGCCAGGTGGCCCCCATCGCGGACTTTACCCAGAGCCCGGAATATCAGGAGTTCGCCGCCCGCCATGAGGCCCTGCTGGGCACCGGGATGGAGAACCCCTACTTTGTGGCCCACGACTCGGCGCTGTCCAACACCAGCATGATGGCCGGGCACAAGGTGCTCAACTTCGGTTCCTACAACTACGCCGGCATGAGTGGCCGCAAAGAGGTACAGGAGGCCGCCAAGGCCGCCGTGGACAAGTACGGCACCTCGGCGTCGGGCAGCCGCCTGCTGGCCGGTGAAAAGACGCTTTACCAGCAGCTGGAGAGCGAGCTGGCCCGCTGGAAGCACACCGAAGCCGCGCTGGTGCTGGTGGGCGGCCACTCCACCAACGTGACCTTTGTGGGCAACTTCTGCGGCAAGGACGACCTCATCGTCTACGATGCCCTAGCCCACAACAGCATCGACCAGGGCTGCCGCCTGAGCGAAGCCACGGTCAAGCCCTTCCCACACAACGATTATGAGGCGCTGGACAGCATCCTCAAGACCCAGCGCGACAAGTTTGCCAAGGTGCTCATCATCATCGAGGGTGCCTACTCCATGGACGGCGACATCGCGCCGGTGCCGGAGTTTATCAAGCTGAAGAAAAAATACGGCTGCTTCCTGATGGTGGACGAGGCCCACTCCACCTGCGTCATCGGCAAGACCGGCGGCGGTGTGGACGAGTATTTCAACCTGGCCCCGGGCGACATCGACATCAAGATGGGCACCCTGTCCAAGGGCCTGGGCACTTGCGGCGGCTACCTGGCCGGCAGCCAGGCCATCATCGACTACCTGCGCTACAACCTGCCGGGCTTCGTGTTCTCCGTGGGCATCTCGCCGCCGCTGGCCGCTGCCACGCTGGAGGCCATCCGCCTGATGCAGGAAGATCACACCATCATGGCGCGCATGGAGGACAACATCAACACCTTCGTCAGCGAGGCCCACAAGCGCGGCATGAACACGTGCCTGGCCGGGCACACTGCCATCATCCCCATCATGGTGGGCAAGGACGAGGACGCCTTCCTGCTGAGCAACATGCTGCGCCACAAGGGCGTGTTTGTGCCCCCGGCGGTATACCCCGCCGTGCCCCGCGGCAAGGCGCGCCTGCGCTTCTGCGTGATTGCCGACCACCACCGCGACGAAATCGTGGAGGC
>CALNAU010000176.1 GCA_937874275.1 uncultured Clostridia bacterium | reverse complement strand
TATCGATGCTGTTTGTATTGGTTACGCCCAGTTGCGTGAAATGCCAGTACGAATTTACTGATTATGCTTTTTGCCTCGGCTGTACACAAGTACGAGCGCCAAGATAATGAATCCCTGCGCGATTTGGCGACCTGCAGTGGGGATGTTAACAATGGTTAGGAAGTCATTGAGCACAGTCATCATGATGGCGCCAGCGAAGGTACCGATGTAACCGCCCTTGCCACCGGTGATGGCGGTGCCTCCGATGACTACGGCAGCAATTGTGGTGGTGTTGTAATCGGAGCCAACATCCAGAAAACTGGTGCCTGTGTAACCAACCAGGAAATAACCTGCCAATGCGGCGAACACCGCGGAGAGAATATAGACGGAGAAGATAATCCGACCGGTAGGGATGCCCGAGTATCTGGATGCCTGTTCATTGATACCGATGGCATATATCTGGCGCCCATAGGGCGTTATTTTTTGAATGATAACTACGGCAATAGAAAGGATTAACCAGATAATCACAATCCCCGAGACGATACCCATCATGCTTTGGCCGCATATGGCGCGCAGAAGAGGTGCGGCGTTGCCTTTGGGGGCACCGTTTGTATAGATAAGGAATATGCCGCGGATGATGGTGCCCACGCCCAGCGTCATGATGAACGGAGGAATTTTCAGAAAGCGAATCCCCAGCGCATTGATGACGCCAACGGCGGCCCCCATTAACAAAACCCATAGGAGCGCGGCCAGCATGTTGCTGTCGCTGCCGGACATCACCTGTGCTGCGATGACATTGGCAAACGTAATCACGTTTGCAATTGAAAGATCAATCCCTCCAATCAAGATTGCGAATGTCTGACCTATGGCAGCGATGCCAAGAAAACTGGACAATCGGAGGATGCCGGCCACGTGGTTAAGTGCCAGATAACCAGGTGACGCCAACTGGGCAATCAGCAGAACAAAGATTAGAATGAGGTATACCATCATCTGTGATTGCGCCAATTTGAAATTGGATGCTTTGGTGCCTGCCTTCCTCATGCGAAACATCGGTTTCCCTTCTATGTTACTTCTGCCTGCGCAACGCACTCAGGGAGAGCGCGGCAATTAAAATGCCGCCTTGATAGATAAACTGATAGAAAGAGGATGCGCCAAGCAAGTTCAGCATATTGTTGATGATGGTAACGATAAAAACACCTGCTACAGTTCCCAGCGGATCGCCAATGGCCCCCGTCATAGCCGTGCCGCCCACCACCGACGATGTGATAGCATTCATGGAATAATTCTTCCCAACTGTGGCGTCCCCTGAGTTCATTCTGGCTGTGAGATATATTCCTGCCAGTGCGGCCAATACAGCCGCAAGTATATACGCGATCAGCTTAACTCGGTCTACCTTTATGCCTGTAGAGTATGCCGCGGTCTCATTTCCCCCCAAGGAGCGAAGATGGCGTCCGTAGGCGGACTGGTTGCTGATCATCCGAACCAACAGGACAACTACTATGGATACGATCAGGGGAAAATAACCGTTGATGCCACGGATGAAAAACTGGCGGAAGCCTGAATGAACACGGCCTCCTGGGCTTGACATGACAAACAAGGCAATGCCCTCAAAGATGGTCGTTGTAGCCAGCGTTACTATGATAGGGGCTAAGCGCCCTTTGGAAATAATCAGCCCATTGAGACCGCCACACAAAACACCTATCAATACAGCGGCAGCCAATGCAGGAATCCAGCCAACGCTGGACTCGGTATTCATCAATGTGACACAAGACACATTGGTCAATGAAACAATTGCGCCAAGCGACAGGTCAATTCCCCCTGTAAGCAGCACTAATGTCTGTCCAAGCGCTACCATCAATAGAGGAAAAGCCGACAGTACAAGATTTTTTAAATTGCGCTCTGTGAAAAAGGAATCGCTAAACAGGCTTACAATAATCATCAGCACTGCTAAGAATGCAAAAATCAGTACGGTGTGACTATTGCGCTGCCAGAAATGCATTTTGTTGTCGTTCTTCTTAATCATGATGCGTTGCCTGCCGGTGTGTCTTGCGAGGCAACGCCCATGGCAAAGCGCATGATAGTCTCCTCGGTCATTTCGTCTTTGGTTAGGATGCCACTAACCCTTCCCTCATACATGACCAGCACGCGATCACACATGCCAATCACCTCCATTAAATCGCTGGAATTCATGATGACGGCCACGCCGTCTGCTGCTAATTGAAGCATCAGTTGGTAGAATTCAAGCTTAGACTCCACATCAATGCCTCGTGTCGGCTCGTCAAATAAAATGACCTTTGGATGCAGGGCGAGCATTTTGCCCAGAACAACTTTCTGCTGGTTCCCACCCGATAGTGTATGAACTGGACTATCCATATTGGGCGCCTTGATTGACAACATATCAATGGTTTGCTGCACAAATTGCTTTTCTGCGGGCAAATCGATGAAGATGCCTTTCAACCGTTTGCTCAGGCTTGAGATTGCGGCGTTATGTCTCACGCTCAAGTCAAGCATCAAGCCCTGGCTTTTGCGGTCTGAAGGCACGAGCGCTACGCCTTTGCTGATTGCTTCATCCGCATGGCTTGCGTGATACGGTTCACCTTGAATGCTCATTTCTCCGGTGTTGTATGCTTTCAGTCCCGCGATGGTGGTCAGAAGGTCCGATTGACCATGTCCCTGAAGACCGGCGATGCCAAATACTTCGCCCCTCTTCACATCAAATGAGATGTTATTGAGCCTGCCATCGGAGGAGGTAAGGCCTCTTACTGTAAAAACTGTTTCCGTATTGGGTGTGAGCGTCTTTGCGGGATAAGTTCCTTCTAACGATCGGCCAATCATCATGCGAATAAGCCCGCCTTCATCTAGGCCCTGCAAAGGTTGTGTGTCAACGTTCTTACCATCTTTCAGTACCGTCACGCGATGGCCAATCGCAAACACCTCTTCAAGTCGATGGGAGATAAAAACGATGCTCTTGCCAAGTGAAGTCAAATTCTCAATGATGGTAAATAGCCGTTGAACCTCTTGACTAGCTAATGCAGATGTGGGCTCATCCAGGATAATAATCTCCGGTTCACGCACAAGCACTTTTAAAATCTCGGTCATCTGTTTGAGGGCAACAGGCAGCCTGCTGACCAAAATGCCGGGATCCAGGTGAATGCCGAACCGATCCATTGCTGCTAAGGTGTTCTGACGCAGGACCTTTCGATCCACTAGACCGAACCGATTGCGTGGCTCAGTGTGCAGGAAGATGTTTTCTTCTACGGTTAACTCATCTATCAGCGTTAACTCCTGAAAAACCATGGCGACGCCCGCATGTTGACTCTGCTCAGGGGAGGTGATTTTCCGTTTCTCTCCCCGAATATTAATGTCCCCTGCATCGGCGTGATATATGCCGGCTAGGATTTTCAGAATCGTGCTCTTGCCTGCTCCGTTTTCCCCGGCTAGCACATGCACTTCTCCCTGATTACAGGAGAAAGACACATTATCCAGTGCTTTGATGCCTGAAAATGCCTTTGATATGTTAACCATCCGGAGTATTTCTTGTGACACAGTTAACCGCCTATCTTCTGATGATGAGCATCTGCCAGGCCCACAATAGAATTGTGGGCCTGGCAACGTGTATACTACCGCGTTCGTTTATTTATACAAATCAGCCAAGACTTCATCGTCAAGCTGGGTAAGAACCCAATAGCTGTCCGGCATATCGGGCTTGTAGTACTGGTCAACATTCTCAGGGGTTACGACTTCCATATCCATCACTACATTGCTGGGCACTTCTTCACCATTTAGTGCCTTGATGGCCACACGAAGTGCTTCAGCGCTGGTATAGGTAGGATTGCTGGGCGCGATGGAGCTGAAGCCCTTATCCCTGTTTTCCACCCATGCCCTAATCATGCCGTTGTTACCTTCACCGCTCATAGGCACCAGGGGCCGGCCAGCGGCGATAAATGCATCAATAGCACCCTGGGTCATAGCGCCACCCTGAGACCACACGCCATCAATCTGTGGATAGGCGGACAACATGGATTCCATGGCGGCCTTTCCCTTGGCATAATCCCAGTCAGCGTTTGCAGTTCCGAGTATTTCAATTTCGGGATGGTTGGCGAAAACCTCCTCGGCACCTTGCCAGCGCAGGGCGTCGGTCGCGGTACCGGCAATTCCATTGAGCACGACAATTTTGCCTTTGCCTCCAAGGGCCTCTACAAGGAAGTCCGCGCAGATTTTGCCGAACTCTTTTTCATCAATGCCGACAGTCGCAACCTGCTGATCAGTTTCTACCACATTATCAAAGGAGACTACCTTGATACCGGCTGCTGTGGCATCTTCTACCACAGGCGCAAGTGCGGTCGGGGAAGCGGCTGTGATGACGATCGCGTCTACCCCCTTGGTTATCATGTCCTCGACGTCAGAAATCTCTTTTGCAATATCATCATTAGAATTGGTGACAAAGTACTCACTAATGACGCCTTCCGCCTGCAAACGCTTGGCTTCGGCTTCAAATTCAGCAACCATTTGGGCGCGCCAGGAGTTACCCACGGAGTAGTTGACCAGGGCGACTTTATACCCCTCCTCCGCAGATGCCATACCAGCGAGGGACAGGGCGAGGGACAGCATCAGGACAAATACCAGGATTCTTTTCATAACAGGCTACCTCCTAAAATAATTATTCACAGTGCGCAATCGGTCAGCGCACAGGAATATCGACAATCACCAGAATATACGTTGTGCATTCTGGCCCATTATCATGTCTTTATGGTGACTGGGAATATCGGGACATTCATCAGCAACCAGGGATATTAACTGGCGGTAAGTGGCGTGATTTAGCATACCAGGGTAATCGGAGGACCACATGAGTCTTTCCGGTCCCAAGGCTCTATATCCTCTTTGAATTACCTCCTGTGCGGCAGGGTAAGGATATGGTTGTTGAAAATATTCTGGTACCGTGGATGTGTCTAGGTATATATTTTTGTTGGCTTTGGCAGTATCCAACAGATAGGAAAAGGCCTGGGGTGTGGCCTGGTATCCGAAGCATGCGTTGGCGCCCATATGGCAAATCACAAAAAGAATGTCGGGATAACGCTCTGAAAGAGTTCGAATATCCTCAAGGTCGTCCGAGGTAAACGGATGGATAAAGACGGTTTGCCGGCTATCATGCAGACAGGCCCATACTGGTGTACAGTTAGGGTCGGTCATCCTTCTTCCCGGCGCTGTTTGATAGGAAGAGTTAGTTTCAATTTTCATGCCAAATAGCGGGGTGCGTTCGTACAAATCCATCAGCTCCGAGGCTGCTTCCTTTCCCCCATTGATATCAACAAGTGCAACACCTTTCAGCCTGTCGGGATAGCGTTGAACAGCCTCTACAAAGTATTCATTGTGATAGCCATAATAGGGATTTGCCATGAGGATTGCTTTCTCAACACCACACCAATCCATATGGGAAATCAACATCTCATAGGTGGAGTTGGAGTGCTCAAAACTTGGCGGCAAAAACTGAACCGTTCGATTGCCGATTCTGACCCGCCCTAAATTGGTTCCCGTCATGGGTAGTCCCTGGGTAATACCAGAAACCTTTGGATAAATATGTGTATGAATATCAATAATCGTCACAGAGCTGACTCCTTCGTCGCTTGTTGATATAAGGGATGCATTACACAAATACTATACGATTGCGGTTGGCCAGTGTCAAGTTATGGACGAGAATAGAACATGCACGATAAAGGCGTTAACTTGCTCTACTTTCGAAGGTCTGCTGCGATTTTCTGCCCGTCCTCACTTAGTAAAAATGCATAGGTCGTTTCCGGCACCAGCGGGCGGATGGCAGGCAGGTTGCCTTCCTTCAACAGCGTGCGCACCCGGGAGGCGCTGATGGGCGTGGTGCCGTCGTCGCTCTTGCGGGGAAAGATGGTCAGCTGCACACCGGCCTGGGGCAGCAGCTGCTGCATGGCTTGGTTATACAGCGCTGTGGCGGGGGAAAGCGGCTCTTCGCCCACAAAGCGGTCGGTGATATGCAGCGCTTGGGCGATGCGGGTGAACACCGCCGCGTCCAGCCGCGCGTGGGCCAGGGTAAGGGCGTCCGACTCCCGGATGAAATAGCTGGGGAAGGTGGCGCTGCTGACCAGATAGTGGCCTGTGGGGTGGGTGTATACGTTGGGCAAGTCGGCTGTGCCTGCCCGGATGAGCTGTTCCCGTATCGCGCGGGGGAAGGCTGACACATCCTCCGATACCATGAACAGGTGCAGCGCATCGCAACGCTGCGCCGCCTGCTCCACCAGCCAGCGGTGGCCCAGCGTGAAGGGATTGGCGTTCATCACCACGGCGCCGATGCGGGCACCTTCGGGCAGCTGGGGCCGCTCCAGCCCCTTGAGATAGCTTTCGAAGCCGCCGCGGCGGTTTTCCAGAAACACCACCTCATCCAGCGCCACCACTGCATAGAAACCCAAGGACGTGAAGCTTCTGGCCGCATCCTTCTTTGTGTAGATGAACAACTCCCGCTGCCCGCGCTGAAAAAGCTCGTCCACCAGATGGCTGACCATCCGGGCCATCAGCCCCTCACCCTGATATTCCCGATCAACCGCCAGACAGCGCAGGGTGTTGCGGTAGAAACTGCCGGTGGCCAGCAGCCGCTCCCCCTCCCACAGGCCCGCGGTATAGTCCAGATGCTCGTCCAAGCCCAGCCCCTCGCTCGCCAGCAGGGCCTTGACCAGCGACAGGCTATGTGTGTCCCAGGGGTAGATGCGGGTGAAAATCATGAAGCTGACTCCTTGCTGACAACATTAGCAGCTCATACAGGCACGGGCTGTTGAGAGAGTGTACCATTGCTATTCCCATCATACAAAGCCAGCATAGCCGGGGTCAAGTGCCTTAGTAACTGTTGAGGATGCCGCGCAACTGTCTCTTTGCTGTTTCTTTTCATGAGCGTGGCAGTGCAAAGTCGATTTTCGCTGGATAAGCTGGATAAGTTGAAGTATGAATGCTATTCTATTATCAGACCCGCGGATGAGGGCCAAACTGTAATCAAAAGTTGAGTATGTCAATTGTCTGTTGTGTATACCCTGTTGGCTGCGTATGCCGCCGGATGGCTGCTAAACCGGTTGAGAATGCCCGGCGGCATGATGGTTGGCGCCGTGATTGGTGCGGCCACATTTGGCATCCTGTCAGGGCAGGCAGCGCTTCCTTCCATCACCAAGGTGGTGGCCCAGGTCGTGGCCGGCGCGTTCATTGGCTCCGGCGTTCGCCGGGAGGACATGCGCCAGATGCGCGCCCTGCTCAAGGTCGCGGTCATTTTGATTGGTTGTCTACTGGTGGTCAACCTGGTTAGTGGGATTATCATCTGGCGTATCAGCTCTATGGATCTACTAACCGCGTTCATGGCCTCAGTTCCCGGCGGTTTGAGCGACATCCCCATCATCGCCGCCGATATGGGCGCGGACGCCAGCCAGGTGCTCGCCTTGCAGATGGTGCGGTTTATGATGGGCATCGGGTTGTTTCCTTCGTTGATTGCGCTGCTGCCGGCAGATGACCGGACAACCACGCATGAAACTGTCACTTATGCTCAGCCGGACAGCGACTGGCCCAACACGCTGCTCACGCTGATGGTGGCAGCGGTGTTTGGGGTGTTGGGCTCG
>CALNAU010000175.1 GCA_937874275.1 uncultured Clostridia bacterium | reverse complement strand
GTGGTCTTTTCCCGCGTTGGCCTGCAGGCGGACGCCGAGCTGGTGCTGGGCCCCAACCACAGCATCCGCGAGCAGTTGCTGTGGCTTGCCGCCCAGCGCGCGCACAGCGATTTTCAATATTTGTTCATTGATGAAGCGCAGTTCCTCTCTGAAGCGCAGGTACAGGAGCTGGCCGAATTGTCGGACAGCCTGGATATCTTCTGCTACGGGCTCAAGACCGACTTCCGGGGCCAGTTTTTCCCGGGCTCGGCGGCGCTGTTGCGCCTGGCCGAGGTCATTGAGGAGGTGCCCGGCGGCCTGTGCTGGTGCGGCAAAAAGGCCACCATGAACACCCGCGTGGACCCGCAGGGCAACGTAATCAAAGAAGGTGCCCAGGTGCTCATCGACAACCACCAGAGCATCCGTTATATCGGCCTGTGCTACGAGCACTGGCGCAAAGGCATCTCCCATGGCTGAGCTGCTGCAGGACCCGCGAAATATGGTCAGCGTGGTCCTTTTGTTGGTGGCAGTGAGCCTGCTGATTATCGCCTTGGTGCGGCTTGGCCGCCTGCGGCGGGAAAACGCCGCAGGCAGTCGCGCCAGGAGGAAACCATCACTGACTATATCGAGCGCCTCATGCAGGAGGTGGAGAGCCGACGCGAGGCGGATGCCGCGCGAGATTTGGGCTTTGTGCAAAGCCTGCTGCACGACAGCGCCCAGGCCACGGCCGCTCGGGTAGACGCCCTTGGGCAGCGGGTGGATCAGGCCGGCACCAGCCAGGAGGACCGCCTGCGCGGCATCAGCCGCGTGCTGGATGAGCGCCTGGCCGCCAACGACCAGAAGGTGGAGCGCATGCGGGAGACCCTGTACGAAGGGGTCACGAAGATGCAGCGTGAAAACGCCGAAAAACTGGACGAGATGCGCAAGACCGTGGATGAGAACCTGCACACCACCCTCAACCGGCGCCTGGGCGAGAGCTTTCAGCAGGTCAGCGAGCGGCTGGAGCAGGTATACCAAGGCCTCGGCGAGATGAAATCCCTGGCCACCGGCGTTGGCGACCTCAAGCGCGTGCTCACCAACGTAAAGACCCGCGGCACCTGGGGAGAGGTGCAGCTGGGCACCTTGCTGCAGGATATGCTGACCCGCGGACAGTACGAGCAAAATGTCGCCATCCGCCCCGGCACACAGGAGCGGGTGGAATAT
>CALNAU010000174.1 GCA_937874275.1 uncultured Clostridia bacterium | reverse complement strand
TGCTGAACGAATGAAGAAATGCAATGATGGGCGCCGGATTTTTTCGTTCCCGCTAAGCCGAGAGAAGGAAGCGTAGCGGCGCTACGCTGACTGAACAAGGCAACGCGGGAGCGGAAAAAGACAAGCCCATCGAAGCATTTCTGAGTGAGTTCAGCAATTAGAACGGAATGTCATCCGGGTCGCGGGCAAAGCCCACAACGCCCTTCATGTCGGCGATGCGCTGCACGTCCTCATCGGACAGCCAGAAGTCGAACACCTGGGCATTCTCACGGATGCGCTCGGGCGTGACGGACTTGGGCAGGGGCAGATAGCCGCGTTGCAGGCTCCAGCGGATGGCAATCTGGGCAATGGTGCGGCCATACTTTTCGGCCAGGTCCTTCATCTCGGGCACGTCAAAGATGCGGCCCACGCCCAGCGGGCTGTACGCCTCCAGCAGCATGCCATTTTCTCGGCTGTAGTCCACGGTCTTATCCTGGGTTTCACCTGGAGCGAGGCGAATCTGGTTGACCTGCGGAGCCACCTTGGCGGTCTTGAGCAGGGCGTCGATGTGGTGGCTGCGGAAGTTGCTGATGCCCAGCGCGCGCAGCTTCTTTTGCTCGTACAGGGTCTCCATGGCGCGCCAGCTTTCGGCGTTCATGCGCTCCCACTCATCGTGGAAGGCGGCCGGGCGCGGCCAGTGCAGCAAAAACAGGTCCAGGTAATCCGTGCCCAGCAGCCGCAGGCTTTCCTCCGCGGCGGCCAGGGTCTCCTCATAGCCGCGCACGGGGTTGCGCAGCTTGCTGGTTAGAAAAATCTGCTCCCGCGGGACGCCGCTGTCGCGGATGCCCTGTCCGACGCTTTGCTCGTTCTCATAAGCCTGGGCGGTATCAATGTGGCGGTAGCCTGCCTCCAGCGCGGACAGCACGCTCGCGCGCGCCTCCTCGCCATCGGCCACCTGCCAGGTGCCAAAACCTATGCAGGGAATCTGCACCCCATTTTGCAGGGTGTATGTATCGGTCAATGAATTCAATTGCATGCTGCACGCTCCTCATCTCGTATTGGCGCAATGCGCCCTCTATGCCTATCATAACCGGTTGGCCTGTACTTTAGTCACCGGCAACAAGCAGCGCTCCTCTGGCGCTGTTTTCTTTTTGATTCTGATGATTTTTATTTTCACCCTTGCCACGGTTGTTAGAAGGTGTTAACATGCTGATGTCCCCTTTTGAAACGACTGTGTATCCCCGGAAAGGAGTCCCCGTGCAACTCAACGAATCAAACGAAAACTATCTGGAGCGCATGCTCATGATTCAGCAGGAGCGCGGTCAGGTGCGCTCGGTAGACGTGGCGACAGCCATGGGCGTCAGCCGGGCCAGCGTCAGCCACGCGACCAAGCTGCTGCGCGAAAACAACTATATCACCATGGGCGCCGATGGCGTCATTGAGCTGCTGCCCGCAGGCCTGGCGATAGCCGAAAAAATGCTCGACCGCCACCAGCGCCTGGCGCGGTTTTTGATGGCGCTGGGCGTGGATGAGCACACGGCGCTGGAGGATGCCTGCAAAATGGAGCATGACCTGAGCCCCGCCAGCTACGAGGCCATTTGCCGCCACGCGGACGGGATGAAAAGCAATGGTTAGCGGTTAGGAGTCAGGAGTTACTGCGGGCAGCATGTCAGCGCCGAAGGCGCAGGTATTCACGCCTAACCGATAACTGCTCACTCCTCACCATTCGCCCGCTTTCTCATACGTGTTTATCGAAATCCATTTTCAACCGGAGGTTTGCATGACGCTGGATCAACTTCCCCTGGGCCGCGAGGCCGTGATTACCCGCATCGGCGGCGTGGGCCCGCTGCGCCTGCGGCTGCTGGACATGGGGCTTATCCCCCGCACGGCACTGACCGTGCACAAGACCGCCCCGATGGGCGACCCCATCGAAATCACCTTGCGCGGCTACAGCCTTACCCTGCGGCTGGAGGACGCGCGAAGCGTGGAGGTGGCGCCGCAATGAGCGAGCAGAACAAGCAAACGCGCGGCCGCCATGGCCACGGCGCGCCGGAAAAAGCCGGGCGGTTTGGCCGCCAGGGGGGCGAGGACGGACCGGCGCTGGTATTTGCGCTGGCCGGCAACCAAAACAGCGGCAAAACTACGCTGTTTAACCAGTTGACCGGCGCGCGCCAGCATGTGGGCAACTTCCCCGGCGTCACGGTGGATCAGAAGGTAGGCAGCATCCGCGGCCTGCGCAATGTGCAGGTGGTGGATCTGCCGGGCATCTACTCCATCCGCCCCTTTTCGGCGGAAGAACGCCTGACGCGGGATTTTATCCTCACCCAGCGGCCGGACGCGCTGATTAACATCGTGGATGCCACCAACATCGAGCGCAACCTGTACCTCACGCTGCAGCTGCTGGAGCTGCGCATCCCGACCGTGCTGGCCCTCAACATGATGGACGAGCTGCATAAGAATGGCGGCAGCGTGGACGTGGCCGAGATGTCGCGCCAACTGGGCATCCCGGTGGTGCCCATCAGTGCCAGCCGGGGCGAGGGCATTCAGGAGCTGATTGCCCAAGCCCAGCGCGTGGCGCGGGAGCGACAGTTGCCCGAGCGGCTGGATTTTTGCGGCCCGGGGCCTGTGCACCGCTGCATCCACGCGGTCAGCCACGTCATCGAGGATCACGCGGAGCAGCACCGCATCCCCAGCCGCTTTGCCGCCACCAAGCTCATCGAGGGCGAGCCGGCGCTGGCCCGTCAACTGGGGCTGGATGACAATGAGCTGGAGCTGATTGAGCACAGCGTGGTGGAGATGGAGCACGACAGCGGCATGGAGCGCAATGAGGCCCTGGCCGACATGCGCTACGCCTTCATCCAGGGCTTGCGCGCCGCCGCCGTCAAAAAGGGCGATGAAAGCCGAGAGCGCCGCCGCAGCGTGGCCATCGACCGGGTGCTGACGGGCAAGTACACAGCCATCCCCATTTTCCTGGCGGTGATGCTGCTGATATTCTGGCTGACCTTTAACGTCATCGGTGCCAAACTGGCCGACTGGCTGGCGATGGGCATCGACTGGCTGGCCGCCGTGGTGGACGGCGCGCTGACATCCTTCCAGATGAACCCGGTGGTGCACAGCCTCATCATTGACGGCGTATTTGCCGGCGTGGGCAGCGTGCTGAGCTTTCTGCCGCTGATTGTGGTGCTGTTCTTCTTCCTGTCGGTGTTGGAGGATACGGGCTACATGGCGCGTATTGCCTTTGTGATGGACAAGGCGCTGCGCCGCATCGGCCTGTCCGGCCGCAGCATCGTGCCTATGCTGCTGGGCTTTGGCTGCACGGTGCCGGCCATATTGGCCACGCGCACGCTGAGCAGCCGCCGCGACCGGCACATGACCATATTGCTCACCCCCTTCATGAGCTGCTCGGCCAAAATCCCCATCTACGCGCTGTTCGCGGCGGCCTTCTTCGGCGGCAACAGCGCGCTGGTGATGCTGGTGCTGTATGCGCTGGGCATCGTGCTGGGCGTTGTGACGGCGCTTGTTTTCAAGCGCACCGCCTTCCGCGGGCAATCCACCCCCTTCATCATGGAGCTGCCCAACTACCGCTTCCCCTCGGCCAAGTCGGTCGCCATCCTGCTGTGGGAAAAGGCGCGGGACTTCGTGCAGCGCGCCTTTACGGTCATCTTCCTGGCTACGTTGGTCATCTGGTTTTTGCAGACGTTTGATACGCGCTTCAACCCAGTGGCCGACAGCAGCACCAGCCTGCTGGCGGGGCTGGGCCGGCTGATGACCCCGCTGTTCGCGCCGCTTGGCTTCCGCGATTGGCGGCTGACCACCTCGCTCATCAGCGGCCTGACGGCCAAGGAGGCCGTGGTGAGCAGCCTGGGCGTGCTGATGCAGGTCAACATGGCCGACCTGCCACGGGCGCTGCAGGCGATGTTCACACCGCTGTCCGCGGCCAGCTACCTGGTGTTTGTGCTGCTGTACACGCCCTGTGTGGCCAGCATCGCCGCCATGAAAAAGGAGCTGGAGAGCGGCTGGTGGACGCTGGCCGCCGTCATCGGCCAGTGCCTGCTGGCCTGGCTGGCCGCCTGGGCGGTATATGTGCTGGGTGGATTGATCCTGTAACTGCTCTGGTATAGGGCTTCGCATGGAAGGAGAACAACGATGAGACGCAAGGACCGCGAGATGGACAGGGAGTTCGGGCTGCAGGTCATCGACCGTGCCGCCTACGGCGTACTGAGCATTGTGGACAGCGATGGCTCGGCTTATGGCGTGCCCCTCTCCCTGGCGCGTGAAGGGGATGTGCTGTACTTCCATGCCGCCCAAAGCGGCAAGAAAACCGACCTGCTGCGCGATGGCGCACAGGCGCACGTGGTGTTTGTGGGCCCGACGCGCATCCCCGACGTGATGACGCAGGAGAAGGTGGCCGATGCCGCCAAAACGCCCGCGAAATTCGGCGAACTGACCAGCAAGCTGTTCACCACCGAGTATGAAAGCGCCATGGTGCTGGGCACCATCCGGCAGCTTGTCAGCGACGGGGAAAAGACGCACGGCCTGTGGGTCATCGCGCAGAAGTTCACACCCCAGTGGATGCCATACTTCCCCCAGGCGGTCGAAAGCGGCCTGGCCATCACCGCCGTATATGCCATCGACATCACCCAGGTCACCGCCAAGCGAAAGAAGTTTGACGCCACAGGCAAGGAGATGAAGTGGCAGCGCCAGGCATAACGCCGAAAGGATAAAACACATGAAATGGATTGACTGGATTGCCGTTGGCCTGATTGCCCTGCTGGCGCTGCGCGCTGTATTGCGCGCCCGCAAAATGAACAAGCAAGGGTGCGGCGGCGGATGCGCCGGGTGCAGCATGGCAGGGAACTGCGCAGAGCAACAGAAGACCGAGTAAACCTAACCGATAGCGCCGGGATTTGCCGACCGCCTCACCGGGGTGGCCGGCTCTTTTTTCTCATTGACATCACAGGCCGTGGCTTTTATACTTTTCGTGGGTTCTGTTGAACTGCCGGAGGCGGTCCGGATGCACGAAGACGGCTGCGGCGGATGTACAACGCTGACGGGGATGTGCTGCAAGCGCGGCGCGTCCCCTTTCAAAACAAATCTCGGGAGGTGGCATACAACCTTGTTGGATCAACGCAGGGCACCGGTGTATGAGGCGCTGGAAGAGATGCGCCAGGATAAGCTGGTCCCCTTTGACGTCCCCGGCCACAAACGCGGCCGCGGCAATAAAGAGCTGATGGACTTTCTGGGCGAGCGCTGCATGTCGGTGGACGTGAACAGCACCAAGTACCTGGACAGCCTGGGGCACCCCACCGGCATCATCAAGGAGGGGGAGGAACTGGCCGCCGAAGCCTTTGGCGCGGCCAGTGCATTCTTCATGGTGGGCGGCACCACGGCCTCCATCCAGGCGATGATATTTTCCACCGTGCGCAAGGGCGAAAAGCTGATCGTGCCGCGCAATGTGCACCAGAGCATCGTCAACGCGCTGGTCATCTGCGGCGCGGTGCCGGTGTACATCAACCCCCAGACCAGCGAGCGGTTGGGCATCGCGCTGGGTATGTCGGTGATGGACGTGGTGAACACCATCCGCCAGAATCCGGACGCCAAGGCGGTGTTCGTCAACAATCCGACGTACTACGGCATCTGCTCCAACCTGCGGGAGATTGTCAACTGTGCGCACGCCCACGGCATGAAGGTGCTGTGCGACGAGGCGCACGGCGCGCACTTCTACTTTGGCCGCGGGCTGCCGGTCAGCGGCATGGCGGCGGGGGCGGACATGGCGGCGGTGAGCATGCACAAGTCGGGCGGCAGCCTGACGCAATCCAGCTTCCTGCTCTGCGGTCCCGGCGTTAACGCGGATCACGCCCGCCAGATGATCAACCTGACCCAGACCACCAGCGCCAGCTACCTGCTGATTTCCTCACTGGATATCTCCCGCCGCACGCTGGCACTGGGCGGCGAGCAGGTGTTTGAAAAGGTGAAACAATACGCCGCCTACGCGCGGGAGGAAATCAGCCAGATTGGCGACTACTACGTCTATTCCGACGCGCTGATTAACGGCGACACCATCTTCGACTTTGACACCACCAAGCTGTCGGTCAACACCTACGATTTGGGGCTGGCCGGCATCGAGGTGCACGATATCCTGCACGACGAATACGACATCCAAATTGAGTTTGGTGACCTGAGCAACTTCCTGGCCTACATCTCCATCGGTGACCGCACCAAGAACATCGAGCGATTAATCGGCGCGCTATACGAAATCCGCCGCCGATACAAGCGGCCCAAGAACGAGCTGCCGCGCTATGAATACCTGGCCCCGCAGGTGGTGATGACGCCGCAGGAGGCATTCTACGCCGAAAAGCGCTCGCTGCCGCTGAGCGAGGCCGCCGGGCACATCAGCGGCGAATCGCTGATGACCTATCCGCCGGGCATCCCGCTGCTTGCCCCGGGGGAGAAGATTACGCAGGAGATTGTGGACTTTATCAACTCCTCACGGGAGAAGGGCTGCGTGCTGACCGGCACGCGGGACATCACCGCCCAGACCATCCAGGTGATGGCGTAACCCAACCGGCGCGGTTGACTTTTGAGCCAATATTGGTGATTGGGACAACCTCGTTGATTTGGGATGAAAGGAGCACGCGCATGGCATTCTGGTTTTCCGAAAGCCACACCGACAATGTCAAGCTGGAAATCCTGGTGGATGAACAGCTGTATTCGCAAAAGAGCGAGTACCAGAAAATCGATATCTTTCAAAGCCGCGAGTTTGGCCGCATCCTCACGCTGGATGACGTCATCGTGCTGACGGAGAAGGATGAGTTCATCTACCATGAGATGATTGTCCACCCGGCCATGGCGGTGCACCCCAATGTGAAGCGGGTGCTGGTGGTGGGTGCGGGCGACGGCGGCGCGCTGCGCGAGCTGGGCCGCTACCCCGGCATCGAATCCATCGACGTGGTGGAGATCGACGGCATGCTGGTGGATGCCTGCAAGGAGTATTTGCCAACCACAGCCGCTGTCTACAACGACCCGCGCATCACCGTGCACATTCAGGACGGGCTCAAGTTCATCCGCCGCCTGAGCGACATTTACGATTTGATTATCGTGGACTCCACCGACCCCTTCGGCCCCGGCGAGGTGCTGTTTACCAAGGAGTTTTATGGCAACTGCTACAAGGCGCTGCGCGAGGACGGCATCATGATCAACCAGCATGAGAGCCCCTTCTACTCCTACGAGGCCAACGCCATGAAGCGCACCCACCGCCGCATCCGCGAGAGCTTCCCCATCCACCAGGTGTATCAGGCGCACATCCCCAGCTACCCCTCGGGCCACTGGCTGTTCGGCTTCAACTCCATCACCTTTGACCCGCTGAAGGATGTAAACGCCGAGCGCTGGAACGCGCTGGGCATCAAGACACGCTATTACAACACCGATTTGCACTGCGGCGCGTTCTACCTGCCCAACTATGTGAAGGACATGCTGGAGGGCTGATGCGTACTTTCATCATCCTGCTGCGCGGCGTGATGCCAACCGGCAAAAACCGGGTGCCCATGGCGCGGCTGCGCGAGGTGATGGCGGCGGCTGGCTACGGCCGCGTGCGCACCTGGATTGCCAGCGGCAACCTGCTGGTGGATACCAGAGAAAGCGCCCCGGAAACCGCCGCCCGTGTCCGCGCCCTGATTAATCAGGAGATTGGCCCCGACCTGGCTGTTATCGCGCGCAGCGCTGAGGAGGTCAACCGCGTATTGGCGGACAACCCCTTTGAAGCCCCCGGCCACGACCCGGCCCGCGTGTTCTACGCCTTTTTTGAGACGCGGCCAGGCGACGACAAATTGGCAGCGCTGAAGCAGCGGGATTTCGGTGATAACAAGCTGATCCTCACCGATTCCGCGGCCTTCATGTATATCCCAGGCGACTATACCAAGGCCAAGCTCAACGCCGCCGTGCTGGAAAAGGCCACCGATGTCGCCATCACGATGCGCAACGGCAACACGCTCACCAAATTGGTGGAGATGGCTTACGAAAAAGCCTGATACATCTG
>CALNAU010000173.1 GCA_937874275.1 uncultured Clostridia bacterium | reverse complement strand
CTGGGAGGGGCTGGGCTACTATTCCCGCGCGCGCAATTTGCACCGCGCGGCGCGCCTGGTGGTAGATGCGTTTGGGGGACAGTTTCCCAGCACTGCCGAGGGTTTGAGGCAGTTGCCCGGCGTCGGCCCCTATACGGCGGCGGCCGTCGTCTCCATCGCCTTTGATGAGCCCGTGCCCGCCATCGACGGCAACCTCATCCGCGTGCTCAGCCGCCTCTACCTGGTGGAGGAGGATGTGGGCATCCCTTCGGTGAAACGCCATTTGTATGAGCTGGGCCGCGCGCTGATGCCCGAAACCCGCGCCGGTGATATGAACCAGGCCCTCATGGACCTGGGCGCTACCATCTGCCTGCCCGGCACGCCGGATTGTGCCGCCTGCCCGCTGACCCAATACTGTATGGCCTATCAGGATGGGGAGCCCGAGCGCTTGCCCGTGCTGCCGCGCAAAAAGCCGCCGCGGGAGGTGCCCGTGGCGGTGGTGCTGCTGCGGTATGGGGATAAGGTGTTTGTCACCCGGCGCACCCAGGCGCTGCTGAAGGGCCTGTATGTGTTTTATCTGCTGGAGGGGGAGGACGAGGCCGGCGTGCGCAGGCACCTGGCCGCCCACGGCGTGCAGGTGCAGTCGCTGGCCGAAATCGGTCAGGCGCGCCACATCTTCACCCATCGGGTGTGGCATATGCGCATCTATCTGTGCGATGTGCGGACCGACGCCATGCCCGGCGACGGCCAGTGGGTCACCCGGCAGGAAATGGACGCCCTGCCCTTCCCCACGGCGATGAAGGCAGCGAAAGCGCTGGCGGACGATTTGCTTCCTTAGCACTCACCGCGGCTGTACGCCGCGTATATCGCGTTGTGAAACCGCCTGCGGAAACGCAGGTGTTTTTCGTTGTCCCGGGTGGGGTGCACCCGGTTGGTCAGCAGCACAGCCCATAGCCCACTGTGCGGGTCCACCGCGATACTGGTGCCCGTGAAGCCCGTGTGGCCAAAGCTGTCCGCCGGGAACAGGTCGCCCAGGTAGTTGCCCTCCGTGCCGCCCAGGTGGAAGCCCAGGCCGCGGCGCACGTCGTGCCCCGGCGTGTAGTTGAGGGTGGCTTTGCGCATCGTGGCGGGGGACAGCAAGCCTTCGCCCTGCTGCGCCAGCATCTGGGCGAAGCGCGCGCAGTCATTCAGGTCGCCAAACAGCCCGGCGTTGGCGGATATGCCGCCCAGGAAGCGGGCGTTTTCATCATGCACCACACCGATGAGGAACTCGCCCGTCAGCGGGTTGACCTCGGTGGCAGCGATGTTCTCACCTGGCGGGTTAAATTCGGCGTGCGTCATGCCCAGCGGGTCGAAAACAAATTGCCGGGCCAGCACATCCAGCGGCTGCCCATATACCTGTTCCAGGATGCGGCCCAGCACGATGTACCCAAGGCAGCTGTAGCGGGGGATGCCCGCCTTGCCCTCCAGCGGCAGCGCCAGGACGGTATCGACCACCGTATCCGGCGTGCAGCCCGGCTGCAGCTCCAGCAGCACATGGGGCGTGATGCCCGAGGTGTGGGTCATCAGCTGGCGGATGGTGATGCCTGAATGACTAGCGGGGGCTGGGAAAAACCGGCCGAGGGTATCATCCAGCGTCAGCCTGCCCTGCTCGATGGCCAGCAGCGCCAAGGGCGTGGGCGCCAATATTTTGGTCAGGCTGGCCAGGTCCCACCGGGTGACCAGGTTCGCGTGCGGTCCATCGGGCAGCCATAGCCGCCCCGCGGCGTGGCGGGCATACACCTCCGCGCCACGGCCTATGGATGTTGCCGCCGCTGGGAAGCAGCCCTCGTCCAGCCCGGTCTGCAACAGGGATTGCAATAGTTCCTGCATGGTGACATCCCTTCCGTTGTTTTGCTGCCCCTACTATGCGGCAGGTCGAGCCGGGTGTCAATGCGGATGGTTTTGTTTCTCTGAATTGCGCCAAGCCTTTGCTTTTGTACCCCTCAGCCCTTATACTGAGTGCAACATAACAGGAGAGGTGCCTATGCTCAGCTGGACGGAAATTGAAACCCGCGCGCTGGCGTTTCAGCGTCAATGGCGCGATTGTACAGGGGACGAACGGCAATACGGCCAGACATTTGAAAAGGATTTTATGCACGTGTTTGGCGTGGATTGGCTGGATGGTTTGCACGAGCACGCCATCACGCTGATGGATGGGCGGCCCGGCTATATCGACTATCTTCTGCCCGGGAAAATCCTCATCGAGATGAAGTCTCGTGGCAAATCTTTGGCTACGGCGTATACCCAAGCCATGGATTATGTGCGCGCCCTCAAGCCGGAGGAGCGCCCCGTGCTGGTCATGGTATCAGATTTCGATAAGGTACATGTGTACAACCTCCTGAAAGACCATCCCTACAAGCCATTCCGGGTACGGCAATTGAAAAGCCGCGCGCGCATATTCGGCCTGCTGGCGGGCTATGGTGTGGATAGCGACGTCAAAACAGAAATTGAACTCAATACCGATGCCAGCTACAAAATGGCGCGCCTGCATGATGCCTTGAAGGAGCAGGGCTACACCGGTCACGCGTTGGAGGCCTACCTCATGCGGCTGCTGTTCTGCCTGTTTGCCGATGATACGGGCATTTTTGAGCGGGATAGCTTTCACAAGTATCTATTGGATTCCAAGGAGGACGGCAGCGACCTCAGCCAGCGGCTTATGGTGCTTTTTTCCATCCTCAATACGCCGCCCCATCAGCGTATGCAGAGAACGCCGGAGGAGTTGCTGCGCTTCCGCTATATCAACGGTTTCCTGTTCAGCGAGGCGCTGCCGCCTGCCTTCCTCACCGCCAGGATGCGACAGGTGCTGTTGGAGTGCTGTCAGTTCGACTGGACACAAATCAGCCCCGCCATCTTTGGCGCCATGTTTCAAGGGGTGATGAACCCACAGGAGCGCCGGGAGCTGGGGGCTCACTACACATCCGAGGCAAATATCCTCAAGGTCATCAATCCCCTGTTTCTGGAGGGGCTGTACGATGAGTTTGAGCGCAGCAAGAATACTACTGCAGAGCTTACCGCGTTTCACGACCGCATTGCCTCCCTCACATTCCTCGACCCTGCCTGCGGCTGTGGCAATTTTCTGATTATTACCTATCAAAAGCTGCGCGAGCTGGAGCACGAGGTGCTCAAGCTGCTGCACGACAACACACAGGTCAGCCTGGCGGGCATCTATACCAAGGTGGGGCTGCATCAGTTCTACGGCATCGAGTTGGAGGGCTTTCCCTCGGAGATTGCCAAGGTGAGCCTGCTGCTGATGAAGCACCTGATGGATCAGGAAATCAGCCACTATTTCGGCATGAACCTCATCGATTTCCCCATCCGCGATAACGCCAACATCATCCAAGGCAATGCCCTGCGGCTGGATTGGGCGGATATCGTGCCGCCCGAACAACTGGACTACATCATTGGCAACCCGCCGTTTGTGGGTGCCCGCGTGATGAGCGCGGAGCAGAAGGCCGACCTTCTGCATGTGTTTGGTGATACCAAGAATGCAGGCAATCTGGATTTTGTGGCCAGCTGGTACCGCAAGGCGGCAGACCTGATGAAGAACCACAACATCCGCGCGGCGCTTGTCAGCACCAACAGCATCACCCAGGGGGAGCAGGCGGCCATCCTCTGGAAGCCTCTGCTGCGCGAAGGGGTTAAAATCGACTTCGCCTATCGCACCTTCAAATGGTCCAATGAGGCGCGGGGCAATGCCGCGGTGCATTGTGTCATCATTGGCTTTTCGCTGGGCGGCGCGGCCAGGGAAAAGTGGCTTTTCGACGGTGGAGTTCGGCAGGTGGTGCGCAACATCAATCCCTATTTGGTTGACGCGCCGGACATTGTGGTGGAAAGTCGTAGCAGGCCGATTTGTGAGGTGCCCAACATTGGCATCGGCAACAAACCAATTGATGGCGGCAATTATTTGTTTACGAAAGAAGAGATGATTGCTTTCATTGCGGAGGAGCCGGAAGCGGAACGATATTTTCGCCCTTGGTATGGGTCTGTTGAGTTTATAAGCCGACAGCCGAGATATTGTTTATATTTAGCTGAAGTTTCTCCTGGGCAGTTGCGCAAAATGCCAAAGTCGATAGAACGGGTGAACGCAGTACGCGCCTTGCGCCAGGAAAGCAAAAGTGCAGGCACGAGAAAATTGGCTGACAGGCCAGCGGCTTTTCATGTAACTAATGTCCCTCGTCAGGCATATTTACTTATCCCCAAGGTATCATCAGAAAATCGCGAGTATATACCCATTGGGTTCATGGAACCAAATAATCTCGCGTCAGATTTGGTGTTTGTTGTGCCTGACGCATCTCTGATTCATTTTGGTGTCCTCACCTCATCCGCACATATGGCTTGGATGAGAACAGTAGCAGGACGGCTGGAGATGCGATACCGCTACTCCAAGGACATTGTCTACAATAATTTCATCTGGCCGAATGCGACGGACGCCCAAAAAACCAAAATTGATCAGACGGCGCAGGGGATTCTGGACGCGCGGGCCAAGTATCCCAATGATACCTATGCAGACCTGTACGACCCCACCGTAATGCCCTATGGCCTGCGCCGTGCGCATCAGGAGAATGACAAGGCGGTGTGGGAGGCCTATGGGCGGGCTTGGCCGCTGGGGGATGAGACGGCCTGCGTGGCCCACCTGATGCAGCTATACCAACAGGCGGTGCAAGGGGAGAAAACTAAGCGGGTGGACGTTTCGGTGGATAGGTAGCCCGCGGTAAGTTATCGATATAACAGGGAATCCGGTTTGCCATTCCCGCCTTGCCCTGCTATACTGGACAATGATTTTGATGACGAAAGGCCATTGTTAGATGCAGGGAATCAAAGCGCTGTTCGCGCCAAGGGAC
>CALNAU010000172.1 GCA_937874275.1 uncultured Clostridia bacterium | reverse complement strand
GATTATATCTCAACTAACTCTGAAACTGGCACAAGGATCGGGGGGCAGGTCACTTCTTTGACAGTCTGGCTGGATGCCTTTTCGGGCATCCGGTTTTGTGTATGCCAAAGGCCGCCCGAATGATAACGGGCGGCCTTTGGCGCATAGGCGCTCAGCTCGCCTTCGCGTCCTTGAGTACCTTGATTTCGTTGACAGTCAGCAAGGGGTAGCGGTTGCCGCCCGATTCTATGATGCCAAACAGGCCGGTCAGCTCAATCTCGCTGTTGTTGGCCGGGAAATCTTCCGGCGTGTGGGGGCCGCCGGTCACCACAAACTCCAGCGCCGCCTCGCAACAGCCGGTGTTGTCCACCACCAGCACCAGGTGCACCACCTCCTGCGTTTCGGGCATCACGGTGGCGTAGTAGGTGCCGCTGACCTTCATGGTCTTGCCCACATGCGGGTCCGGGTAGGCGGCCATGTCGTATAGGGCGGCATAGGCCATGGCGTAGCCAAAGCCGGTGAGGTCCACCTGCGGCATGGGGGCCAGTTCCACCGGCGGCAGCACCACGGCGGGGGGTGTCGCCTGCGGTTGGGGTGCGGGTGCCAGCGTGGCCAGGGGGGCAGGCAACACGCTGTCCACACCGGCTGCCTGCGCCTGGGGCAGCACGCCCGAGGGCGTACCCGCCGGGGCGCAAGCGCCAAGCAGCAGCGCAGTAACCAGCATCAGGGGCAGTATCAGGGTTTTCTTCATGCGGCAATTCTCCTTCTGACAACCAGGCCGAACAGGGTGAACATCAAAAAGCAGGCCAGGTTGGCTATCACGATGGTGGCCCCCACCGGTGTGCCGGCCAGGATTGACACCAGTATACCCGTTAATGCGCATATCACCGACACCACCGCCGAGCAGAGGGTGACGCCCTTAAAGCTGCGAAACACGCGCATGGCTGACAGCGCCGGAAAGATGAGCAGCGCCGCGATCAGCAGCGAGCCCACCAGGTTCATCGCCAGAGCCACCACGGTGGCGATCACCACGGCGATGAGCATATTGTACGCCTGTGCCCGCGTGCCGGTGGCCGTGGCAAAGTCCTCGTCAAAGGTAACGGAGAATATGCGGTGATACAGCGCGATGAAGATGATAACCACCGTCAGCGACAGCCCCAGGCTGAGCCATACCTCTCCCCGGCTGAGGGTGAGGATGGAGGTAGAGCCAAACAGCGTGGTGCACACGCCACCGGATATATTAGCCGTCGCCGGAAAGGCATTGAGCAGCATGTAGCCGATTGCCAGCGAGCTGACCGACAGCATGGCCAGGGCAGCGTCTCCCTTGATTTTCATGCGTTGGCCGCCGCGCAGCAGCAGCACCGCAAACAGGATGGTGACCGGCAGCACCAACACCATCTGGTTGGCAATGCGCAGCGCCGTGGCCAGGGCGATGGCGCCGAAGGCAATGTGGCTGAGGCCATCGCCGATGTAGGAAAACCGCTTGAGCACCAGCACCACGCCCAGCAGCGAAGCGCACAGCGCCACCGCCACACCCACAATCAGCGCGTAACGCACAAAGGGGTACTGAAAGTAAAAGCCCAGCGTTGTCATCATCTGGCTCATCGCGCGGCCTCCTTGAGGGCGTACAGCCGCCCGATGTCGCTGTCCAGGTACTCCTGCGTGGGGCCCCAGAACAGGGGCCGGCGGGCGATGTGCAGGATACGGGTGGCAAACTGCACGGCCGCCTGCATATCGTGGGATATCATCATCACCGTCATGCCATCCCGGTTGAGGGACGCGATGAGGCGGTACAACTCCTCCGTGATGGTGGGGTCAAGCCCTGCGGCGGGCTCGTCCAGCAGCAGCAATTTGTCCGCCGCGCACAGCGCCCTGGCCAGCAGCACGCGCTGTTGTTGGCCGCCGGATAGCTCCCGGTAGCACTTGCGGCTGATGGACGCGATGCCCAGGCGGTCCAACGCCTGGTCGGCACGCTTCTTTTGCGCCTTCGTGTAGAAGGGCCGCCAGCCGTTCTTGTTCAAGCAGCCGCTGAGCGCCACCTCCATCACAGAGGCGGGAAAATCCCGCTGGGCAACGGTCTGCTGGGGCAGGTAGCCAATCTCTCTCCGGCTCAGCCCGCCGGAGGTGGTGACTTTGCCCGAGATGGGCGCCTGCAGGCCCAGGATGGTCTTCATCAGCGTGGTCTTGCCGGAGCCGTTTTCCCCCACGATGCACAGGTATTCCCCCGCCTGTACGGTAAAATGGAGGTTCTCGACCACCGGCCGGCCCTCATACCCCAGCGTGAGGTTTTCACAGGTGAGCAGCGTCATGATGTCCCTTTCTATGGCGGCGTATCGGTTCAACACGCCCCAAGGCCCTGCCGCGGGCGGCGCGATGGCCATCCGCGGCAGGGCTGATGGTTGGGTTACAGCGCCTGGCGCAGTACGGCCAGATTGTCCTGCATGATATCCAGATAGGTGATGCCATTCGCAATGTCCTGCGCGCCGATGGACTGCATGGCGTTGAGCGTCAGCAGCTGCTGGTCGCGCGGGCCGGTGGCGTTGATGACCGCCTTGGCGATGGCCTGGTCGGAGCCATCCAGCGTAAGCACAGCCTTGAGCTTGTGCTCATCCGTCTTGCCCGCCAGGAAAGCCACGGTCTTGAAGCTGGCCTCGGTCTCGGCCGAGCATCCGGCAAACGCCGCGTAATAGGTGATGCCATAGTCGTCCATCATATAGCGGAAGGGGAATCGGTCGCCAAACAGCAGCACAGGCTCAGTCACCTGGGCCACCGCCTGGGCGTACTCCTTGTCCAGTGCCTCCAGCTTGGCGATATAGGCGGCGGCATTGGCCTCGTACACCGCGGCATGCCCGGCATCCACCCGCACCAGGGCGTCCTTCAGGGCCGCCACCAGCACCTTAGCGTTGCGCAGCGACAGCCAAATGTGCTCATCCGCGTGATTGTGCTCGCGCCCCTCATGCTCGTGTTCGTGGTCGGCTTCCGCCTCGTGCTCGTGGTCGTGGACGGCTTCCGCTTCGTGCTCATGATCGTGGTCGTGGGCCGCTTCCGCTTCGTGCTCATGGTCGTGCGCGGCTTCCGCTTCGTGCTCGTGGTCGTGGTCATCATGGCTGTGGGCATGGGCGCTCTCCTGCATACCCTCCACGGTGACGTCCTGTTTCACGGCGTCACCCATGGCGTCCATCAGGTTGACGGCCAGGACGTGCTTGTTGTGTGCCTCGCCGATGGCGTCGTTCACCCAGCCGTCGGAGACGCCGCCGATGTACACAAACAGGTCGGCCGAGGATACCTTTACAAAGTCCTGCGCCGTGGGCTGGAAGTTGTGCAGGTCAATGCCGCTGTCCTGCAACAGCGACAGCTCCACCTCCTGCTCGCGCTCGCCCAATATCTGGCGCAGCCAGTCGTAGCTGGGGAAGGTGGTGGCGACAATCTTCAGTTTTTCATTCTTTTCGGCCATGGCAGGCGCCATAGCGACGGACAGCAACATCACAACGGCCATCAACGCGGCCAATTTCTTAAACATATATTCCTCCGATTTTTCATGCCAATATCAACGTTCAGCCATGTGCCCAATTGGGCCATCGGAGGGGTTCAATCCGTCATTTTCACCTTGAGGGCCACCGGTGTAGGCGCGGGCAGCATCAGCCGCCCGGCATCCCCCATCACTGCCACGCCGCGCAGCGCGACCATGGCCCCCATCATCAGCAGCCAGGCCGGCGCAACGCGCCGCAGCAGGCTGCCCCAGTGCGATATCTCTGTACAGGCGGGGCACTCAGCGCAGGCGTGTCCATGCCCCAGGTGGTGCACGGCGTGGCCTGCCGCCCCCACCAGCATCAGACATATCAGCGCGGCCACCACAAGGGCCGCCAGGCGTTTATTGACCATGCCGCCCTCCCTGTTGATGGTCGCATTGGGCGCAGCGGCCGTACAATGTGGTCTGCGCCTCGTCAATGTCAAAGGCATGGCTTTGCCGCAGCATCCCGGCCAGCGGCGCGGTCTGCTCGTGTGTCAGGTGGGTCAGCCGTCCGCATCGCACGCACTTGAGGTGCAGGCTGTCGCCGCAGCTTTGGTGTCCATCCATCTGATAGGCCTGTGCGCGCGCACCCGCCCGGGGCAGCCGCTTGATAAGCCCCTGGTCGGCCAGCCTGCACAGCAGCCGGTACACGGTGCTCTTGCCGGGCGCGGCATCGCCGCCCTCCCGGCGCAGGGCATCGGCCAGCTCGGCCGCCGTCAGGGCGCGCTCGCTGTGCCGGCGCATATAGCCCAGCACCTCATCCCGCTGCCTGGTGCGATAGTCAGCCATGTCCCCTCCCACATTTGAGAATCATTCTCACATCCGGCAGTGTATCATGGATTGGTGCGGGGCGCAAGCAGAGCGTATAACGCGGTCGTTATAAAGGAGAACGCCCGGAAGGATTCGCGTTATCCATCCGGGCGTGTAGGGCAAAACATGGTCGGTCAATGCAAGTGGGTTAATTGCCCTCAGCCCTCCTGCTGCCCCTTCATGCGCATCAGGCGCACGGCTTCCCGCGCCAGCGGGCTGCGCACGCACTCGCTGTCCTCCAGCGTAATCTGCCAACATAGCGGGCTGTCCTTCATCTTTTCCGCCGCGTAGACCAGGCCATTGTTGGTGGCGTCCAGGTAGGGGTTGTCAATCTGGGTAGGGTCGCCGGCCAGCACAATCTTGGTGCCTGCGCCCGCCCGGCTGATGATGCCAAAGGCCTGGGTGGGCGTCATGTTCTGGGCCTCATCCACGATGATCCACGTATCGGTGATGCTGCGGCCGCGCATGAAGGCCATGGCCTGGTAGACAATGGTGCCGTAGTCCTCCAGCTTTTCGGGCATCATGGGGTCGCCGGGGAAGAGGGCCTGTATGTTGTCCACAATGGGGCGCATGAGGGGGGCAATCTTCTCCTCCTCCGTGCCCTTGAGGAAGCCAATCTCCTCATCAAACTTGATGTTGGGGCGCACGGCCAGCACGTGGGAAAACTGGTGACGGCGGTTGATCTGCCACAGCCCCGCCGCGATGGCGAAAAATGTCTTGGCGGTGCCGGCCGAGCCCTTCAGGATGACCAGCGGCGCGCGCTCAACCGGCATCAGCAGCGCCTCCTGCATGAAGCGCTGGCCCACATTGCGCGGCACAACGCC
>CALNAU010000171.1 GCA_937874275.1 uncultured Clostridia bacterium | reverse complement strand
GATGACTGTGCCATGCCTGGATATGAAACGCCTTGTCGCTATGTTTTCTTTGTGTATGTTGGTTTGGCATCGCGGGCGAACGCTCCGATATCTGTTATGGGTTGATGCTGACCTTGTCCAGGTACGGGCTGGTGTACGCCTTGAGCAGCGAGCCGTAGGTGACGCCGAATTCCACCACGCTGCCCACCTCATAGCCCGAGGCCGCGGTCAAATCCACAATCAGGTGATCGCTGGAGGCACCCAGCACCGTGATGCGCGTATCCCGCGGAATCAGCCCCTCGGCATCAATATCCTGTCGGCCAATCAGCGCGATGCCCCGACGCATGGGCCCCAGGTCCGGGAAGGACACGCGCTCGCCAAAGGCGTTGGGGCCGGTGGGGCCGATGGGCTGGGAGGGCTTGGTCTGCACCTCGCCCAGCACGGCCTGTACGGTGAACACATCCCGATGCAAAAAGCCAAAGGGCTCGCCGATGGCGGTATCGCTGTCCAGCAGCATGGCTTCGCCGATGCGCAGGTGGTTGATGCCCTTTGGAACACCGCCGCGCAGCAGCAGGCCCACGCTGCTGGAGTTGCCGCCCGATACCATGGGGATGGGCAGGTCCAGTTCCTCGCGCAGCCACTGGGCAATCTCCACCAGGCGGCCCAGGTTTTCCTGCTCTGGGATGATGCCGCCAAAGCAGGTGAGGTTGACGCCCACGCCATGCAAAATGAGGCCGGGCAAATCCTTCACGGTCTGTGCCGTGCGCAGGATGGTCTCCCGGTCGGTGTACATCACGCCCTCGCGCAGGTCGCCCAGGTCTACCATCAGAACCACCTTGTGCTCCTTGTTCAGGGCTTGGGCGGCGTCGCTGAGCGCGTGCAGGGTGAGGATTTCGCTTTGCAGGCTGATGTCCGCAAGCTGCACAATGTCCCGCGCCTGCGTAGGGTCGCCGATGCGCAGCAGCAGCTTGGGCTTGTCGGTCTTGATTCTGGCCAGGTTTTGCAGGCGGCTGTCGGCAAAGCCGTCCACCACACCCTCCAGCGCGGCCACGATGTCCGGCTGCGCGCAGACAGCCTTGGTGACGGCGTAATACTGGATGCCCGCCTTGTGGCAGACGTCGGCCAGGTAAGCCGCGTTCTCCCGCAGCTTGCCCAAATCAACCTGAATCAAGGGATACATGGCACGTCCTCCTTCACACCGGGTGGTTGTTCGCCCGCCCGGCATCAGTCCTTTGCGTCAAAGCTTTGCCGCATCAGCGCCAGCGCGGCCTCCGGGTATTTGCGGCTCAGCACGCCCAGGGAGGCCATGATGTAGTGATGGTCGGTCAGCAGCCGGGCCTCGCCCGGCTTGGGGTACAGCCACTTACGCTGGGTGTTCATATCCCGCAGCTGCTCCATGGTGTGCTGCCGCCCCGGCAGCCGGGTCAGCGCGCCGCCGGTGGCCACCAGGCAGGCCAGCTGCGTCAGGTCCTTCCCTTCGGCAATCTGCTGGCGCCCGCCCGGCAGGAACACGCTGCGGATGCTGCCCGCGTGCCGCCTGAGCGCCGTCAGCCCGGCTTCCAGCGCCAGGCGCTCGGCCAGTTTCTCCTGCTGGGGGGTGCGGGGGATGGGCTGCCAGTCGGCCATCAGGGCCGCGGTATCAATGCCCAGCTCGCGGTCCAGCTTTTCTGCACCCAGGGCGCTGACCAGGTGGGCGGCGTTGATAAACAGGCCCAGGTCGCCCTCCACCGTGCGCAGGTACAGGGGTTCGGGCCGGGTCTGTATGCGGGCAATCTCCTCGGATTCCTCGCAGGCGCTGTGCACATCGGTGGTGGCGCCGCCAATGTCGATGACGGCCAGGCTGCCATAGGGCTCGTGCATCAGGCGCGTCATTTCCATCACCGCGCCGGGGGTGGGCATCAGCGGCTGGGTCACCATGTCGTACACATGGCGCATGCCGGGCGCGTTGACGATATGCTTTTCAAACAGTGTTTGGATATGGCGGCGCGCAGGCTCGATGTTGAGGTCGTCCAGGCGGGGGTACACGTTCTCGCACAGCACCACCTCCAGGCCTGCGGCCTCCATGATGCCCTTTACCTCCTGCTGATTCTGCACGTTGCCCGCGTACAGCACGGGGATGTCGCGCAGACCCAGCGCCGCGATGGCGCGCGCGTTATGCAGCGCGGTCTCCCGCTCGCCATAGTCCGTGCCGCCGGCCAGCAGAATGAGGTTTGGGTGCAGGCGTTTTAGGGCGTCCAGGTCGCTGTCCCGCATGTGGCCTGCCGTCACCTGGCGCACCACGGCACCCGCGCCCAGCGCCGCCGCCTGGGCGGCGCGCACGGTCATGTCGTACACCAGGCCGTGCACGCTCATTTTGAGGCCACCGGCTGCGGAGCTGGTGGCAAACAGGTCGGTATATTGGATGTCGTCTGCGCCCAGGCTGGCCTTCAGGACGTCGATGGCGGCCTGAAGGCCCAGGCGCACGTCGCCCTCGGCCACGCTGGTGGCGGCGCTTCCCTGGCCGATGAAGCGGGGGTTGTCCCCGTGCAGGCCGTCAAAGGCGTTGACCAGCGTGGTGGTGGAGCCGATTTCGGCCACCAGGGCGTCGATGTGGTGTGTCACTTCTGCTGTCCCTGGCGTTCCCGGCGCTTTTTGACCAGCGCGGTGGCCACGTGGATGCCCTTGGAACCGCGGCCAAAGCCTTCGTCGGCACCCGCTTCACGGGCCAGCTCCGGCGTTACCTGGGTGCCGCCCGACAGGAAGATGAGCCTGTCGCGCACGCCCATCTCCCGCGCCAGGCGGTCGATGAGGGCGATGTTCTTGTAGTGGATGTTGTCATGGCTGATGATGGTGCTGGCCAGGATGCCGTCGGCGTTGAGCTCCACAGCCGCGCCCACCAGTTTCTCCGGCGGCACGCTGGTGCCCAGGTAGTGCACCTCGATGCCGTATTTCTCGATGCCGCCGTGCTTGATGTCGATGATTTCGCGCAGGCCCACCGAGTGCTCGTCGTTGCCCACGGTGCCGGCTACCACGCGCAGGGGATGCTGCTCGATGTCCGCGCGCAGCTCGTCCTCGCTCATGGTTTCAGGCGGCTTGGGCACCACCAGCTCGTCCACGTTGAGGGCAAAGGGCACATGCCCCTTCATCTCGATGCGGGTGCCCTCGCGCGGGTGCATGATTTCGCGGGAGATCACTTCGCAGTCAATCAGGCCCATCCGGCGGCCGGTCTCCAGCGCCGCGGCCTCGGCCAGCGGGGCTTCCACCGGGTAGAAGAGGTTGAGGTGCACCAGGCCGTCGGCCAGCCACTCCATCTCGGGCTTGAGCTGCTTGGCGCCGGGCTGACGGAAGTCCTCGTTCTCGGCCATGCGCACGTGGACGTTGTCTTCCTCGTCCAGCTCGTCGATAAACTGGATAAGCTCGGGCTTCTCCAGCGTGCAGCCGCCGATGAGGGCGGCCGGGTTGTCCGCCAGCGCCGCGTCATACTGGGCCACGTTGTTGTAGCCGTAGTGGGCGGTAACCGGGGCCAGGTAGTCGGGCGCGCGCTTGATGACCGTGCCGGCGCCGATGCCGCCGTCCGCGCGGCGCACGATGCCGTCGCCGTTGCGCTCGGGGTACAGGCCGCTGTCCACGAAGAAGCCCGCCTCCACCGCGGCAAAGTAGCCGCCGGCGGCAATCATGTCCTCCAGGAACAGCACCGCGCGCTCCTTGAGCTCGCGCGCCTTGTCGCGCAGGTAGCCCTCGTCCTTGAGGTCCACCATCTCCATCAGGCCGTCCAGGCCCACATAGGTCTGCTTGGCGGTGTCACACGCCTCGATGTTGTAGATATGCCACGGCACATTGCGCCCCTCGTCGGGGGTGATGGTGCTCTGGATATCGGCGCTGGTCAGCTTTGAGATGAGCATGTTGAGCACATGGGTCACCGTGGCCTCGCGGGTGGAGGACTCGATGTACTTGGTGTTCATTTGCGCGCGCATGCGGAAGCCTGGGAACAGCTCGCGCAGCGCCACGGCGTAGGGCAGGTCGATGTGCACGCAGGGAGCCGGGGTGGCGGTGGGCGGCACGGTGCTCAGGCAGATGAGGTCGCGCGGCACGCCGCAGCCCAGCGAAAACTGGGCGTTGATGGCGTGCTGCACCATAAGCTCGGGCATCACCTTCCAGGCGTCGCGCGCGGTGGCGTTGGCGTTGTGCGCGCCGTCTATCTGGGCCATCTCGCTCCAGGCGATAAGGCGCTTGGATTCGCAGGCGTCCACAAAGCTGCGCACCATGTTGATGTTGCGGTAGATGACGTTGTACTGCGGGTCCTGGTGGCAGCCGTTGACGCCTTCCTCGGCGAACATCACAGCGATGTCGGGCCCGGCTACGCCGGATACATAGCTGTGGTAGTTGATGGGGCGGCCTACTTCATCCTCGATGAGGTCCAGCGCCTTGCGCTGGGCGCGCACCTGTTTGCGGCTGATGGCCACGCCGCCGATGCCCTGGGGTGTGCCCTCGATGAGGCCGTCCATGTGGCTCTGCCCGGCGGTGCGAATGACCATGATGTGGTCGGCCCCGTGGTGGGCGGCCATGCGCATGCGGCGGATGTCGTCCTCAAACCGGCCGGAGGCAATCTCGGTGGTGATAACGGGCAGGGGCTGGGGATCGATGTTGTCAAAGTTGTGGGCAGGCGGCAGCGGCACCGAGTCCTTGAGCGGCTCCGCGCAATCCTGATAGGTGAAGGGGCCCATTTTGAGGCCAGGGGCCGGCTTGCGCCAGGTCCAGCCGCGGCGGCGCGGGCGGTATTGGTCCAGGTTTTTGACAATCTCGCGCACGTCAATCTGTTGGTCCGGTTTCAGCTGGTAGCTCATTTTGACCCCTCCTTAAACAGGGCGACCGCCTCGTCCACCAGCTCGCCCCGACTGAGCGCCAGGCCGGCCTCGCGCAGCGGCAGCTGACGCTCGCGGCTCAGCTTGTACACCACATGGCCGGCGCCGTGGCTGAGCAGCCCGCGCTCCAGGCACATATCGGTGATGGCCTTGGCCTCCAGCGAGCTAAAGCCCATGCGCAGCAGCACGCTGCGCTCGATGGCCGGGCTGGTATTCTCGCGGCCGGTCGCCAGCAGGGGGTCGGTCAACTGGCCCACCAGGGACCAGAAGCGCTGGTGCAGCTGCTCATCGCTGAGCTCCTTGAGGTGCGCGCCGCGCTTGTCGTAATCATCCGGTCGTTTCATGGCTCCTCCTCACATTGGGCGCGTACAAAGGCTTCGTCCGCGCGCGTTTCATCCATCAGGAAGGGGATATCCTCCGGCCGCACGAGGCCGGGGAAATGCTGTCTGGCATTGCGAATCAGGGAGCGGCGCATCTGCGCCAGGTCCGCCTCCTGCGCCTGAATCAGCTCGGGCGCGCGGGGCAGCACGATGCTCTGGCCGGGCACTTCGTCGCGCGGGTCGCCAAAGCGGATGTCGATGCCGCGGCTGCGGGCGAAGGCCAGCTGGGCGTTGTGGTGCTTGCCGGCGCCGGTGTACTCGGTCTCCTGTACCACGATGCACTGGTCGCTCGGCATCTGCCTGGCCAGGCTAAAGGCCGCCGCCAGGCTGGTGTTGCCCGCGGGCCCGCGCTCCATCCCCTCCAGGCGGGACAGGGTCTCCGTCATGAAGAACACCTCGCCCTGGGTGACGGTGTGGTAGCTGTGCAGGTAGCGCAGCGGCCGGCCGGCGCTTCGCGGCACGTCCGAGCGGTCGGGCCAGGTGCTGAAGGGCACGCCAAAGCCGGTGTGCCCGGTGGTAAAGCTCTTGCGGTTAAACTGCGTGTCGCTGGCCATGTGCAGGCCATGCAGGCTGACGCTGGCGGCCGCCACAGGGGTGGCGCAGTTTTCGTGCAGCAGGCCGCGGGCGGTGCCCGTCAGGTTGCCGCCGCCGGCATTGGTGGCGATGACCAGGTCGGGGTCACGCCCCTCCAGCGTGCGGAACTGGCGGGCGATTTCGGCGCCCAGGGTCTCGATGCCCAAAATGGCGTAGGGCGTGTACAGGGAGGCGTTGAAGTATCCCGTCTCCTCCAGCAGCCGCAGGAACACGTAGAACAGCTCCGGTCCTACCGTCAACTGCAAGACTTCCGCGCCGAAGGCCTCGCACTTGCGCGCCTTTTCCACAATCTCGGGCTGGCCCACGCCGTGGGAGTCAAAGCACTCCTGCACCACGATGCACCTAAGGCCGGCCTTGGCGGCGCAGCTGGCCACCGCGGCGCCGTAGTTGCCGCTGGTGGCGGTGACGACGCCCTTGTAGCCCATGCGGCGGGCCATCTCCACGCTGACAGCGGCGCGCCGCGCCTTGAAGCTGCCCGAGGGGTTGCTGGCCTCATCCTTGACAAAGATGCGGGCACCCTTGCCCGGTGCCGCGCAGGCGCGGGCCAGGGCGGTGATGTTCTTCAGCTCAATCAGCGGCGTGTTGCCGATGGCGTAGCTGTGCTGAATGGCTTCGATTTCCTGCAGGCTCAGCCCAGGCGCCTGCATCATGCCCTCGTAGTCAAAGGCGATGCCGCCCGACTCGAACCGGCTGTAGTCCATGCCCACGGCAGCCTTCATGATGTCCGGCCTGCGCGCCATGACGGCCTGGTAGCTGTTGTCACGCATGGCTGTCACCCCCAAACACGCGGTCCCACACCATGGCGGCCACCTGGCGCAGCTCGGGCACGTTGTCGCCAAAGCTGTGCGTGTAGTTCAGCCCGCCCTCGGTCAGCGTGCCCTGGGCAAGCCGGCCCGCGGCGGTGCGCACGGTAACGGCGTCGCCCACCTGGGCGTCTTCGGTCAGGTAGCCCTTGACCCACATCTCCAGCGGTACCCCGGCCGTATCCTCGGGCACCTGCGGCGCGCGCTGGTCGGGGCTCAGCACGACGCTGTGGATGCGCACCCAGTCTCCCTGTTTTGGCATGTCAGTCCCTCCCAAAGGCGATGGCGCCATAGTCGCCCATCACGCAGCGGGGCACGGGCATGTCCAGCATCGTCTTCAGGCCGGGCGCTGCCGCCACCACGAAGGGCAGCATGTTGCAGGCCATGGCGATGGTGCCCAGGCCGCCGTCCACCTCGGGCTTGATGGCCATGGCGACCGGCGGGGTGCCAGTGAGGGTGACGTAGTCGCCCGTATCCACCCCGGCCAGCTGCGGCTCTATCTGTTGCGGGTGCAGCAGGCTGATTTTTTCCTCGCCCTGGGCAGTTGCCTGGGCGGTCATGTTGACGCCGGCGATGTGCCCTTTTGCCGCGAAGCCGTGGGGGCTCTTGCGGTCCACCTCGGTGATGATGGGCAGCATCTGCTGCTCAAACCCGTCGTAGCGGATGCCCAGCGCGTCGCCAATCATGGCGGCGGACTCGGCAAACCCCACGTGCCCGGCCAGCGTACCATCCTGTACGCCGCGGTTAAACTCCTCCACCGAGATGCCGATGCCCTGCTCCACCATGACGGCCTGGCCAAAGGGGCTCAGCGAATTGACGCGCTCGCAGCGCACGTGGCTCACCTGCGTCATGCAGCCCGACAGGAAGACGGCCAGCAGGTCCATCATCATGCCGGGGTTGATGCCCGTGCCCAGGATGCTGACGCCGTGCGCCCGCGCGGCGCGGTCCATCTTTTCGGCCAATTCGGGCGACTGAGCGCTGGGCCAGGCCATCTCCTCGGCGATGGTCAGCACGTTCACCCCGGCCTCCACCACCTGCATGATTTTTGGGTAGACCTCCTTCACAAAGGAGTTGGTGGCCACCACGCAGATGTCAGGCTTTTTGGCCAGAAGCGCCGCGATATCGCCCGTGACCAGGGCCTCGGGCCGTTCCCCCTGGGGAATATCCAGCAGGGCATAGATGCTCTTGCCTTCCTTGGCGGGGTGGGTGTCGCATACGCCGATGATGTCCACGCCTTTGCGCTCCAGCAGGACGCGGGCAATGCCCGAACCCATGGCGCCAAAGCCCCACAGGGCGACGGTAACGTTACGCATGTCAGTTCTCCTTTGTGTTTATTGTAATCAACTTAAATTGTAGGAAAAGTGGTAATGAGGTGAGGAGTTATCGGTGAGGAGTGAATGGCTGCGCCTTCGGCGCTGACCTCACGGCCCCGTAACCACTAACTCCTAACCGCTAACCGCTACCCCTAACTTCTCACTGCCGCCCAATCGTGGCGACCATCACGGCCTTGATGGTGTGCAGGCGGTTCTCCGCCTCGTCAAACACCTTGCTCTGCGGGCTGCGGAACACCTCGTCGGTCACTTCCATCTCGGTCAGGCCGTACTTCTCGTGGATATCGCGGCCGGTGGCCGTCTCCAGGTCGTGGAAGCTGGGCAGGCAGTGCAGGAAGATGCAGTCGGCGTTGCCTGTCTTTTTCATGACGTCCATGGTCACCCGGTAGGGGGTCAGCAGGCGGATGCGCTCCTCAAACAGCGCCTCCTCGCCCATGGAGACCCACACATCGGTATACACGGCGTCGGCACCATTCACATCGGCGATGTCGTGGGACACCGTCAGCGTGGCGCCGGTTTCCTTGGCCACGGCCTGCATCTCGGCCATCATGCCCTCCTCGGGCTTGAGCTCCTTGGGGCAGATGGCGGTGTAGCGCATGCCCAGCTTGGCGCAGATAATCATCAGCGCGTTGGCCACGTTGTTGCGGGCGTCGCCCATGTACACCACCTTGCACTCGCGCAGGGGCTTTTTGACGTTCTCTTCCAGCGTCATGATGTCAGCCAGCGCCTGGGTGGGGTGATCCAAATCCGTCAGGCCGTTCCACACCGGCACGCCGGAGTAGCGCGCCAGGTCTTCCACCATCTGGTGTTCAAACCCGCGAAACTCGATGCCGTCGTAGTAGCGGCCCAGCACCTTGGCGGTGTCCTCCAGGCTTTCCTTTTTGCCCATCTGGCTGTTGGATAGGAAGGTGGCGTTGCCGCCCTCATCCCAGCAGGCGGTTTCAAAGGCGCAGCGCGTACGGGTGGAGGTTTTCTCGAAAAGCAGCACGATGTTGCGCCCGCGCAGCAGGTCGCCCGGGATACCGGCGCGCTTTTTGCGCTTGAGGTCATGGCTGAGGTCCAGCAGGTACCGGATTTCCTGGGGGGCATAGTCCCTGAGGGTGAGGAAGCTGCGGCCTTTGAGGTTGACGGGCATGGGGATATCCTCCTTATGTATATGGTTGGGATGAGGCAGACGACCGTCTGCTGAAGAACATGAAAGGGGAGGCTTTAGCGGGGCGGCAGGGGGTCGCGAACCGTGGGCATGCTCATGCAGCGGGGGCCGCCGCGGCCGCGGCCCAGCTCCGAGCCCGGCACCTCGATGGTCTGTATGCCGTGGTCGCGCAGGATGGCGTTGGTGATGGTGTTGCGGTCGTAGACGATGACCTTGCCCGGCGCCACGCACAGCGTGTTGCTGCCGTCGTTCCACTGCTCTCGCTGGGAGGCGATGCTGTCGGCGCCGCCGCAATGTATCAGCGTCACCGGCCCGCCGCCGATGTTGCGCTGGAGGATTTGGTCAAAGGGGCCCGTCTGCTCCTGCGCGCGCACGGTGCCCTTGGGGCCGGGCGTCAGCCGCCAGGCGCGCAGCACCGGCAGGATGCCCGGATGCACGGTGAAGGCATCGCGGTCCACCTGGGTAAACACGGTGTCCAGGTGCATGTAGGCGCGGATGTTGGGGATGTCGATGGCCAGCACCGCCTTGAAACCGCTTTGCTCGTCGGCAAACAGGTTGGCGGCCAGCAGCTCCACCGCCTCGGGCGTGGTGCGCTGGGACAGGCCTGCCGCCAGCACGCCGCCCTCCAGGCACAGCAGGTCGCCGCCCTCCAGGCTGAAGGGCACATCCGGGTCGTAGTACATGGGCACCTGGCCCGCGTAATCCGGATGATAGTTGAGGATATAACGGCCGTAGATGGTCTCCCGCTGGCGGGCGGGGGCATGCATGCGGCTGATGGCGGCGCCCGGCCCCAGCATGGAGAAGGGGTCGCGCGTAAAGTACAGGTTGGGGATGGGGTCCAAAATGAAGCGCGGCTCATCGCTGAAGGCGCTGGCCAGCGGGTGGTGATCGGGGCGCAGCAGCTCCCTGTCAGTCACGCCGGACATGGTTTTGAGCACCAGGTCCTTCTCGTCCGGGATGTCCATCAGCAGGGCGTACAGCTCCTTGCGGTAGTAGCGCCCCATGTCGCCCGAGCGCTCGATGAACTCCTGTATAAACTGCCTGCGCATGGCTTCCGATGGGCGCAGGGTATCGGCCACCCGGTCGGACAGGTAGCATACCTCCGCGCCGTGCGCGCGCAGGGTGTCGGCAAAGGCGTCGTGCTCGCGCTGGGCGCCCGACAGGTAGGGAATGTCATCAAACAGCATGCGCGACAGGTGCCCCGGCGTCAGCTGCTCCAGCTCGGCCCCCGGCCTGTGCAGCAGTACCCGGCGAAGCGGGCCTATTTCGCTACGAACAGATAGGTTCATGAAGCGTCCTCGTTTTCATACAATTTTGACCGCCCTGAGTATAGCACAGGCGGGCCAAAATGTATAGAGAATAATGTATATACATTTCATCGTATACATTTACATTTGTTGAATCCCTTTTACCACTATGTTAAAATAGCATGCCGCTATATCGCGGCGGCGGGAGGCGCGGCTTGCTCAACCTGTTTAAACGGCGAAAGCCCCTGTATTCAGATGGCGTGATTGAGCTGCATCTGGCCGACGCCGGCCTGCGCGACGCGCAAAGCGGCATCGAGGATGGCTATACCTTTGACATCCGTCCGGCGGGCACCCGCCACGCGGTGGGCTACATCAGCCTGAGGCTGGGGGAGAGCCCGGCGCTGTACTACCTGGGGCACATCGGCTACCGGGTGCATGCCAGCCACCGCGGGCAGGGCTACGCCAGGCGCGCGCTGGTGCTGCTGATTCCCCTGATGCGCAGGGAGGGCCTGCTGCACCCGGTGATTACCACCAACGTGGACAACCTGCCCAGCCGCTACACCTGCCTGAAGGCCGGCTGCGTGCTGGAGCGCATCGCCCCCGTGCCGCCCGAGCACCGCGAGGTATGCGCGGGCGCGCAGTATAAGTGCCGCTACATTTTGCCCATCCCCCGGGCAGACGAGAAGGAGGCCCCATGATTCGACCGGTGCTGGGCATCCCCACCCATGTGGAGCAGTGGGGCAGCGGGCAGGAAGAGATTGTGCTGCTGCACGGCTGGGGCAAGGCAGTCACGCTGGACAGGCACCTGGCCCCCCTGGCCCGCCTGCTGGCGGAGGATGGCTTGCGTGTGACGGCGCTGGAGTTTCCGGGCCACGGCCAGACCGGCAAACCGGGCGAGCCCTGGGGCGTGCCGGAGTTTGGCCGGTGGACGGCGGCGGCCTTGGATGCCCTGGGTATACAGCGCGCCACTTTTGTCGCCCACAGCTTTGGCGGGCGGGTGGCCCTGTGGCTGGCGGCCAACGAGCCCGGGCGCGTGCGCCGCATGGTGCTCACCGGCGCCGCCGGCCTCAAGCGGCAGCAGACCCAGGAGGAGCAAAACGCCTCCGCGCGCTATCAGCGGCAAAAGCGCATGCTGGAGGGCGTCAAGGCGGTGCCCCTGCTGAGTCGGGGCGCCCAGGCGCTGCAAAAGGCGCTGCGCGACCGCCGCAGCTCGCCTGACTACCTGGAGGCCGATGAGGACATGAAGGAAACCTTTGTCCGCATCGTGTCACAGGATTTGCGGCCGCTGCTTGCGCAGATTGCGCAACCCACCCTGCTGGTGTGGGGCGACCGGGATGACGCCACGCCGCTGTGGATGGGGCAGGAGATGGAGCGGACCATGCAGGATGCCGCGCTGGTTGTGTTTGAGGGGCGCGGGCACTTTGCCTATCTGGAGGAAGCGGGCCGCTTCGCGGCCATTGTGAAGGCATTGATGAGGGAGGACGCGAACAAAAGTGTCTGACGACTTTTTCACCTGGCTGCTGTGGTTAGCCCCGGCGCTGGCATCGGTGCCCGCGGCCAAGGGGCTGGTGCATCTGTTTCAGCTGAGCAGCTATCAATATGGCGGCTACGTGCAGGCGCTGCGCCGCCGCTGGAAGCGGGAGCTGCTGCCCGGCGTGATGCTGGCGGTGGTTTCTTTTGCGGTCTGCGTGGCGGCCGATTACCTGGCCCGAGCGGGCGGACGCCTGTGGCTGGCCATAGGCGCGGCCTTGACGCTGGCGGCGGGCTTTGCCCTGGGCTATGGCGTGCACAACAGGCGGCGCAGCGTGAAGCCGCTGCACTACACCGCGCGGGTCAGGCGGCTGTTTGCCGCCCTGCTGGCGGTGATGGTGGTGCTCGCCCTGGTGCTGCGCAAAATCCTGCCGGTGATGGGCATCAGCGTGCTGCTGCCGCTGTTTGTGCCGGTTTGGGTGGCGCTGGCGGCGCTGCTGACGCTGCCGGTGGAGCACCTCATCAAGCACCTGTACCAGCGGGACGCCCGGCGCATCCTGGACGCGCAAAAGGGCCTGATTCGCATCGCCATCACAGGCAGCTACGGCAAGACGTCGGTTAAGTTTTTTCTGGAGACGATGCTGCGCCAACGCTACAGCGTGCTGGCCACCCGGGGCAGCTTTAACACGCCCATGGGCATCACCCGCGTCATCCGCGAGGACATGGAGCCCGCCCACCGGGTCTTTATCGCCGAGATGGGCGCGCGCCACCGCCATGACATCCGCGAGCTGTGCCGTTTGGTGCAGCCGCAGATCGGCATCCTGACCGCCGTCGGCCCCCAGCACCTGGAGACCTTCGGTTCCGTCGAGCGGGTGCGCGAGACCAAGTACGACCTCATCCGCGCCTTGCCCAAGGATGGGCTGGCCGTTTTTATCAACGACGGCGCCATTGTGCGCGACCTGTACGGGCAGACGGGGGACAAGCCCCGCCTCATCGTGGGGCAGCCGGGGGACGACCTGTGGGCCGAGGGCGTGGAGGCCACGCTGGAGGGCACCGCCTTTCTCCTGTGCCTGAAGGATGGCACCCGCCTGCGCTGCCACACGCGGCTGATTGGCGAACACAACCTGCAAAACGTGCTGTTGGCCGCCGCCGTGGCCCGCCACCTGGGGCTGAGCGACGCGCAGCTGCGGCGCGGCATCGAGGCGCTGGAGCCCGTGGCCGCCCGCTTCAAGCCCGAGAAGACCGAGGACGGGCGCACCATCATCAACAACGGCTTCAACGCCAACCCGCAAAGCAGCCGCGCTGCGCTGGCCATATTGAAGGATTATCCCGGCCGCCGCATCGTGGTGACGCCCGGCTTTGTGGAGCTGGGCGAGCAGGAGAGCGCCTTCAACCGCCAGCTGGGCGAGCGCATGGCGGCCTCGGCCGATGTGGCGCTGCTTGTGGGCCCCAAGCACACGCTGCCCATCCGCGAGGGGCTGCTGGGCCAGGGGTTTGCGGAGGACAACATCCACACCTTCCTCAGCCTCAAGGAGGCGCAGGCCTGGCTGGATGAAAACAAGGCGGCGGGCGATGTGGTGCTGTACGAGAACGACCTGCCCGACCACTACAACGAGGCATGAAAGGGGGAGCGAGATGAGCAAGCTGCAACTGGGCGTTATCTTTGGCTCCCGCAGCTGTGAGCACGAGGTGGCCATCATCTCGGCCATTCAGCTGATGCGGCACGTGGACCGCGACAAGTATGACGTCATCCCGGTATATATCTCCCAGGAGGGGGCGTGGTATACGGGTGCGCCGCTGCTGGATATCAAAAACTATGTGCCCGCCTTCAAGGCCGATGTGCCGGGCATCCTGCGCGTGCAGCCCGATGTCACCGCCCGCTCGGGCGCGCTGATTGGGTACGACCGCGGCGGCCTGCTGCGCGGCGGCAGCCGCAGCATCGTGGCGCGGCTGGATTGCGCCATCCCCGTGATGCACGGCCTGCATGGCGAGGACGGCAGCCTGCAGGGGCTGCTGGAGCTGATGGACATCCCCTATGCCTCCACCGGCGTGGCGGGCAGCGCCATCGCCATGGACAAGATATTGATGAAGCAGTGCTTCCGCGGCATGGGTTTTCCCGTGCTCCGGGACATGCCCCTCACCCGCAGCGCCTGGAAGAAGGACGCGGTGGAGGTCATCAAGCAGGTGGAGGCCACGCTGCCCTACCCCGTATTCGTGAAGCCCGCCAACCTGGGCAGCTCCATCGGTGTGAGCCGGGCGGAGGATTTTCAGTCCCTCAGCGACGCGCTGGAAGTGGCCTTTAGTTTCGACCGGCGGGTGCTGGTGGAGGAGGCAGTCAACCAGCCCATCGAGGTCAACTGCGCGGTGCTGGGCTTTGACGACGAGGTGATGCCCTCGGTGGTGGAGATGCCGCTGACGGGCGGCGAGCTGCTGGACTTCGGCGACAAATATCTGCGCGGCGGCGGGGCCAAGGGCATGGCGTCCCTCAGCCGGGTGGTGCCTGCCCCCATCGGCGACGCGCTGACCCAAAGGGTGCGCGACCTGTCGTGTGATATCTTTCGCGCGCTGGACTGCAAGGGTGTCATCCGGGTGGACTATATGATAGACCCCGCCACCGATGCCCTCACCATCACCGAAATCAACGCCATCCCGGGCTCCCTGGCCTTCTATCTTTGGGATAAGAGCGACCCGGCGATTGCCTACCCCCGGCTGATTGACCACATGGTGACCTGTGCCCTGCGCGCCTGGGAGGAGAAGGAGGAGAACAACCTGGCGTTCAAATCGGACATCCTCCGCAACGTGTCCCTGGACGGCGCCAAGGGCGCGAAGGGGGCCAAGGCATGAGCAATGTGAATGTATGGGATTACATGGGCAAGCGTGTGCACATGGTGGGCATCGGCGGCAGCAGCATGTCGGGCCTGGCCCAGATGCTGCACACCGACGGCTTTGCGGTGTCCGGTTCCGACCGGGACGAGGGCTACGCGCTGAACAAGCTGCGCGGCCTGGGCATCCCGGTGTATGCCGGCCATGACCCCGAGCGGGCGGCCCAGGCTGACCTGCTGATCTATTCCGCCGCCATCAGCCCGCAGGACCCGGAGCGCGTGGCCGCGCGGGACCAGGGCATCCCTCAGGTGGAGCGGGCGGAACTGTTGGGCCAGCTGATGCGCGGCTACCGGCAGACCGCCTGCGTGTGCGGCACCCACGGCAAGACCACGGCGTCCTCCATGCTGGCCCAAATATTGCTGGACGCAGGGCAGGACCCCACCATCCACATCGGCGGCTCGCTGGACTATATCGGCGGCGGCTCCCGCGTGGGCGGCAAGGGTGTGTTTGTGGCCGAGGCGTGTGAGTTTAACCGCAGCTTTCTGCATATGCCGCCCACCATCGCCATCATCACCAACATCGAGGAAGACCACCTGGACTGCTACCGCGACTTGGACGACATCGAAAGCGCGTTTCAGCAGTTTGTTGATTTGTTGCCCGCCGATGGCCTGTGCGTCGGCCTGGCCGATGACCCCCGCGTGATGCGGGTGATGCAGCGCTCGGGCCGGCGGTATATCAGCTTTTCGCTGACCGGCGCCGCCGACTGGACGGCGGACGGCCTGCGCTATGATGAGCATGGCTGCGCCGCCTTTGACGCGCTGTACCGGGGCGAGCGCCGGGGGCATGTGACGCTACAGGTGGCCGGGGATTTTAACGCCCTGCACGCCTTGGCGGCGCTGGCCGCGGCGGTGGAGCTGGGCGTGCCCTTTGAGGTGGGCAGCCGTTCGCTGGCAAGCTTTGTCAACCCGCACCGGCGGTTTGAGTACACCGGCACGGTGCAGGGCATGCGGCTGTATCACGACTACGGCCATAACCCGGCCGAGATGCAAAGCGCGGTCGGCGTGGCCGCCCTGCAGGGCCGGCGCGTCATCGCCGTCATGCAGCCGCATACCTACAGCCGCGTCAAGGGGCTGTTTGAGGGCTTCCTCACCTGCACCAGGGCGGCTGACATCACGCTGGTGACAGATATCTATGCCGCGCGAGAGGTGGACCCAGGCGATATTCACAGCCGGATGCTGATAGAGGGCATGCGGGCGCATGGCATCGATGCGCACCTGACCCCCACCTTTGACGACACCGAGCGCTGGCTGCTGCAAAACGGCCGGGATGGCGACCTGGTGCTCACCATGGGCTGTGGCAACATCAACCTGCTCAACGACCAGATGCAGCGTCACTGGGACGAACAGCATCAACCGCTGGAGGGCTGAATGGCAAACGACCGTTTACAAAAAATCCGCAACTTCTGCATCATCGCGCACATCGACCACGGCAAGTCCACCCTGGCCGACCGCATCCTGGAGAAGACCGGCGTCTACCAGCAGCGGGAGATGATGAACCAGATCATGGACTCCATGGAGCTGGAGCGCGAGCGCGGCATCACCATCAAATCCAAGGCCGTTTCCATGCGCTATACCGCCCAGGATGGGGAGGAATACACCCTCAACCTCATCGACACCCCCGGCCATGTGGACTTTACCTACGAGGTCAGCCGCGCGCTGGCCGCCTGCGAGGGCGCGCTGCTGGTGGTAGATGCCACCCAGGGCGTGGAGGCGCAGACGCTGGCCAACGTGTACCTGGCGCTGGAGCACGACCTGGAGACCATCCCCGTCATCAACAAGATTGACCTCCCCAGCGCGGACCCGGACGAGGCCTGCCGCGAGGTGGAGGAAATGATCGGGCTGGACACATCCCATTCCCCCCGGGTATCGGCCAAGCTGGGCACGGGCATCGACCAGGTGCTGGAGGTCATCGTGCAGCACATGCCGCCGCCGGAGGGAGACGAGCATGCGCCGCTGCAGGCCTTGGTGTTTGATGCGGTGTATGACAACTACCGCGGCGCCATCTGCTTTGTGCGCATCGTCAACGGCGTGCTGAAGCCCGGCATGCGCATGCGCATGATGCAGACGGGCGCCGAGTTTGACGTGGTGGAGGTGGGCATCCGCAGCCCGGGCTACGTTCCCCGGGACGCCCTGATGGCAGGCGAGGTGGGCTATGTGTCGGCCTCCATCAAGGAGGTGGGCGACACCCGCGTGGGCGACACCATCACCGATGCCGCCCGCCCGGCCGAGGCCCCGCTGCCCGGCTACAAGGCCGTGACGCCCATGGTGTACTGCGGCATCTACCCGGCGGACGGCAACGACTACGGCGCCCTGACGGACGCGCTGGAAAAATTGCGCATGAACGACGCCAGCCTGCACTATGAGCCGGAGACCAGCGCGGCGCTGGGCTATGGCTTCCGCTGCGGTTTCCTGGGCCTGCTTCATATGGAGATTATCCAGGAGCGCCTGGAGCGCGAGTTTGACCTGGATTTGATCACCACCGTGCCAAACGTCATTTACGAAATCAACAAATCAAACGGCGAGACGCTGCTGATTGACAACCCCACCAACCTGCCGCCCATTGGCGAAATCGCCTCCATGGAGGAACCCTATGTATTCGCCACCATTTATACGCCGCAGGACTATGTGGGCACGCTGATGCAGCTGTGCCAGGACAAGCGCGGTGTGTTCCGCGATATGCAGCATGAGGGCGGACGCATCAAACTGACGTACGACCTGCCGCTGAACGAGGTCATCTACGATTTCTTTGACCAGCTCAAGAGCCGCAGCCGCGGCTATGCTTCGCTGGACTATGAGCTCAAGGGCTATCAGGAAAGCCAGTTGGTGAAGCTGGATATCTTGCTCAATGGCGAGCTGTGCGACGCCTTCACCATGATTGTGCACCGTGACAAGGCCTACGAGCGCGGTCGCTCCATGGCGGAAAAGCTGCGCGAGGTCATTCCGCGCCAGCAGTTTGAGATTCCCATCCAGGCGGCCATCGGCGGCAAGGTCATCGCCCGGGAAACCGTCAAGGCCGTGCGCAAGGATGTGCTGAGCAAGTGCTACGGCGGCGACATCACCCGCAAGAAAAAGCTGCTGGAGAAGCAAAAGGAAGGAAAGAAGCGCATGCGCCAGTTTGGCAAGGTAGAGCTGCCAAGTGAGGCCTTTATCGCTGTGCTGAAAATGGGGGACGATAAGTAATGCAGGACAACACACCGGAGAAAAAACCCGAGGTTCGCAAAAACGCCACAGGCAAGCGGTTGCTGATTGCCTTGGTGGCCATCGCGGTGGTGGCGGCGGGGCTGTATTTCGTGCTGCGCGAGGATGAGGCCGCCGTGTTGCGCCGCCAGCAGGAAGCCATGGAGAAGGCCATGCTGGAGGAAGAGCAGGAGGTGGAGGTCGAATTCCGGGTGGAGGTGGAAGAGGGCGACCTGTCGCTGCAGGAGGGGCTGGACCCGGCATGGATGAACATCCTGCTGCTGGGCACCGACGGCTGGCATTCAAGCCTCAATCAGGGGCGCAGCGACGCCATGTTGATATTCTCCATCCAGGAGGAGACCGGCGCCATGAAGCTCACCAGCCTGGTGCGCGACATGCAGGTGCCCATCCCGGGCGCCAGCCGGGGCGACCGCATCAACACGGCCAACGCGTATGGCGGGCCGCTGCTGGCGATGAAGACGGTCAACGAGCTGCTGGGGCTTAACATCAGCCGGTACGCTTCGGTCAACTTCCAGGGATTCATGGAAGTGGTCAACCTGCTGGGCGGGGTGGAGCTCACCCTCAGCGATGGCGAAGCCCGGTTAACCGGCGCAGAAAAGTCCGACCAACCGCAGCGCCTCAATGGCTACCAGACGCTGGAGTACGCGCGCATCCGCTCGCTGGACAACAACTTTGGCCGCAACGAGCGCCAGCGCAAGGTGCTTAGCACCCTGCTTGAGCAGGCGCGCGCTCAGGACAGGGATACTGTCATGCGGGCGGTCACCGAAGGCTTGGGCTGGATGCAAACCAACCTGACGGCGGAAGAGGTGCTGTCCCTGGTGGTGAAAGCGCTCGGCAGCCAGCAGGATATTGAGCTGCTCAGCCTGCCGCCGGAAGGCAAATACCGCTTCGCCCGCTCCAAGAGCGGCGCCAGCGTAATAGAATTTAACCAGAACACCGTGCGCAACGCCTTTCACCAGTTTGTGTACGGGCAGGAGGCACCTCCTGTTGCCAAGTAAGGAGTTTATTCATCGATGAGATGCCCCCATTGCGGCAAGTGGAACCGCGCCACCTTCCCGGTTTGTTTCTCCTGTGGCGAGCCGCTGCCACAGGCGGACAAGCCGGCGGCGCGCACTGCCGCGCCTGCCCTTGACAAGGCGGAGCAGCCGGTCACCGTGGTGTATGACGAGTACGGGGACGAGCGCACCGTCGTCGACCAGAAGGATCGCCTGGCCGAGGAGATGCAGGACCTGCATCAGCGCAAGAAACTGGGCGAACAACGCCAGGAGGAGCTGCGCCGGCAGGCGGCCGACAAGGGCTTTGCCCCCACAGGCACCGGTGTCACGGCGGCTAGCCGCCGCAGCCGCGTGTTTGTGGAGCCGGGGCGCGTTCGCTCGGCCTACCCGCGCCCGGATGAGCAGCAGGTGGATTATGACGGCTACACGGCGGAGCCCACCTACGCCCGCGCCACCGATGAGCTGGGCGCCATCCCCGAGGCGCGCCGTGCCCGCGGCTCCATGAACATCCCCTTGCCGGGTCGGGGACCGCGGCGTCCTCGCCTGTTCGGGCTGCGCCGCGCGCTGCCTTATGTGGCCGTGTTGCTGATATTGCTCAGCCTGGGTTATGCCGGCTATCGCTACCTCTACCTGCCCACCACCGAGAACAAGGAGGTGCCCGAGGAGCAGCAGGTGCAGATAACAGCCTCCATTCTGGATGACATGGCGGCGCACACCATCCGCATCCCCGCGCCGGAAGGCTCCCAAATCTATATCAAGGAACTGCGCCGCAGCTACATCGTCACCGGCGGCTACGCCACCTTCCAGGTGCAGGATTATATATGGTACGAGCTGGATGAAAACGTCACACAGCCCAGCATGGATGTATCCCTCACCCCATTCATCCGCACCAACGCGGGTGAACAGGTGCAGATGGACCCCATCAACTACACCATTGACATCCCGCTGTCGCCGCTGACCCTTATCCGGCCTGATGTCACCTATGTGGAAACGGCGACGCCCATTTACAACGTGCAGTTTCACGTGATGCAGCACAGCTCGGTGTTCATCAACGGGGAGGATTTCTCCTCCTACGTCAACACGCAAAACGGCTACATCAGTTACAATGCGCCCATCCAGCCCATTGGCGAAAACAAAATCCATATTGTGGTGCGCAGCCAGTATTACCGCGAGAATGAGGTCACCATCACCATCTTCCGCGCGGTGCAGGACATCCCGCTGGATTTGGCCAGCACCCTGACCGACCGCAGCAGCAACCCGACCATGACCATTTCGGCCACCACGCGCGCGGGCGCCCAGGTGACCATCCTCAGCCCCTACCACAACATGGATGACAGCCAGCTGGCCTCCACCGGCGCCTTCAAGTTTGACGCGGTGTTCAACCGCATCGGCACCAACACCGTCATCATCCGGGCGGACTACCCCGGCCGCACCGCCACCACGGTGGAGTATGATGTCTATTATCTGCCCGATCCCGACCATTACACGCCCAAGGCGTGGGCGCTGGATGAAAAGTATGGCTATGCCGACCTGCTGGGCAACCTGCCCACCCGCGTTCGCAACACGCAAATCTACGTGATGACCGGGCCTGTGCTGCGGGTGGTGTCCACCAAGCCGCAGCTGGTCATCATCGACTGTGCGGACGGCCGCACCACCACCCCGCTTGAGGTGATGGTGGAAAACCAGACCAAGACCCAGTGGCAGGTGGGCGAGCGCTATCGCCTGTACGCGGATACATCGGGCAGCTACGGCGGCATTCCGCGGCTGACCGCGCGATATACCTATCAGCCAAAGGACTGATAACGCTTGAGATAACGGCAAATCAAGAATAGCGCTCCCCAATTCGTAATGGGGAGCGCTGTTT
>CALNAU010000170.1 GCA_937874275.1 uncultured Clostridia bacterium | reverse complement strand
AAGCAAGGCCTTGGGCAGGAATTTGGGGAGTATCCCATGATCATGTACAGATATATGAAGGATTACTACCGAATCGTCCAGGAGATGCTTCAGAAGTAACAAACCATACATCGGAAGGGACAGAGTTCGCCGAAGGGACCATAACCTGTCCATTTAAACAGGAGCAGCCGCACATATCGTTGTGCGGCTGCTCCACTTTGTCGGTTTGTACGGTTTACAGCCCCAGGCTCGCCTTGGGCACGAAGCCGCGGGCGGGTTGCCCGCTGCCGCTGAGATCAGATACCTCTACGTAGACCCAATTGTCCAACGTGGCCAAGGCTTTGACGGATGTGCCCGCCGTCAGTCCGGCGCTAAGGCTTTGGTTATTGCCGTATGGGTCTTCGGTCAGGGTGGCGTTGTCGGTCAGCGTCAGGGTTTCACCGGCGAGTTGCAGGGGCGCAATGTTGGCATCGCCAAATGCGGCCGCGGCCACATAGCCCACGCGGTAGTTGCCTTCGCCCAGGTCGTAGCCAATCATGGCCCAGCCATTCTCCTGGCCGTAGAGGCGTACCGCGCCGCCGGCGAAGGGGGCCTCCATGTCTGTCTGGTAGTAGGTGTCGCCCGGCCCTGTGTACACGGCGTTACTGCCTTCAGGCAGCGTGGCATCCGTGAAGGCCAGCTGCGGCAGGGTAACCTGAGGGGGCGCGGGCGGAGCGGGTGGGGCTTCCACAACATAGTTGAACACGACGGGGCTTGGCGTGGCGGTGCCGTCCGCACTGACGGTGACGGTGACCGTCGCTTCGCCTTGGCGGACATAGCCCGCGTAGCCGCCATCATTGGCGGTGACGGTGTGCTGGCCTTCGCCAAACGTGAACTGCTCCGCGCCAATCATGTTGCCCGTCGCCTGGTCGATGTAATGCACCTCGACGGTGGCCTCCACCGGTACCGGTGCGGGTTCGGGCGGCGCCTCTTCTTTAACATAGTTGAAGATAACGGGGTTCGGGCTGGCTGTTCCGTCGGCTGTTACAGTGACGGTTACATTCGCCTCGCCCTGGCGGACATAGCCGGTCATCAAGGCATCATTGGCCGTTACGGTGTGGCTGCCTTCCGTATAGGTGAAGCTCTCGGTGGTGATGACGGTGCCGGATGCCTGGTCAACATACTGCACTTCGACAGTTGTCTCCACCGGCACCGGTGTGGACGGGGCTTCTTCCTTGACATAGTTGAACACGACGGGGCTCGGCGTGGCGGTGCCGTCAGCGCTGACTGTGACCGTTATCGTCGCTTCGCCTTGGCGGACATAGCCCGCGTAGCCGCCATCATTGGCGGTGACGGTGTGCTGGCCTTCGCCAAACGTGAACTGCTCCGCGCCAATCATGTTGCCCGTCGCCTGGTCGATATAATACACCTCGACGGTGGCCTCCACCGGTACCGGTGCGGGTTCGGGCGGAGCCTCTTCCTTAATATAGTTGAAGATTACGGGGTTCGGGCTTGCGTTGCCGTCCGCCGTGACAGTGACGTTTACAGTTGCCTCACCCTGGCGGACATAGCCTGCCATCAAGGCATCATTCGCGGTTACAGTGTGGGAACCCGCCACATAGGTGAAGTTTTCCGTTGTGATGACTTCACCGGAGGTTTGATCGACATACTGCACCTCAACCTTGGCCTCAACCGGAACGGGGGCTGGGGCGGGTGCCGGAGCCGGAGACGTTGGCTCGTCAAAGATAAAGGTCAACTCAGAGGGGGTAGCCACGCCCTCCGCGCTCACGATGACCGTTTGCGTCTTGGGTTCCTGCAGCACCAGGTTGCCAAGCTCTGTGTAGAGGGGGGCTACCTCGTGGGTGCCGGGCTTCAGGGTGACGACGTCGCCGCCGCGAAGCCCGCCGGACGCATCCTTATACCACAGGGTAACGGTGGCCGCTACCTCCTGGGCGGGGGTGGTCGGGGTGGCGGTCGCGGGGGTCGGGGTGTTGGTCGGCGCGGGTGGTGTGGTGGGCTGTGTGGTAGGTTGTGTAGGCTTGCGGTAGGTGAAGGTTACGATGGCGGGCGTGGCTGTGCCGGCAGCGTCCACCGTCACGGTCTTGCTGGGACCATCCAGCAGCGTGTAGCCGCTGAGGAAGCTGTCATTGGGCACGATGGTGTGGCTGCCCTCACCCAAGGTGATGCTGTAGCCGCCCAGAATGCCGCCGCCCTCCTGCAGCAGGTGCACCTCGACCGGTACGCTGACAATGCGTTTATAGGTAAAGGTGACCTTGGCCGGTGTCGCGCTCCCGGCGTTATTTACCGTCACGGTGACCTGCCTGGCGCTTGCCAGCGTATAGCCGGGGGCGAAGCTGTCGTTGGCGGTGACCGTATTGGTGCCAGTGCGCGCAGAGAATGCGTCGCTGTGGATAACGTTGCCGGTTGCCTGGTCCACATACTCGACCGGCACGGATACCGTCACCACGTTGGGGGTATAGATGAAGGTAATGAGCGTGGGGCTGGCGACACCCGCGGCCGATATGGTGACCTGCTGGGTTCTGCTGCCCTGCAAGGTGTAGCCGCTTGGCACGGCGGCATCATTGGCCGTCACGGTGTAGGTGCCCGCGGTGTAGGATTTGGTTTCGCTGCCGATGAGCGCGCCGCTGGTATCGCGGTATAACACAGGCACGGTCACCTGCGCGGGCGCGTTCTGGCGGTAGAAGAAGGTGAGCACATTGGGGGTAGGCACGCCGCGGTTGGAGATGCTCAGCGTCAGCGCGCCCGAGGTGATCAAGCTATAGCCCGCAGGCACCTTGGCCGCATTGGGGCGCACCACCACGCTCTGACCAACCGGCACGGTGACAAAGTCCGTGGCCAGCAACTCATTGAGGTCGGAGCGATAGAAGATGGGCACAGTGACCGGCGTCAGCTCCGAATTGGGCTGGTAGGTGAAATAGACCGAGGCGGGGTTCGCCCGGCCTGCCGTATCCACCTGCACGGTGACGCGGCTGGGGCTGATGAGCGTGTGATTGGCCGGCACCCGGACGGGGTTTGGCACAATGATGGTGCTGCCCGGCAGGGCCACCACCGTATCGCTGCCCAGCAGCACACCGCGTGTGGTGTAATAGTACACCGGCACATTGGCCGATATCGGCCTGGGTGTGACGGGGTTGGACGGGTTGCGCACAACGTTGCGGTCGTAATACAGCTTGTTAAGCGTCTTGGGGCCGGCGATGCCGTCCACCGACAGTTTGTTGTATTGTTGGAAGCGTTCCACCGCCCGGCGTGTCTGTTGGCCGAAGATGCCATCCACATTGCCGGTCAGGTAGCCCAGGTCCTTCAGGCGCTGCTGCATGGTGCGCACAGCTGCGCCTCGGTCGCCCATGTACAGCGTGGTCAGCGGCGCCGGGGTGGCCGTGGGCACAAGGGTGGGCGCGGGGGTGCGCGTGGGCGCGATGGTCGCCGTCACATAGGGGGTTGGTGTGGCAAAATCCACAGGCACCGGCGTCAGCACCGGGCTGGTCACCGCTGATGAGGACATCAGCAGCGATAGATAGACCAATAATGCTCTGATTAAATCCATGTTGATCATCTCCTTCCAAGGGCAGGCAGTTGCTTACAGCCATACAACGGGGAGGGGCCGCCGTTTCATGCAGGCGGGGCAAATTCGGTTGGTCAGGTATCGATGAAGCGTTGGAATTCGGGCAGAATGCCGATGCCATCGGGGTAATGCGCGGCAAATTGGGGCACCGCGTGGCTGGGGAAACTATTTCCTTCAATCATGGTTGGGCCGTCGGGGGTAAGCGCCACATCCCATGCCACATAGCGCAGCTGCGGCACCATCCGCATGGCCTCCAGGCACATATCCTTGGCCTGCTCAAAATGGGGCAGCTCAAAGCCGATGATGGGCGTATTCGTGATGGGGTGATGGGTGAACACATGCCCCAGCTTATCGGCGGCCACCGTCAGCAGACGCCCGCTGTCCAGGTCCACCCGGGCAGCCATGCCGCCGCAGTCCACATTGTCCATCACCTTGCCGTTGCCGATGCGCAAAAAAGCATAGACGATGCCCTGCTGCTTGTCGCCAATCAAGGTGGCGATGCGCACCGTGTTGACGGAGCCGGGGTTGAGGGCATTCATGCGCTCGTGCTGCACCACGCAGTCCTCCAGCACGCTGGGGCCCGCGGCGCGCACCGTGCGCAGGAAGGCATCCGCATCCGCCCAGTCAGCCTGGGTGTATTTGGTCACCCCCACCCCGCTGGAGCCCTCGATGGGTTTAAGGAACACGGCTTGCTTGCCATTCAGAAAGGCGATGAGTTCCTCCAGGTCCGTCTGCGCGTCGGTGCGCATCCAGGCGCGCGGCACCCATTTGCCAAACACGCTGTTAAACTCCGCCTTGTCATCAAAGGAATGCCAGTACGCCTTGTCATTCATGCGGCGCACAATCTGGTTGTTGATGCCGCGGGTAATGACGGTTTTGCGTTGGGCATGGCTCAGCCGGTACATCTCGGCAATCATATAGTCCATATACCCGGCGTTGTAGCGCAGGCCGCAGCGCATCATGTCAAGCATCAGCCGCGCGCGGCCCTTACCCGAGCGCTGCTGCAATAGGTCCAGCGTGGACCACATCCTGTTGTAGTCCATGCGCCGCAGCCGCTTGAGGAGATAGCCAGCTTTGCTCATGGCTTATACGTTGAAGCGGAACAGCGTCACATCGCCATCCTGCATCACATAGTCCTTTCCTTCGCTCTTCACCAGGCCCTTTTCCTTGCAGGCAGCCATGCTGCCCAGGCTCATCAGCGTATCAAAGGGCACAATCTCCGCGCGGATAAATCCCTTCTCAAAATCGGTATGAATCTTGCCGGCAGCCTGCGGTGCTTTGGTGCCGCGGGTGATGGTCCAGGCACGGCACTCATCCTCGCCCGCGGTGAGGAAGCTGATGAGCCCCAGCAGCTTGTAGCAGCGCTGCACCAGGCGGTCCAGCCCGCTTTGGCCGATGCCCAGCTCCTGCAAAAACTGTGCCTTTTCCTCGCCATCCAGCGAGGCCACCTCCTGCTCGATGGCCGCTGAAATCAGCAGCGTCTCCGCACCCTCCTGGGCGGCAATCTCCTCCACCCGCAGGGCGTTGGGGATGTCCTCGTGCTGTTTGCCCAAATCTTCCTCAGCGATATTGAGGGCATAAATCACCGGCTTGGTGGTCAGCAAAAACCATTGCTGGAGGGTCTCCCGGTCTTCCTCATCCGCAATTTCCATCGAGCGGGCGGGCAGCCCTTTGCTCAGGTGGGCCAGCACGCGCTCGGCCAACTCGGCCTCGCGAGCATATTTCTTTTCGCCGGTTTTGATCATTTTACCGGCCTTCTCGCCGCGGCGCTGCACCGTGTCCATGTCGGCGAAAATCAATTCCA
>CALNAU010000169.1 GCA_937874275.1 uncultured Clostridia bacterium | reverse complement strand
TACCCACACCGATACCGATGACCCGGCCCAGCAAGAGCAGGCTGAGGGTGAGGGAGGTAATTAGGCTGATGATTTCAAAGCCGGTGCGCGCCTGGCGCACGGAAAGCCCTTTTTCCAGCACGAAGGCGCGGGGCACGGCGTCGTAGGGCAGCACGGGCGTGCCGCACAGCAAAAAGCAGGCGATGCCGGTTGCCATACAGCCAAAGCCCACGGCGTAGTAGAGCAGCCGCCAGGCGATACCCACTGGCCAGCCCGCCATCATCGCCGTCCAGCCGTCCAGCAGAAAGCCAAACAGAAACGCCAGCACAAACGAGAACAGGTAGCCCGGCTTGAACTTGCGGATAATCAGCATCGTCAGCAGCAGCCAGAAACATTGCATCACCGCGTTCCAGGTGCCCAGCGATATCGCGGGAAAGGCCACCGACAGCACATAGGGGATGGAGCTGATGGGGGAGATGCCAAAGTCCGCCTTAATCATCAGCGAGACGGCCAGGGAGTTGAGCAGCATGGCGATGACCAGCAGCAGCTCGCCCGGCAGCCGTTTTTTTGTGGTTGGTTTGCTCACATCACATAATCCTTCAGGTAGTCGTTGAGCAGGCCGCATTCATCCAACAACTTGAGCAGGGTATAGCGGGTGCGGTAGTCCTTGGCGCAGTGCATGGACAGGCTGACCAGTTCATCATCCAGCCCCAGGTCGGCCGGCGTCATGGGCGCGCCCAGCGCCTGCATGGCATCGGTCAGCGTCTGCTCGCTTGGCAAGTCATCAATGATGGCCCGGATGCGCGGGAAGCGCTCCCGTGCGCGCTGTATGCGGCGCAGGTGCTCCGCATCGGTCAAAAAGTCACCCGGGTTGTCCGCCATGATGGAGCGGGCGGCCTCCTCACCATAGGCGCGCAGCATCCATTGCTCGCGCTGGGCCGGGGTGATGCGCCGGCGCAATAGGGCATCGTCATCCATATCATCCGGCAGCCCCTGCGCGGCAAACCGTTTGAAAAGTGGCCACAGCAGCCGGGTGGCTACGCCCACGGACGCGCCGTGCATGGGCGGCGTTTGCCGGCGGGCCAGCATCTGCATTTCCCAGTAGTGGGCGATGTTGTGCTCCGCCGAGGCCACGGCCCGCGTATGGCCGACCATCAGCACCGTCAACCCGGCCAGCAGCAGCGCCTCAATCAGCGCGCGAATGCCCTCCTCGGTGCGTGCCCGGATGCCCTGTATGTTGACCATCAGCTTGGCCACCGCGTCCAGCACGATATCCCCGCAGACTGGACAGTAGATT
>CALNAU010000168.1 GCA_937874275.1 uncultured Clostridia bacterium | reverse complement strand
CCAGGAAACGGTCTTTACTAACTCACTGGTTGGCACAAAGACTGGGGGCAGACCAGTATCAAACAAATCGCTGCCGGGGCGCGGCTCTGTACTTCCCTGTATATCTTTGTAGGTGACCTGCGTTCCGTCCGCGCTCAGCGTCCAGCCCGGGTTCTTGGAAGGCTCAAATACGGCCGTTTTCGTTTCGCCATTGGCATCGGTGTAGGTGGGCAGCGTGTCGGTTATCACCACGCGGACAATGCGGGGCGGGGATAGCGAGGCAAGCGAGTCATCCGTCTTGCTCAGCTTGTACATGAAGGCTACGTCCTGCGCCGCTTCAATGGCAGTATGCTCGGCGTTGACCACGCCGCCGTAATAACTCTGGCCGTTTGTAGCCGCTGTCTGGTTGATGTTGGAGCCAACGTACTTGGTGAGTGTAGGCGGGGACGAGCGCATCTCAAACTCGACGCCCTTCACGGAGGATATCAATCGGTTCTCGCCGTCATACATCGATATGGTCGGCGTTTGGACAAAGCCGTTTGGGATTACCCGACGAGAGAAATTCATATAAAAATCTACAGTGCTGAGCACGCTGTTGGCCGTCAGATCCGCCAGGTTGATACGGAACACGACACCGGTTCCCTCGATATATTGAAACTTGACCGACGTGGTGACGTAATCCGGCGGGGTCCCCTCAAAGAGGATGTTGTTCAGAGCCAACTCCGGCTCGGTAATCAATTCAGATTCCGGAACGGTCACGGTGACATACGCGCCTTGAAGCACGCCGCCATTCCATTGGGCTTCCTCATCTACCGTCAGACGGATGCGCCCCACAGGCCGTTGTCCAATGGTATATGGCAGGCCGGTGGGGCTAATCGTTGTCCCCCGCCTCGCATCCAGGGAGACATTGATGGGGTAATCGCTATAGGCGGGGCCCCTTTCCGTAACTATCGCGGCTCTGCCGGCCAGTGGCATCAACCATACCAAAAGAGTGAGCATAAAAGCCCACCGCAGGATAGAAGAACGCCTGAAGAATATGCTTGTCACCGCACGAAAATCCAATCTTGTTCGCGTACGCATAGCCCCTCCTGTAATCCCGCCCGGGCGGCTGCGCGTTTTCGCACGACAACTACGGCATTATCTTTGATAATTATATCCTTTGTGGGGATAATAATCAATCAAATATGTGATATTGTTGACCACTTTTGGCCGATATAATCACACGCATGTTGCTGATTGCAGGTTGTCAGCACAACGCCTTGCGCACATATCCACATGCGCCGCCGCCACCCCACAGGTTGCCTGATTAAGAACAAATCGTACGGCAGCATCCGGGAAGGGTCGAAGCAACCGCGCCGCGAAACGCGCTCACCGGGGTCTGGAAAGAATTTCGCAATTTACGCACATTTTACAGAAATATGTATTGACAATTTTGATATCACAATGATATCATCCAGATACATTAAGAAGGAGGCACACATCATGCAAGAAAAAGTGCTGAAAGCAAGATCCGGTTTCCCGGTGCTCATCGGGGGCATACTGCTGTATCTGGTGGCCATCGCGCTGGTTATCACGGGTGGCACGATGCTGGACGCGGGCCGCGGCTTTGGCGGGGTGCTGCTAGCGCTGGGCATCCTGTGGCTGGTCGCGGGGTTCATCCCGTTCATGGGGCTGAAGGTCATTCGGCCGCAGGAGGCGCTGGTGCTCACCCTGTTTGGCAAGTACATCGGCACGCTCAAGGATGAGGGGTTCTTCTTTGTGCATCCCTTCTCCTCCGCCGTCAACCCGGCGGCCAAGACGCGCCTGGGCCAGAGCGGGGACGTGGACAGCGGCAGCAAGGTCAAGATGATGGTCTCCGGCCAGGAGAACACGGTGGATCTGGACGGCCTGAAGAAAAAGATATCCCTCAAGGTGATGACGCTCAACAACAGCAAGCAGAAGGTGAATGACTGCCTGGGCAACCCCATTGAGATTGGCATCGCCGTGATGTGGCGCGTGGTGGATACGGCCAAGGCCGTCTTCACGGTGGACAACTACAAGGAGTATCTGTCGCTGCAGTGCGACAGCGCGCTGCGCAACATCGTGCGCATCTACCCCTATGACGTGGCGCCCAATGTGGATACCACGGGCGATGGCGAGCCGGACGAGGGCAGCCTGCGCGGCTCCAGCGCCCTGGTGGCCGAGCGCATCCGCCAGGAAATCCAGGACAAGGTGGAGGAGGCGGGCATTGAAATTCTGGAAGCGCGCATCACCTACCTGGCCTACGCGCCGGAGATTGCCGCCGCCATGCTGCAGCGCCAGCAGGCCAGCGCCGTTGTGGACGCGCGCACCATGATTGTGGACGGCGCCGTGGGCATGGTGCAGATGGCGCTGGAGCGCCTGAGCACCGACAACATTGTGGAATTGGATGAGGAGAGAAAGGCGGCCATGGTGTCCAACCTGCTGGTGGTGCTGTGCGCCAACCGGGACGCGCAGCCGGTGGTCAACAGCGGCAGCCTGTATTGAGATGAGCGAGGATAAAAAGCAAGTCCCGCTGCGGCTGTCTGCACGCCTGTACGCGCAGCTGGCCGCCTGGGCCGCGGACGATTTCCGCTCGGTCAACGGGCAGATTGAGTATCTGCTGACCGAGTGCGTGCGTCAGCGCAAGAAGGACGGCAAATACGTCTCGGAAACGCTGGACGAGCGGATTGAGCTGGATATATAATGCACTGCTTCGCGCGGCCGGTTGAACCCGTACCTGCGAAGCGAGGATGCGAAACGAAGGCGGACATGCACGAGGAATCGGCGCGTTTGTGATGACGTTTCGCGTGAACAAGAACTGAGGGGGACCTGTATGCAACTGGAAGTCAGAGGGGTAACCAAGCGCTTTGGCGACAAGGAGGTGCTGCACGGCATCAACTTCACCGTGCAGTCCGGCCGGGCGATGGGTTTTCTGGGCCGCAACGGCGCGGGCAAATCCACCACCATCCGCTGCCTGATGGATGTGTTTCACCAGGACGAGGGCGGCTTCTACATCGACGGGCAGCCGCTGGATATCACCAAGTACCGCGTGGGCTATCTGCCCGAGGAGCGCGGCATGTACCAGAAGCACACGGTGCTGGAGCAGCTGGTGTACTTTGCCCAGCTGCGCGGCGCCACCCGTGCCCAGGCGCTGGCCACAGCCAACTATTGGGTGGATTATTTCGAGCTGGGCGAGTACAAGAAAAAGAAGCTGGAAACCCTGTCCAAGGGCAACCAGCAGAAGATTCAAATCGCCCAGAGCTTTCTCAACGAGCCGGACATCCTTATCCTGGATGAGCCCTTCAGCGGGCTGGACCCGGTGAATGCCCAGGTGTTCAAGGATACCATCGCCCGCTTTGTCTCGGAGGGCAAGCTGGTCATCTTCTCCTCCCACCAGATGAACTATGTGGAGGAAATCTGCGACGACGTGACGCTGATTCATCAGGGCGACATCCTGCTGACCGGCGACCTGGAGCAGATCAAGCGCGAGCTGGGGCAAAACAAGCTGCAGCTGCGCATCGAGGGCATGGATGACGCGGCGCTGGCGGACGCCCTGCGCGTGGCCTTCCCCGACATCATCACCCTGCCGCACGAGGACGGGCTGATTCTGGATACCCAAAACCGGGTCACCCAGCAGCAGGTTCTGGACCACGTGAACCGGCAGGGCTGGATCATCCACCACTACGGGCTGTATACACCCAGCCTCAACGACATATTCATCGCAAAGGTAGGTGAGCAGGCATGAGGGACTTTGGCATCGTATTCAAGTATGAGCTGCGTCAGCAGCTGGGCAAGCGCACCGTGCAGGTGACCACGCTGATTCTGGTGCTTATCGCGCTGGTGGCTACCTCCTTCCCGCGCATCTCGGCCATGTTCTCCTCGGACAAGGATGGCCAAGCCGCCCAGGCGGACACCACCCTCACCCAGGATGTGGGCTATGTGTTTGCCGATGACGCCCAGCGCCAGGCCTATACCGACCTGCTGGGCCTTCAGGAGGGCAATCAGTACGCCGCCCGCGACGACCTGGTGGCCGCGCTCAAGGAAAAGGCGCTTAAGGTGGGCTTTGTTTTCACGGGCGATACCAGCTTTGAAACCATCTACCAGGACAAGGGGATGGAGGACCGGTACGAAAGCGTGCTGAGCCAGCTTGTCAGCCAGCGCCACAAGGACGCCCTGCTGGCCGATAAAGGGCTGACCACGGAGGACCTGGCCGCCATTGAGGCCTTCGCGCCCGACACCACGACCACCGTGATGGGCAAAAACACGGAGAACAACATCCTGCTGTCCATGGTGCTGATGGTGATGGTCTATATGCTCGTACTCATCTACGGCAACACCACCTCCACCATGATTGCCCGGGAGAAGGATTCCAAGGCCATGGAGCTGCTGATTACCAGCACCAAACCCACCCCGCTGATTCTGGGCAAGGTGGCGGCGGCCGGCGTGAGCGGCATCGTGCAGTTTGGCCTGATTGTGGTGGCAGCGCTGGGCGGCTTCCTGTTCAGCCAGGATTATTACTCCCCTATGGTTCGCCAGATGCTGCTGGGCTCGCTCAGCCAGAGCTACATCCTGACCTACCTGTTCTTCTCCATCACCGGCTACATTTTGTACCTGTTCCTGTACGCGGCACTGGGCTCCACCGTCAGCCGGGTGGAGGACGTGGGCAGCGCCACCGCGGTGGTACAGTTTATCTTCATCGCGGGCTATGTGGCCAGCACCTTCGTGATGAACGTGCCCAACGGCCCGGTGTCCGTGGCTACCTCGCTGATTCCCTTCACGGCCATCATGGTGATGCCCATGCGCGCCGGCCTGGCCACCGTACCGGCCTGGCAAATGATTGCCGCGGGCGCGCTGATGCTGCTGACGGTGGCGCTGTTCGCCTGGCTGTCCATCAAAATCTACCGCTGGGGCAGCCTCAACTACGGCAACAAGACGAACATCTTCAAGGTGCTGAAGGAAGCCCTGCGGCCGCAGCGGCGGGCGAAGGCGTAACAGCATCGGCTATCACTACTTCATTCCTCAACACCCAAGGGCTGCCGTCACGGCAGCCCTTTTGCATACCCAAGCACATCTCCGTTGACGAGGCGCCTTGCATTGGACGAGCAAACGATACCCGGACACAACATCCGCAACCGCACAACAAAGGACGACGCCGCCATGGTGCCGTCCTTTATCATGCTCTTTGACCCCCTGACGCATCGATTTGACCATTCGGCGGCAGGGATATATGTGTTATTGCTTGTACTTGGGCTTGGCGGTGTAGTGGGTGTGCAGCAGCTCGTGTGCCTTGTGGCCGCCCACCTCACCCAGGAAGTCATCATAGGCGCGGCGCACCTCGGGGTTGTCGTGGCTTTTGCGCAGGGCGGTCTGCTTGTCGGCCATGTACAGGGCCTTGGCGCGCTCCACCCGCGGATCCACACCCAGGCGGTCCCAGGCCGTCACGATGGGCTGGCCGCCGCCGGTCACGCAGCCGCCGGGACAGCCCATGACCTCGATGAAGTGGTATTCCTTCTCGCCGCGGCGCACGTCCTCCAGCAGCTGCTTGGCATTGGCCGTGCCATGGGCCACGGCCACATGCAGGTCCAGGTCGCCGATGTGCACGGTGGCCTCCTTGACGCCCTGCACGCCGCGCACGGCCTCAAAGTCCAGCTTGTCCAAGGTTTTGCCGGTAATCTTTTCGTAGGCGGTGCGCAGCGCGGCCTCCATCACGCCGCCGGTGGCGCCGAAGATGGTGGCGGCGCCGGTGCTCTCGCCCAGCAGCTCGTCAAAGCTCTCGTCGGGCAGGTTGAGGAAATCGATGCCCGCCTGCTTGATCATGCGCGCCAGCTCCCTGGTGGTCACCACGGCATCCACATCCGGCAGGCCGTTGACGGCTGCCAGCTCCTCGCGGTCGGCCTCAAACTTCTTGGCCGTGCAGGGCATAACGGATACCACCGCAATGTCCTCGGGCTTGATGCCCTTCTTTTGCGCGTAGTAGCTCTTGATCATGGCGCCGGTCATCTCGTGGGGCGACTTGCAGCTGGACAGGTTGGGGATGAAATCCGGGAAATAGGTCTCGCAATAGTTGACCCAGCCGGGGGAACAGGAGGTAATCATGGGCAGCACGCCGCCCTTGGTGATGCGCTCCACCAGCTCGTTGGATTCCTCCATGATGGTGAGGTCGGCACCGAAATCGGTATCAAACACGCGGTCAAAGCCCAGGCGGCGCAGCGCGGCTGCCAGCTTGCCCACCACGTTGGTGCCCATGGGCAGGCCAAACTCCTCGCCCAGGCCCGCGCGCACGGCGGGCGCGGTCTGCACCACCACATGCTTGTTGGGGTCGGCCAGCAGGTCCCACACCAGGGGGGCTTCCTCCTTCTCGCGCAGGGCGCCCACCGGGCAGGCGGCGATGCACTGGCCGCAGGCGATGCAGGCCATGCTGTTGAGCGGCAAATCCCACGGCGAGGCGATGGCGGTATCAAAGCCGCGTTTCACCGGGCCGATGACGCCCACGGCCTGCGTTTTGTAGCAGGCGGCCACGCAGCGGCGGCAGAGGATGCACTTGTTGTTGTCGCGCACGATGGAGGGGGATTTGTCATCTACCTCGTACTCGTTGCGCTTGCCCTCAAACTCGTCGCCGTTTTCCACGCCCAGCTCCAGCGACAGCTTTTGCAATTCGCAGTTCTGGCTACGCACGCAGCTGAGGCACTTTTTATCGTGGTTGGAGAGAATCAGCTCCAGAATCACCTTGCGCGCCTCGCGTACCTGGGGCGTGTTGGTGCGCACCACCATGCCGTCGCCCGCCTCCAGCACGCAGGCCGGCTGCAGGGTGCGGCCGCCGGCGTCCACCACGCACATGCGGCAGGCGCCAATCTCGTTCAAATCCTTGAGGAAGCACAGCGTGGGGATACGGACCTGGGCCTGACGCGCTGCCTCCAGCACCGTGGTGCCCTTGGGCACAACCACCTGCACGTTGTCGATGGTCAATGTAATGTTTGACATGCTTGCTCTCCTCTGCTCAGTGGCGGCTGATGGCGTCGAAACGGCACTTTTCCTTGCATGCGCCGCACTTGATGCACTTGTTCTGGTCGATGATATGCAGGCCCCTGGGCTCGCCCGTGATGGCGCCCACCGGGCAGGCCTTCACACAGGCGGTGCAGCCGCGGCAGTTTTCGCCGATGAGGTACTCCAGCAGCGCGCGGCAGTGACTCGCCGGGCACTTGTGGTCGTGGATATGGGCCTCATACTCCTCTCGGAAGTAGCGGATGGTGGACAGCACCGGGTTGGGCGCTGTCTGCCCCAGGCCGCACAGCGCGGTGGCCTTGATGTTGTGGGCCAGCTTTTCCAGCTTCTCCAGGTCGCCGTCACGGCCGCGGCCGGACACAATGCGGTCCAGGATTTCCAGCATCCGCTTGGTGCCGATGCGGCATGGCGTGCACTTGCCGCAGCTCTCATCCACGGTAAAATCCAGGAAGAAGCGGGCGATGTCCACCATGCAGTTGTCCTCATCCATGACAATCATGCCACCCGACCCCATCATGGAGCCAATCTGGGTGAGGGAGTCATACTCGATGGGCACATCCAGCAGGTCGGCCGGGATGCAGCCGCCCGAGGGGCCGCCGGTTTGCACGGCCTTGAAGGCGCGGCCGTTGGGGATGCCGCCGCCGATGTCATAGATGACGGTGCGCAGCGGCGTGCCCATGGGCACCTCCACCAGGCCGGTGTTGTTGATCTTGCCGCCCAGGGCGAACACCTTGGTACCGGCGGATTTCTCCGTGCCCATGGAGCGGAACCAGGTGGGCCCATGCAGCAAAATCTGGGGGATGTTGGCATAGGTCTCCACGTTGTTGATGTTGGTGGGCGCGTCAAACAGGCCGCGAACCGCCGGGAAGGGCGGCTTGGGATGGGGCTCGCCGCGCTCGCCCTGAATGGACACCATCAGCGCGGTTTCCTCGCCGCACACAAAGGCGCCGGCACCCTCGCGGATATGCACGTCAAAGTCAAATCCGCTGCCCAGGATGTTCTTGCCCAGCAGGCCGTACTCCTTGGCCTGGTCGATGGCCATGCCCAGGCGCTTGACGGCGATAGGGTACTCGGCGCGCACATACACATAGCCCTCGTTGGCGCCGATGGCGTAGCCGTTGATAATCATGGCCTCCAGCACGCAGTGGGGATCGCCCTCCAGCACGGAGCGGTCCATGAACGCGCCGGGGTCGCCCTCGTCGGCGTTGCAGATGACAAACTTGCGCTCGCCCTGGCTGGCGCGGGCAAACTTCCACTTCTGTCCGGTGGGAAAGCCGCCGCCCCCGCGTCCCCGCAGACCGGACTGGCTGACGGTATCGATGACCTGCTCAGGCGTCATCTCCAGCAGCGCCTTTTGCATGGCCTTGTAGCCGTCAAAGGCCAGATACTCATCGATGTTCTCCGGGTCGATCACACCGCAGTTGCGCAGCGCCACGCGGGTTTGGTGCTTGTAGAAGGGAATTTGGTCCAGCGCCATGTCCACCGTGTGGTCGACATCCTTCTCCTGATGCAGCAGACGCTTGACGATGCGGCCCTTGAGCAGGTGCTCGGCCACAATTTCATCGATATCAGACACCGTGACGTGGGAGTAAAAGGTGCCCTCCGGGTACACGATGACGATGGGACCCGCCTCGCACAGGCCAAAGCAGCCGGTGCGGATGGGCTTGATTTCCCGGTCCAGGTCATATTCCTTCAGCTTGAGGTTCAGGTGCTCGAGCAATTGCTCGCTGCCCGACGAGGTACAGCCTGTGCCACCGCACAGCAATACGTGTGAACGAAAAATATCCATGTAGTTCCCTCCCGTCAGGCCTGCTGCTCGGCAGCGCCGATGGTATACTCGGTCACCGGGTGGCCGTTGACCACGTGGTCGGCCACAATCATGCGCGCCTTCTCGGGGTTGACCTTCACATAGGTCACCTTGTTGCCGTCGGGCGTAATGACGTCCACCATGGGCTCCAGCCGGCACATGCCCACGCAGCCGGTCTGCGTGACCTGCACATTACGCAGGTGGCGGCGGCCAATCTCATCCATAAAGGCGGTCAGCACGGGGCGGGCGCCCGCCGCGATGCCGCAGGTGGCCATGCCGATCACCACGCGCACGGCCTCCTCCTTGTCCTCCTTGCGCAGGCTGATGCGCGCCAGGGTTTTTTGACGGATGGCTTCCAGTTCTTCCAGTGTTTTCACAATATCAACCCTCCGAATACCGTTTGACACTGCTCGATGAGCAGCTGTTTGATGTAGTCCATAACCTCGGGTTCCTGTAAACCAACCTCTGGCCCCAGCGCCCGGCGGATGTCCCGGGTATCAAACCGGCCCTCCGCCTGCGGCGAGCGCAGCGCCAGCACAAAATCCGGCCGGTCGGGGTGGGTGAGCACCAACGTGCTCATGGTCTCCGGCAAATCGCCCAGGGGCAGACAGTCCACATGCCTGGTCATCAGCCGCAGGTGTACCCGCGTGCCCTGGCCTGGCAGGCTGTCCAGCCGCAGAAAGCCGCCGGTCTTCTCCGCGTTGGCGGCCGCCAGCGGCAGCCCCAGGCCCACCTTACGGGTGGTGCGGGTGGTGGCAAAAGGGTCCGCCGCCCGCTGCGCGAAGCTCTGCTCCATGCCCCGGCCATCGTCTTCCAACACCACGTCCAGCGCCCCATCTTCTTGAAGGCTCAGCGCCAGGCTGATCAGGGAGGCATCGGCCCGCAGGCTGTTCTCCGCCAGGTCCAGCAGGTGCAGCGACAGGTCGCGCATCAGGCGCGGTACTTGTCCAGGATGCCGGCTACCTGGTCGGGCGTCACCCGGCCATACACGTCATCGTTGACGGTCATCACAGGGGCCAGGCCGCAGGCGCCGATGCAGCGCGTGGCATCCAGCGTAAATTCCCCGTCCTCCGTGGTCTCGCCCACGGGGATCTCCAGGTACTCGGACAGCTTGTCCAGCACCGCCTGCGCGCCCTTAACATAACAGGCTGTCCCCATGCAGACGCTGATCACATACTTGCCCTTGGGCGCCAGCGCAAACTGCGCGTAAAAGGTCGCCACGCCATAGACTTCGCTCAGGGTCTTGCCCATGCCGTCGGCAATGACCTCCTGCACATCCATGGGCAGCGCGCCAAACAACGCCTGCGCCTCCTGCATCACCGGCATCAATCCGCCCGGTTCATCCCGATGGCGGGCAATGATGCGGTCCAACTCCGCGAACTTTTCGCCGACTTCTGTCATCCGGATTAGGCCTCCTCATAGTCATGTTAACATTTTTTTCACATAACCCGGGACATTGTATCATAGGTCTGCAAAATTTGCATCTACATAATATAGTATGAGTTTTCAGGCTTGAGGGGAATCATCATTCCTTGACCGGATGCTGTATCGCGCCACAGCTGCCGCGCTGTCTTCCGACTTGACAGCCTGCCGTGGCCGGGGCTGCTCCACCGGCTTTCGTCGGGAAGGAGGACATCCCATTCCTGATCCGATTCCATTTCGGCCACACGGCGGCAGGGCTCGGACCAGTGCCAAGAAACGGTGATTCTGAAAACCTTTTCATATTCTTCTCCCTCTAAATTCATCGAATTTGACGAAAAATTGACAAAAAGTTTCTGAATTTTGCTTATTTTCTTCCTGAAGGGGTTGCAACTTTCGGAAATGATTGTATAATATTTAACGACATGTAACCTGAAAACCAATTCAGGTCGAATAGAAGGAGGAGAACATGGACTTCACCTTGAGCAAAGAGCATGCCATGGCGCAGCAGCTCTTTCGGGACTTCGCGCACAGGGAAGTGGAACCCCTCGCCCAGGAAGTGGACGAGTTCCACCGCTTCCCCCGGGAAACGGTCGACAAGATGGCCCGCTGCGGTATGCTGGGCATCCCCTTCGCCAAGGAGTACGGCGGCCAGGGCTGCGACACGCTAGCCTATGTGCTGGCGGTGGAGGAAATGGCCAAGGTATGCGGCACCACCAGCGTCATCCTGTCGGCCCACACCTCGCTGGGCGCGGGCGCCATTGACCGCTTTGGCACGGCCGACCAGAAGAAGAAGTACCTCACTCCTCTGGCCACCGGCGAAAAGCTGGGCGCCTTCGCGCTGACTGAGCCTGAGGCGGGCACCGATGCCGCCGGCCAGCAGACCAAGGCCGTGCTGGATGGGGATGAGTGGGTAATAAACGGCTCCAAGATTTTCATCACCAACGCGGGCGAGGCCGACATCTACGTGGTGTTTGCCATGACGGACAAAGCCCAGGGCACGCGCGGCATCTCGGCCTTCATCGTGGAAAAGGGCACGCCGGGCTTTGAGTTTGGCCTGCCGGAGAAGAAGATGGGCATCCGCGGCTCGTCCACGCGCGAGTTGATTTTCATCGACTGCCGCATCCCCAAGGAGAACCTGCTGGGCCGCGAGGGCAAGGGCTTTGGCGTGGCCATGGGCACGCTGGATGGTGGCCGCATCGGCATCGCCGCCCAGGCGCTGGGCCTGGCCGAGGGCGCGCTTGACAAGGCCGTCGCCTACGTGAAGGAGCGCAAGCAGTTTGGCCGCCCCATCGCCAAGTTCCAGAACACGCAGTTTCAGCTGGCCGACATGAAGTGCGAGATTGAGGCCACCCGCTGGATGGTGTACCACGCCGCCGCCACCAAGGACGCCGGTCAGCCCTACACCGTGGAAGCCGCCTTGGCCAAGCTGAAGGCCGCCAACGTGGCAAGCGATGTGACCCGCCGAGCCGTGCAGCTGCTGGGCGGATACGGCTACATTCAGGAATATGACGTGGAGCGCATGATGCGCGACGCGAAAATCACCGAAATCTACGAAGGCACCTCCGAGGTACAGCGCATGGTCATCTCGGGCGCGCTGCTCAAGTAAGGGAGGAGAGAGAGCATGAACATCGTCGTTTGCATCAAACAGGTGCCCGACACCAACGAGGTGCGCATTGACCCCGTGCGCGGCACCCTGATCCGCGAGGGCGTGCCCACCATCATGAACCCGGACGACAAAGCCGGGCTGGAAGCCGCCCTGCGCCTGAAAGACGAAATGGGCGCCAAGGTGAGCGTCATCAGCATGGGCCCCATGCAGGCCGACCTGGTGCTGCGCGAGGCGCTGGCCATGGGCGCGGACGAGGCCTACCTGGTGACCGACCGTGCCTTTGGCGGCGCGGATACCTGGGCCACCTCCTGCACGCTGGCCGCGGCCATCAGCAAGATGGACTACGACCTGATTATCACCGGCCGCCAGGCCATCGACGGCGACACCGCCCAGGTGGGCCCGGAAATCGCCGAGCATCTGCAAATCCCCAACATCAGCTACGCCGAGGCAGTGCGCGTGGAGGGTGACGAGGTGGTGGTCAAGCGCCAGTACGAGGATCGCTACCACACCGTGCGCGCCAAGATGCCGGCCTTGCTGACCGCGCTGAGCGAACTCAACGACCCCCGCTACATGACCCCCGGCGGCATCTTTGATGCCTTCCGCGAGAAGACGGTCACCATCTGGACGCGCGCTGACGTGCCCGTGGATGACGGCAACATCGGCCTGAACGGCTCGCCCACGCGGGTGTTCCGTTCCTTCCCCAAGACGGTCAAGGCCCCCGGCATGAAGATTGAAGAGGGCGTTGACGAGTCGGTGCAGTTTGTGATGGACAAGCTGCGCGAAAAGTACATTCTGTAAGGAGGCGAATACAATGAGCAAGGAATATCAAGGCGTTCTCACCTTCGCCCAACAGGTGGACGGGGAAATCAGCGGCGTTTCGCTGGAGCTGATTGGCAAGGCCAGGGACCTGGCCCACGACTTGAACACCCAGGTGACTGCCCTGCTGCTGGGCAGCGGCGTGCGTCCGCTGGCGCAGACGCTGGCGGAGTACGGCGCGGACCGCGTCATCGTGGTGGATGACAAGGCGCTGGCCACCTACACCACCGAGCCCTACACCCAGGCCATGACGGACGTCATCAACGAATACAAGCCCGAAATCGTGCTGGTTGGCGCCACGGCCATTGGCCGCGACCTGGGTCCCCGCGTGGCAGGCCGCGTACACACCGGCCTGACGGCGGACTGCACAAAGCTGGAGATTGAGCCCGAGACCCACGCCTTTCACATGACGCGTCCGGCGTTTGGCGGCAACCTGATGGCCACCATCATTTGCCCCGAGCATCGCCCGCAGATGGCCACCGTGCGCCCGGGCGTCATGGTGCGCGAAATCCGCGACGCCGCCCGTCAGGGTGAAATTGTGGACTTCCTCTGGACGGCCAAGGAAAACGCCTGCTATGTGCAGGTGGAAGACGTCATCAAAAAGGTGAGCAAAAAGATTGACATCCAGGCCGCCAAGATACTGGTAGCAGGCGGCCGCGGCGTGGGCAGCGGCGAAAACTTCCAGCTTCTGCAGGATTTGGCCGACGCCATCGGCGGCGAAGTGGCCAGCTCCCGCGCGGCGGTGGACGCCGGCTGGCAGGAGAAGGACCGCCAGGTGGGCCAGACGGGCAAAACCGTACGCCCCAACCTGTACTTCGCCTGCGGCATCTCCGGCGCCATCCAACACATGGCCGGCATGGAGGAATCCGACTACATCGTCGCCATCAACAAGGACCCCGACGCCCCCATCTTCGGCGTGGCCGATGTGGGCATCGTGGGCGACCTGTTCAAGATTGTGCCCAAGCTGACCGAGGAAATCCGCGCGTACCGGCAGCAGCAGGCCT